>JAUMZY010000007.1 GCA_030527885.1 Corynebacterium sp.
ACTGTCCCGTACACCGCGACGGTGACCACCACGGCTACTGTCAGGAGAACCCCTAGTTGCATCCAGAAGTCTTGTGTGGAGACTTCGTTGAGGGAAATCACCATGATTTCTGCGGATAGGATTAGGTCGGTGGTGATGGCGGCGCGCACCAGGGTGTTTTCATCTTTGGCCGCTGCTTCTTCTTCGGCTTCTTTGTTGTGCCCGAAGATGAATTCCCATACCTTTTCCGCGCCTTCAAATGACAAATAAATGCCACCCATCATCAGGAGTGGGGTAAGCGCCTTGGGGGCTAAGGCATTCAATATTAAGCAGATCGGCAAAATGATGATGATCTTATTAAAAAGGGACCCCTTGGTAATGCGAAAAATAATAGGTAATTCGCGTGCCGGGGTGACGCCTTTGACGAAGCGGGGCGTTACGGCGGTGTCATCAATGACTACACCAGCGGCTTTGGCAGAGGTTCGGGCTGCTGCGGCGGCCACGTCATCTACACTGGCAGATGCGGTTTTTGCTATTAGAGCCACGTCGTCAAGCAATGCAGCAAGGCCACTGGGCATGATTAATCCTCACATTGGTTGGGGAAATAAAAAAGTGCATATTCATCCTAGTCGAATGAACATTACAGTGGAGGTATGAAGATTGTTGTTTATGGGGCTGGGGCGGTCGGAACATGGTACGGCGGGCACCTCAAAAAAGCTGGTGCGGATGTGATTTTTGTGGCTCGCGGGAAAACATACGATAGATTAAAGCAATCACCTATTGAGCTACGAAGCCCGCAGAGTACT
Source organism: Corynebacterium sp. (assembly GCA_030527885.1). Taxonomy (GTDB): domain Bacteria; phylum Actinomycetota; class Actinomycetes; order Mycobacteriales; family Mycobacteriaceae; genus Corynebacterium. Next base: position 786 of record JAUMZY010000007.1, read on the forward strand.
GTGCTTATCGATGCCCCCGTCACCCACACCATCACCAACGCGGACCTACTCATCATTGCCGCAAAAACCCTCGGCGCAGTGGACCTACCAGATCTCTCCGACCCCACAACCGTGGTGATGACCACCCAAAATTCCGTCGAAATGCCCAGCATCGCCATAGAAAAATACGGGGCTAACCGCGTCATACCCGCTGTTGTTCGCGGCTTCTTCACCAAAGTCGCTCCCGGTATCACCGCACACGACGGCAATATTCAAAGCCTGACCTTTGGCAGTATCCACTCCGACACCCAAAACATCGTGGCCGAACTCGCTGCCCTCTTAGCAGTAACCCCCATAATTCCATGCGTCAAAGACGATATTTTGGCCGACGTGTGGGTAAAAGCCATGTTCGTCAGCCCATTTGGGGCCCTCGGGGCGGTTTTCAACCAACCTCTCGGCGTGCTGCGCACCACCTACCGCGACAGCCTGCGGGCACTGATTGACGAAGCCGCAACCACCGCCCGCGCCCACCACATCAACCTACCGGCCGACATCGTGGACCAGACCCTCACCTTCGCCGACGAACAAGACCCAGCATCCACCACCTCCATGCAACGCGACATCCTCGACGGTAAGTCCAATGAATTAGATGCACAAGTGGGCGCCATCATCCGCATGGCAAATCGCGTGGCCGTACCAGTGCCATTGCACCAGCTCATCGTGGAAATTCTCACTGCCAGACAACAATAATTTTGTTTTGCAGCAATTCGTTTTATACTCTGGGGGTACATAACCTAACACGAGTGCTAACCCGCCCATCTAAGTGAGCTGAGATAACGCCAAACATGCCAGCGGTGCGTTGAATCGTCGAACCTGATCCGGGTAATACCGGCGCTAGGGAGCAAATATGACTGAGAATAATCACACCACCTCATCACACACATGGCGAGTCATTGACATCATCATCGCCGCAGTTTTAGCGGTCGCCATTGGCCTCATCTTCTGGATCTGGAACACCGTCGGCTATGCCTGGTACACCGCAGCCACCCCCGGCCTAGGCGGCATCGCCACCGGCATCTGGCTCCTCGGGGGAGTCGTCGGCGGCCTTGTCATCCGCAAACCTGGTGCCGCCATCTTCGTCGAGGTCGTCGCCGCCTGCGTATCCACCGCCATTGGCAACCAGTGGGGCATCGGAACCGTGTATTCCGGCCTCGCCCAAGGCCTAGGTGCGGAACTCATCTTCCTCGCTTTCGCCTACAAGAGGTTTGGGTTGGTGCCAGCCACCTTGGCTGGTGTGGGTGCTGGTGTGGGCGCGTTCATCCTGGAACTCTTCACGTCCGCTAACGCCTCCAAAGCCTTGGCCTTTAACATCACCTACCTGAGCACCCTGGTTATCTCCGGGGCAATCCTGGCTGGAGTGTTGGGTTATTACCTGGTTGCAGCCTTGGCGCGCACTGGTGCACTCGACCGGTTTGCGGTGGGGCGTGAACAACGGGCTGTTGTTTAACTAACAGATGGCCAGTAGTAGTCACATTAGTGCCCGCGGCTTTGGTTACCGCCATGCCAGCCGCAAACTACCAGCTTTTAGTGACCTGGATTTCACCATCGAGCACGGTGAGAAACTCCTCCTCCTGGGGGCTTCAGGAGCAGGAAAATCCACCTTGTTAGCTGCCATCGCCGGGGTACTGGGCAGCGACGATGGTGATTCCATGGGGGAATTACACGTCAACGGCATCGTGGGCATGGTTCTCCAAGACCCAGACTCCCAAGTGATCTCCACCAAAGTTGGCGATGACGTCGCCTTTGGTTGTGAGAACTTGGGGGTTCCGCGGGAAGAGATTTGGCGCCGGGTGCGGCGTAGCCTGGAACTCGTTGGTTTGGATGTGTCGTTGGATCACCCCACGGCGGAATTATCTGGGGGACAGAAGCAACGGTTGGCGCTCGCAGGTGTGCTTGCCATGGGTGCCGACATCATCGTGTTGGATGAGCCCACTGCCAACCTGGATCCCGAGGGGGTGCAGGAAGTGGTGCGGGCGGTCACTCACGTTGCGGCGGAAACCGGCGCCACGCTCATCATCGTGGAGCATCGTGTTTCCACCTGGGCGGATGTGGTTGATCGGTGCTTGGTGCTGGGGGAGCAGAGCCTGCTTGCGGATGCGTCGTTGTCGCAGATCGTGGCTGAATATGGTGAAAGCCTCGCCAGGGCTGGCATCTGGATGCCCGGGCATGACCCGGTGTTTACGCCGGTGCCGGTGGCGTCGACAAGCGAAGCAGCACTGACGTTGCGGGGAGTTGTCACCGGCTGGAACCAGCCACTGCCTGGCATGCAGCCGCTGGATTGGGCGATTCCGCGTGGCCATTCCACCGTCATCACCGGGCCGAACGGGGCGGGTAAATCCACGCTGCTGCTCAGCATGTGCGGCCTTTTGCCTGTGCACGCTGGGGATATCAGTGTGCATCCGGACATCGCGGCTGGTTTGGGCCTGAATCCCCGCGCGTGGAAATCGAAGGAGTTGGCCCGCCGCATGGGATACGTTTTCCAAGACCCCGAACACCAGTTCGTGGCGCGCACTGTTGTAGAGGAATTATTGGTCTCAACCAAAGTACTGCGCCAATCCGAAGATACGATTCGTGCCAAAGCCATGGACATCCTCGCCCAATTACGCCTCGAACACTTGGCTGAGGCGAATCCATTTAGCCTTTCTGGCGGTCAAAAACGTCGCCTCAGTGTCGCCACCACGCTGATCAACACCCCGCAGGTGGTGTTTCTCGACGAACCCACCTTCGGCCAAGACCGCACCACCTTCATCGAACTCGTGCAGCTGCTGCGCAACCTGACAGCCACCGGCACCACCGTGGTCTCTGTCACCCACGATGAGCTTTTTGACCAAGCGATGGCCGACCACACACAGGTAGTGGGGTGCTAAATGCTCAACACCATTAACCCGGTTGCTCGCATCATCGCTTTGCTGCTCTTCACCACACCATTACTCATCAGTGTTGACATCGTCTCTGCCGCAGTATCGCTTACATGGACGATCATGGGGGCGTCAATACTGGGCGTACCTTACCGAGTGCTCTTCCGCCGTAGCCTACCGATCATTCTGATCACACCTATTTCTGGCATGTCTATGGTGCTCTATGGTAGGCCCGAAGGGCAGGAATACTTCTCCTTCTTCTTCGCACATGTAACCGACAACTCTCTAAGCCTCGCGGCCGCCATTATGGTGCGGGTACTCGCTGTCGGCCTTCCCGTTATCGTGCTGTTGGGCACCATCGACCCCACCGAACTAGGCGATGGTCTTAGCCAAAACCTCAAACTCCCACCCCGCTTCGTCATCGGTACGGTCGCCGGGGCACGCCTCGTCAGCCTGTTCCGCCGCGACTGGGAAGCCATGCAACGAGCCCGCCGAGTGCGCGGCCTTGACGGGCAGGGCCGCATCCGCCGCGCCCTGACCATGACATTTGGGTTACTAGTGTTGGCAATCCGCCGCGGTACGAAACTCGCTACTGCCATGGAAGCCCGAGGATTCGGGCTTGATGCACCCCGCACCTGGGCTCGGGAATCCCACTGGGGCACAAAAGAAACTAAGTTGGTGGTTATTTGTTTTCTTGCCGGAATAGCGTCCATTGGCATTGCGGTATGGTGTGGATCATTCCGATTTTTGGGGGCATAACATGATTATTTTTATTGACGGGCCATCTGGCTCCGGAAAAACCACTATAGCAAAACACCTAGGTAAAACACTGAACTTACCAGTTGTGCACATGGATGAATTCTACCCCGGCTGGTCCGGTCTAGCGGCGGGCGCAACCATCATCGCCCACGACGTATTGCATGCAACAAACCCGGGCTATCATCGCTGGGACTGGAAACACAACCAAGCTGGAGACTGGGTAACCCTACCCAAAGGCGGAAAAATCATTGAAGGCGTCGGCGCAGTAACCAGCGACACTGTGCAAGCAGCACTACGCATCGAGAAACACGTGCTGGTGATCATCCTCTCCGCCGACGCCGCGGTGCGCCGCACCAGGGCACTACGCCGGGACCCATCCTACGAACCCTACTGGCACATGTGGGCCGCCCAAGAACAAGTCCACTTTGCCACCCTAGCCACACTGCCAACAGACGCGGTGCCCTGGACCCGAATTGATGGCTCCGGCATGCACATACAACAAGTATGCACACAACTTGAGGCGTGGATAGCAGCACAAACACCAACGCCAAACGCACCCCAAGACGTGCCAAAAACCCAGGAAAAACTCGTAGAATCTGACACGTGATGAGTAAGTCGCGTGTCGAACCTGTGAAGATGTACCGTTAGTATTTGAAGGTAGGTAGCAACTGCCACATGCACCACGAACCTGGTACTAAAGGTTGAGCCATTGCCATGCTGTTTATAAACACGCTGTTCAAAAAGACCCTCGCTGTGAGCGCCACAGCAATGCTCACACTGATTTTTGCAGCCTGTGCCGCCACCACACCCACAGACCGGGATGACAAAAACCTCATCACCGCCTGGGGAACTGAACCACAAAAACCACTCCTCCCCGGGGAGACCAACGAAAACGGCGGCTTCAAAAACATACATTCCCTCTTCGCTGGCTTGGTGTACTACGACGCTTACGGGGAAACTCGAAACGACATGGCCGAATCCATCGAACTGGAAGGCGACCGCATCTACAAAATCAAACTCCGCAACGCCACATTTGGCGACGGGACCCCCGTACGGGCTAGCAACTTTGTCCTAGCCTGGAACTACTTAATCAAACACAAACAGGCCTTAAGCAGTCTATTCAAGCCCATCAAAGGTTACGATGCCACGGGGAGCCGCTCACTCGAAGGCGTGAAAATCATCAACGAGAAAACATTCACCATTGAATTATCCGAACCTTTGAGCAACTTCCCCGACCGACTGGGACACCAAGCTTTCTACCCACTGCCGGATTCTGCTTTCGAAGACATGGATGCGTTTGGGGAACATCCCATCGGCAACGGGCCGTATGCTTTCGCATCCTGGAACCACAACCAGGACATTACCCTGGTGGCTAATGATTCCTACAGTGGGCCGCGTCGGGCACAAAACAATGGTGTTAAATTTGTGGTTTATCCTGATATTGATGCTGCTTACAAGGATTTGTTGGTTGGGCGGCTCGATGTGTTAGAGACTGTGCCGCTCAGTGCCTTTTCAACGTTTGAAGCCGAGTTGGGGGACCGGACCATTAATAAGCCAACAGCCGTGAATCAGTGCCTCATGATTCCCTAGAAATTTGAGTATTTCAGTGGGGAAGAGGGGAATTTGCGCAGGCAAGCAATCTCAATGGCATTTGACCGGGAGGCTATCACGAAGAATGTGTATTCGGGAGTTTATACGCCAGCAGTTGATTTCGGTACGCCCAGTGTGGAGTGCTATTCTAACATTATTCCGGGCAATGAGGTGCTGACCTACAACCCACAGAAAGCCAAGGAGCTCTGGGCACAGGCAGATGCCATATCACCGTACACGGGGGAATTTATCATTTTTTATAACGCTGATGGTGGGTATCAGGCATGAGTGGAGATAGTGACGCAACAGATACATGAAACGTTGGGCATTCCGGCAGTGGGGGAGCCGTATCCTACATATAGTGCGTTGATTCGAGATGTGACGCAGCATACGATTGGCGGCCCGTTTCGCTCTGGATGGCAGGCGGATTATCCTATGATTAATAGCTTTTTGTCTGCGCAGTTTGCCGCCGATGATAGTGCTAACAGTGGGGATTATTATTCGCCGGAATTTGATGATCTTTTGGCACAGGCGGATGCTGCAGCGACGACCACGGAGGCCATTGATTTTTATCATCGGGCGGAGGAGATTTTATTCCGGGAGCTGCCAGCTATTCCACTGTGGACATACAGCACCATCGGTGGGTATTCCGACAAGGTGTCGAATGTGGAATTTGGTTGGGATTCCGTTCCGTTGTACTACAACATTGTTAAAAACTGATGGCTGTTGAGTATTGTGTATGCCTGATGTGGCGCTGAAATAGTAGGGCAGAAGACCCGGTTTGTAACCCAGTTCGCAATCGTGTGAGCTGGGTTTTTGGTGCTTTTTGGAGAGGCTGGTGAATTATTTCTATCGCTCGATTGAAATTAATTCTATAGCATGATAGTTTTTTAGAGGTACAGAGAATGGTTGCTGTATAAAACACATTATTGAGGAGTTCTGATATGGGAGCCGAAGCAGGAAACGCGGCGTGGATACTCATTTCCGCATCACTGGTGCTACTGATGACACCAGCTCTAGCATTGTTTTACGGAGGATTGTCCCGACAGAAGTCGGTCCTCAACATGATGATGATGTCCTTCTCCGCAATCGGAGTCGTGGGATTCATCTACATCCTATGGGGCTGGTCCATGTCCTATGGCACCCAATCCTGGGGTGGCATCCTTGCCAACCCCTTCGAATTTTTTGGATTGAAAAACAGCATCACCGACGCCAACGGCGAATACATCACCGGCGCCAACGGCTACGCCAACGTCATTGATGTGTGTTTCCAACTCACCTTCGCCGTGATCTCCACCGCCCTGATCTCTGGCGCAATCGCAGAGCGCGTGAAATTCGCCACCTGGTTGGTCTTCACCGGCTGTTGGGTCACACTGGTGTACTTCCCACTAGCACACATGGTGTGGGGCGGCGGCCTGCTGGCGCACAATGAAACCGGTTTCGCAGCCTGGATGTTCGGCACCATTGAAGAAGCCGGCGAAAAAGTAGCAGCCATCCAACCCGTCGACTTCGCCGGTGGCACCGTGGTGCACATTTCCGCAGGCACCACCGCCCTGGTCTTGGCCTTCCTCGTCGGCAGGCGACGCAGCTTCATGAAATCACCCCACCGGCCCCACAACCTGCCCATGGTCATGCTGGGCGCTGCACTCCTGTGGTTCGGCTGGTTCGGATTCAACGGCGGCTCCGCCTTCGCCGCCGACGGGCTTGCCGGCCTGGCCTGGCTAAACACCACTGCCGCCGCGGCTGCCGCCATGCTCGGCTGGCTGGTCGTAGAACGCATCCGGGACGGACACGCCACCTCCCTGGGTGCCGCCTCCGGCATCGTCGCTGGCCTAGTCGCCATCACTCCCGCCGCCGGCGCATTAACCCCGATTACCTCACTCATCGTCGGTGCCATCGGTGGCGCCATCGCCGCATGGGGCGTGAGCCTCAAATTCAGATTCGGCTTCGACGACACCCTGGACGTGGTGGGCGTGCACCTCCTGGCCGGTCTGTGGGGCACCGTGTCCATCGGCTTCTTCGCCAAAGACACCGGCCTACTCACTGGCGGCGGCGTGGCCGGCCTGAAACTGCTGGTAGTACAAACCGTCATTGCCCTGATTGCCATGATCTTCGCCGGCGTCCTCTCCGCACTGATCGCCATCATCCTGAAATCCACCATGGGCTGGCGCATTGATGACGAAGCCGAACGCTCCGGTATCGACGCTGATCAACACGGCGAATCTGCCTACGAATCCATGGGTTCCGAAATCCGGTAGCCTGGCACACTAACAAACCAATACTGAAGAGGGAAAACCATGAAACTCATCACCGCCGTCATCAAACCCTTCACCCTGAGCGACATCAAAGACGCATTAGAACAAGTAGGCGTCCACGGCATGACCGTGACCGAAATCCAAGGCTTCGGCCAGCAAAAAGGCCACACCGAAGTGTACCGGGGCGCCGAATACGCCGTGGACTTCGTCCCCAAAGTCAAAGTAGAAGTAGTCGTCAGCGATGAACAATCAGACGAAGTCGTCACCACCATCGTCGACACCGCCCGCACCGACAAAATCGGCGACGGCAAAGTCTGGGTCACCGACATCGTCGAATTAATCCGCGTGCGCACCGGCGACCGTGGCAACGACGCACTGTAATACCAATACGAAACGCCCCCTGAAAACTCAGGGGGCGTTATGCTACGCACTAGCTTGACAACGGAATCGGAATAAACCGCAAATCCAACCCATAATTAAGGACAGACTCTAAGACCGAACTACCAGTAACCGGGAACCGCGGCTGCGGCACCACCGTTGGGTACTTCACCGCATCTACATCATCACTAGGACCATCAGTCACCTGCGGTTGCACAATACCGGTGTGGCGCGAAATCCATTCCACATGGTCCGTCACCGGCACGTGGAAGGCCACCGTACCTGGGCCTGCGGCAGCAGACTGGACACCAGCAAGCTTCCCTTGGTCGTCGAAAAGCGGGCCGCCGGAATCACCCAGCTGAATACGACCCCGCTCAATCTGCGACTCAATAACCGTCACCCCAGCCAACGGATCCGGCAAATTATGCACCCGCCGCTGCACCACAGCATCCGCCATCAACGCGCCGGTGTACTGGCCACCACCCCAGCCGGCAACAGTCGCCCGCTCCTGCGGATGCAAATGCGTGCTGGCCAGCGGCGTAGGAATAGCATTAGTCGGGCGATCCAAGCGAATCAACGCAATATCATTCTTAGGATGCAGAATTGCTTCCTTGGGGTGGTAATTCTCCTTCTTAATAAAGATCGCAGAATTACCCTGATGCACACAGTGCTTAGCAGTAACAACCCACTCCGGTGAAATAACAGTGCCCGAGCACTGGGCGCCACCCAAAATCAACAACGCCAAACTCTCGGCATTATTAATCCGCCCACCAGAAATAGCGCCAGCCGGGGGCGCCATCACGCTCGTCGATACCACCGCGATCGCCGTCGCAATCACAGCTTTTTTTATCCAATTCAGCATGGGTTATAAGACCTCCGCGATCTTTGTTATGGGGCGTGCAATAACCACGCCCAGTTCTGTTTCGATAATGGGGCGTTGAATAAGTATAGGGTGGGCCACCATGGTTGAAATTAAATCTGCATCACTCATGGTCTCGTTTAATGCTAATTCGTGGTACGCGGGTTCGCTAGTGCGGATGGCATCGTGTGCCCCCATTCCACCCCGCCGCAACAGCTCAGCAAGTTTGCTGTGGCTGGGTGGGGTGTCCAGGTAATTAATAATGACAACATCCCGGTCTGGTGCCTGGGTTGCCAAATACTCCAAGGCCGCCCGGGACTTGGAGCAATCCGCATTGTGATAAATGGTGACTGTGTTACTCATGATTACTCATGTGGCCTATCTTATCGGAAGAAAAAGCGCCACCATGATGCATCGTGGCGCTGTCGGCTATGACAAAAACAACGTTATGAGGCAGGCGCTAATGTAACATTCTGCGCCCAATCAATGGTAATCCCCTGCGACTTGAGCCACTGTGCCGGATTATCATTGTGGCGAGTAATGCCCTCAACCGCCGCAAGTGTCGCCTCAATGGCCTTTTCCGCGAAATCAACCCGGCTGATGTCGCAGCAGCGAGTTCATCAATATCGACAACCTCAATTCCATTGCCGTTATTCCAAATCAAATCTACATACAGATCCCGGGTAGTCCACACATCATTCGCCACCGAAATCTCTACTACATCAATGTAGATATCCTCGCGCTCGGTTATCCCGTCACGATAGTGGAAAATATTGGCGCGTAGTCCTAATTCTGGCAACAGCCAGCTTTCCAAATAACCAAAATTCGGATGATCAGCACCCCGTGCCATGTACAACCCAAATTCAGTTTCCCGGTAGGTATCTACCCGGCGGAGGAAGCCTTTGGGGTCAACATTAGTGTTGGCCTTCAGATTGAAAGTTTCTTCCTTCACTGGATGTAGATGTGTCATTAGTTCACCTCAAAGAAAGCGGCCGTTGGAATAAACGAGCAGTGAGCATTACTTTCTTTCTCTATCGTATCGATGGAACCGTCCATTACAGCAATGACCGTCCCTTTATCCGTGGGGGCATTACCGGATACCGTCGCAGGTCCTTCTGGGTTAATCCCGTTACCCCCCATGGATGCGATCCCACTTTTGAGGGTATTGAGGTTAAACCAATACACTCGCATATCAGTCTTGGCTAGCTTGCCAGTTCCCAACGCAGTAAACAGGAATGCGGTTTCGCCTTCCTTGGCGCCAGGGACGGGGATGGTGGTCGGGCCGGGAACTGCAATGCCGGAGCCAATCGCATCGGCTTGCGCATTGATGCACTTCGAGGCAATGGATGGCCAGTAGAATTGCTTGAACCTGGGCGCACCATCAGGCAATTTCACTTCGGAGCCGCTGCTGCCTTCCCAGAACATCACGGTGGCGAGGATAGCGCCCCGGATTTTATCGGGCAGGGGAGCGGTGTTAGCGAAGTTGCGGGCCTGGTCGAGGATTTCTTTGCGGGGACGACCGAGGTTGTCAACGGGCATGAGATCCTGTGGGCCGGCGAGGGTGGAAATCGGAAGTCCTGGTAGGGGATGGCCGGCACCAATAGCCAAGGCGGAAGTAAGAGCAATCTTGGCTTCTTCTTCCTTCTTCTTGGCTAATTCTTGAGGTGTTTCTGCGGAGGCAATTGCTGCCCCACTCACGGCAAGGGTAATTGCGGTTAGCGCACCAACAAGTGCACGCCGGGCGCGGTGGGAAAGTGCTGGTAGCACGGTGGCAACCTTTCACGTCAGGGAGTCTTGGAATGAAATAGAGTTGTGACCTTTCGTTCACCAAAGGAGTGTACCCGTAGGCTTGGCATTTAAGAAGGAAAATCTTAAATTCACTGTTGTCACATAAACACCATTAGTCACTTCCGTTTCATTCCACCACAGTAATAGCAGTTAGCAGAAAGTCAAGACGTTTCTTTAAGGGAACCAGTATTACATGTGTGTAATTCAAGCAAAATCACAGGTAGAGGCCTAAAATGAAGAGAAAAGGAATATTTTCCTAAACTAACCCCGTCGAGAAGCTAAAAATGCCAGGTAAAAGCCTAAACCGCAGATATGAAGCTATGGTGTGAGACCTGCGCCGACATTATCCCAATACGTGTTTAACACCTCACCCATTGTGTCTAATGTGCGCTACCCCCATGTGGTGGAGTAAGGTTGTTTCGTTTTAATTTTCTTTTAAATAGGAGCGCTCGTTGTCTCGTCCAGAGTTTCGCAATGTTGCCATTGTTGCCCACGTTGACCATGGTAAAACCACCCTCGTTAACGCCATGCTGGAACAATCCGGTGTCTTCGGCGACCGAGGGGAAGTCACTGACCGAGTCATGGATTCCGGCGACCTTGAAAAAGAAAAAGGCATCACCATCCTTGCCAAAAACACCGCCATCCGGCGCAAAGGTCTGGGCAAAGACGGCAATGACCTTGTCATCAACGTCATCGACACCCCCGGCCACGCCGATTTCGGCGGTGAAGTCGAACGCGGCCTGTCCATGGTTGACGGCGTCGTACTGCTTGTCGACGCCTCCGAGGGCCCCCTTCCGCAGACTCGCTTCGTACTTGGCAAAGCCCTTGCTGCCAAAATGCCCGTCATTATTGTGGTGAACAAAACCGACCGACCCGATGCCCGCATTGATGAAGTCGTGGAAGAATCCCAAGACCTGCTCCTAGAACTTGCCTCCTCGCTGGATGATCCCGAGGCCGCAGAAGCTGCCGAAAGCCTCCTGGACCTGCCGGTTCTCTATGCTTCTGGACGGGAAGGTAAAGCCTCTACCGACAACCCTGGTAACGGCAACGCTCCCGAAGCCGCCGACTTGCAGGCGCTTTTCGATGTCATTTACGAGGCGCTGCCTGAACCTTCGGCCACTATCGAAGCACCGTTGCAAGCTCACGTTACCAACCTGGACTCCTCGTCCTTCCTTGGGCGTATCGCACTCGTGCGTATCCACGCCGGTACCTTGAAGAAAGGCCAGCAAGTAGCCTGGATTCACTACGACGACGAAGGTAATCAGCACATCAAGAACGTCAAGATTGCTGAGTTACTGCGCACTGTCGGTGTGGACCGCGAATCCACGTCGGAAGAAATGATCGCCGGCGATATCGCTGCTATCTCTGGCATCGACAACATCATGATTGGTGACACTCTCGCCGACATCAACGAACCTGTTTCCCTGCCTCGCATCACCGTGGATGAGCCCGCGATCTCCATGACCATTGGTGTGAACACCTCTCCGCTAGCTGGTCAAGGCGGCGGCGATAAACTCACCGCCCGTGTGATCAAAGCTCGCCTGGATCAAGAACTCATCGGTAACGTCTCCATCCGGGTGCTGCCTACCGAACGCCCTGATGCCTGGGAGGTCCAAGGCCGTGGTGAAATGGCCCTATCAGTGCTGGTGGAAACCATGCGCCGCGAAGGCTTCGAACTGACCGTTGGTAAGCCCCAAGTGGTGACCCACACCGTCGACGGCCAGATTTACGAGCCTTACGATCACATGGTTATCGACACCCCTGCTGAATACCAAGGGGCTGTCACTCAGCTCATGGCCAACCGCAAGGGCATCATGACATCCATGGCCAACCTCTCCGGGGAATGGGTGCGCATGGAATTCGACATTCCCGCCCGGGGTCTTATTGGTTTCCGCACCACTTTCCTCACCGAAACCCGCGGTGCAGGCATTGCAAACTCTTATTCGATTGAGCCGCGCCCCTGGGCCGGCGAAATTAAAGACCGGGCGTCCGGTTCCCTGGTGGCGGACCGCTCTGGCCAAATCACCGCCTACGCCCTCCAGCAGCTCGCTGACCGGGGTAATTTCTTCGTGGAACCCGGCATGGAAGCCTACGAAGGCATGGTTGTTGGTGCCAATAATCGTGATGAAGACATGGACATCAACATCACCAAGGAAAAGAAGCTAACAAACATGCGTTCGGCCACCGCTGACGCCACCGTCACCCTGGCCAAAGCACACGTGCTGTCGCTGGATGAGGCCATGGAATTCTGCGGCCAAGACGAATGCGTGGAAGTCACCCCCCAAACACTTCGGGTGCGCAAAGTGCTGCTCAACGCCACCGATCGGGCGCGCGCCCGATCGTGGGAAAAGGCCCGCAATAAATAAACAATAAGTATTTCACCAAGCCCCACCCCAACTACACAGCAGCACATTCTAAAAACCGCTGGTTATGTGGTTGGGTTACTACTGGAATGGGTTTAGCAAATAATAGGTAAGTAAACTAATCCCTATGATAAAACTGCGACGTGCTTCACTTCTACCGTTCCTAACGGTATGCATTGCAAGTTGCGCAGCTGCACCCGGACCAGCCCCCATCGAAGAACCCCAACAAGCCTCCCAAACCACCACCACAACCAGCGCCCCCCGCAAGCAGGCAAAAGAACTCTCCGTCGGCATTGACCCTGTTCATACGGGGTTTAATCCGCACCTCCTCGCCGATGATTCCCGTTTCATCCAAACTCTCGCCGGCCTCATTTTACCCAGTGTTTTTATTGACAACAGGCTCAACACCGATCTGATCACCAAAGTGGAAGAGCTCAACCAAACTGGTGACGTTATCTCCACCACTGATGCCGAGCATCCGGAAGGTCAGGAGTCGATAACCAATGTGGAGCAAAGCAGTACCGAACCCACGAGCGATAACGCTGATGACAATGGTCCGGTAAAAACCATCCGCTACGAACTCGCTGCCGGTGCCCAATGGAGCGACGGCACCCCCATCACCGTTGCTGATTTTGAATACTTATGGAGCTCCATGCTCAACACTCCCGGCACCCTCAACCCCGCCGGCTACTGGGCGATAACGGACATACGTTCGACAAAAGGGGGCAAAACCATTGAAGTGGACTTCAACAAAAACATCAGCAACTGGCGCACGCTTTTTACCCACCTGCTGCCCAGCCACGTGCTGCGGGGCGTGAGCTTTACCGACGCCCTCAGCTCCGGTGTGCCCGTTTCCGCCGGCAAATTCACCATGAAGACTTACGACCGCAACCGCGGCATTATCGCCCTCAACCGCAACGATCGCTTTTGGGGCAAAGAAACCGCCTTGGTTGAAAGCCTCAACTTCCACGAAGTGCGCAGCACCGACCAGGGCATAGAGCTGGTGCAAAACAACCAAATCAGCTTCATGGACGTCACGCCCACCGAAACCTCCAAGGAGGCCTACTCCCTGGTGCCCAAAACCCAGACCCGCACTGAGATCGACAAATACACTCTAGAAATCGTGGCCAACACGCGTCTGGCCAAACCCCTGCGCAAAGAACTGCGCTCCCTCATCGACCCCGACCTGATCAGCCGCCTCGCCTACGATCGCCGCACTGACCTCGCGGTTATTCCCAAGGTGGAAGAATCCGTCAGCGCCATCGGCCTGCAGTCGCTTAACCGCAACATCATCATCGGCGTCGACCCCGCCGAGCCCGTTACCGCTAGCGCCGCCAAGAACCTCGTGAACTCCCTCATCAAACAAGGCGTACCAGCAACCATCAAAAACGCCGACACCAACGAACTCATGCAAACCCTCATTCCCCGCGGCCAAGTCGACGCCGTGGTAGCCAAAAGCGGCACGAATCTCGCCGACAATTACGCATGCCCTAACATTGGATTATTAGGGTCCAACCGATCCGGGTACTGCCAAGCCGACACCCAAGCCATGCTCAACGACTACCTCACCGGCACCAGAACTGAGGAAGAACTCACCGACTACCTCAACCGCCTCGAAGCCGATGAAGCATTACGAACTGCCATAGCCTTCGACACCCGGCTGGAAATCCTCGGAACCGGAATCACCGGGCCCGACGCCGACCTGGCCAAATGGCCCACTGGATACAACTCAATCGACACCTGGCGCATACACCAATAAAACAGAACGGATAGAATATGAAAAACCTCAATGGCGTCAACGTCATCGCAGTTCACGCCCACCCCGATGACGAAGCAATCTGGACCGGCGGCATGCTCGCCGACCTAGCCATGCGCGGCGCCAATGTCCTCGTCGTCACCTGCACGCTCGGGGAACAAGGCGAAGTCATCGGCGAACCCTTCGCCCACCTCGTCGCCGACCAAGCCGACCAACTAGGTGGCTTCCGCATCCACGAACTCCAAGAATCCCTCAACATCCTCGGCGTTCACGGCACATTCCTCGGCGGCGCCGGTTGCTGGCGCGACTCCGGCATGGCCGGCGACCCCGCCAACCAGCACCCCCGTGCCTTTATTAACGCCAACGACGATGCGGTTGAGCAACTCAAAGCCATCTTCCTCACCCATTCGCCACACCTCATCATCACCTATGGGCCCGACGGTGGGTACGGCCACCCGGACCACATAAAAGCCCACGAAATCACTCACAAGGTGGCGGAACAATTAGGGCTGGTTACGCCCATCCTGTGGGCGGTGACTGACCGCCAACGCCTTGACGAAGGCCTTGCTGTTATTACCGCGCCCACCACCTCCGGGTGGCGCATGCCCGACCCGAACGAAATCGCCTGCGTTGCGGCTGCTGATATTGAAATTCGCCTGAGCGACGCCGCCCTCGCCGCCAAGGTGCAAGCCATGAAAGCCCACGCCACGCAACTATGGATCGCCGACGGCAGCGTGAATAGCACCAACCCCACCGCTGCTTTCGCACCCATCACTGACCCGGAAAAAGCCCCCTTCGTTTTCGCCCTTTCTAACCTCATCACCCAGCCTCTCCTGCGATTCGAACACTACCAATTAGGTACCGTCCTGAACGTTGACACCCGCAACACCATCGAAGCCCTCGTTGCTGGTGAGCTGGAAGCCCCGAAAGGAAATGGATCGTGACCAACGGGAGCAGTACTAACGAGGGCACGACCAACAAGGACATGACTAATGGGGGCGTGGGGCAGGAGAGTGCTGCGGGTGCTGGGGGTGCGGCTGCCGAGGGTGCCGCTGTCGCCGAGGGTGTTGGCAGCGGCGCCGCTGTCGGTGGCGCCGCTGAGCCCACACCCCGGCGCGTCTATCGCGTCGCAAGCCGCGGCGAAGCAGTAGTAGGAATGCTATGGCTTTGTGTGGGGGCAATCATAAGTATGTTCCTGGAGGTCATCTATCTGAGTACCTGGATATTCGGTGTTGCGGTGCCGTACACCATCATCATTGCCTTCTTTTTCAACATGGTTTTGACCAAGACTGCATTGCTTTGGACCAAAAATACCTTGTTTGCCATGATCCCTCTCTGGGCGTGGATGATCGGGATTCTGCTCATGGCTTTTATATTTTCATTCACCGGAGATCAGCTCGTAGGCTCGAATATCCGCAGTATATTACTCATGGTGGCTGGAGCGGCCGGTGGTAGTTGGCCTTTATTTGTTAAGAAGTGACATAATAGGGCAATCACCCAACCGGGCGTTAATGAAAACGCCCGAAAAAAGTTAAAACCTAGCCACCCATGGTTCTCGCCCAGCCATGCGTGGCTACAACCCCACCATGGAGAAGTAACCACCAATGACGTATGTTATCGCACAGCCCTGCGTCGATGTCATGGACCGAGCTTGCGTCGAAGAATGCCCCGTCGATTGCATCTATGAAGGACAACGATCCCTCTACATTCATCCTGATGAATGCGTGGACTGCGGTGCCTGCGAACCAGCCTGCCCTGTCGAAGCGATCTTCTACGAAGACGATGTGCCGGACGAGTGGATTGATTACATAGATGCCAACGCCGCCTTTTTCGACGATCTAGGTTCCCCCGGTGGCGCCCAGCAATTAGGGCCCCAAGACTTTGACGCGGAACTGGTTTCCGAGCTGCCGCCTCAGGCTTAAATTTTTCTAGTGGCATGACGGCGATGGTGCGCTGACGGTGCCGACTGCCGCAGCAGCACTAACGACCGAAGCAGCACGCCGCCACCGCAGCACCAGGATGATGCTGGCAGCTGAAGCAGTAACTGCCCGCTTATTCGTTCTCTTTCATGCCCTCTGATGCTGCCCGGCCACCATTGGCCGCACATGGAGCCGCAGCCCGCAACTATCACCAGTGAACGCCATAATGATAACCTTGGCTTTTGTCAGAATCACCCTTGTCCACAAAAACCAAAGGTTCCGCACATGGCACGCACGAAACTAAGCAGCATTCTTCCAGATTTCCCTTGGAATCTGCTCGAACCGGCGAAGAAGAAAGCCGCAGCCCACCCCGATGGTCTGGTTAACCTCTCTGTTGGTTCGCCTGTCGACCTGGTGGCGCCCGGCATACAACTTGCGTTAGCTGAAGCCGCCGCTTATCCCGGTTATCCGCAAACCATTGGCACCCCGCAATTGCGTGCTGCTATTACGGCGTCGCTGGAACGACGCTACGGTATCCCCAATGTGGATGCGGTGCTGCCTGTGATTGGCACCAAGGAGGCCATCGCGTGGCTTCCCACTTTGTTGGGTTGTCGCGGCACTGTTGTTATTCCGGAAGTTGCTTACCCCACCTATGAGGTGGCGGCTTTGTTGGCCGGGGCGACTCCTGTGCGCAGTGACACCCCGTGGGAATTAGATAATCCTGCTGATATTGATCTGGTGTTCCTCAATTCGCCTTCTAACCCGACTGGGAAAGTCCTGGATGTGGGGCAATTGCGCCAGGTTATCACGTGGGCCAGAGAGCATGATGTCATCATTGCTAGCGATGAATGCTACCTCGGGTTGGCGTGGGAGGGTAAGGCGCCGTCGATTTTGGACCCGGCGGTGTGTGATGGTGATACTCATAACCTTTTGGCCATTCACTCGTTGTCAAAGACGTCTAATTTGGCTAGTTACCGCGCTGGGTTTTTCGCTGGTTGCCCGGAGCTCATTGCGGAGCTGACGGAATTGCGTAAGCATGCGGGCCTCATGGTGCCGTATCCTATTCAGTCGGCTTTTGCTGCTGCGCTGGCGGATGATGAGCAGGAGGAGATGCAGAAGCTGCGTTATGCCACGCGGCGGGCGCGGTTGATGCGGGCGCTTGTGGATGCTGGATTCAAGATTGAGCATTCTGAGGCTGGTTTGTATTTGTGGGCTACGCGGGATGAAGATTGCTGGGATAGCGTGGATTGGTTTGCACAGCGGGGGATTTTGGTGGCGCCAGGTTCGTTTTATGGGCCGGCTTCGCAGAAATTTGTGCGGGTGGCGTTGACGGAGACGGATGAGCGTGTTGGGGAATGTGTGCGTCGGTTGGAGGAAGCAGCAGGGGAGCACGCGGGGGAAGTAGCCGACAATGAGGGGAGTTGAGGGGGTGTTTAACCCCCGATTCAAAGATAACAATTTGGCAACAAATGTTGTTTTCGGGGGTGAGGTCCGTACTCCAGTTTTGATACTTTTGACTAAAAGTGGAGGAAAACCCCATAGGTAGTATATCTACTGCTATTTTTGCTGGACAATAAGCAAAACCCAACTATGGTTCAAGGTTGATTTAAGGCTCTGCCACTACTGTTGTGGCAGAGCCTTAAGCGCCCCTACCTATTACATTGACTCACCGAAAGAGGTGGAAGGAGTTGATTGAGATCGCTAGACCAAGAATCCCAGCCCGACTACGAAAACTACAAAAGATAGCGGAGCGGCAGGGTTGGCGCGTCGACGTTACTCGCCGTGGACACCCTAGATTCACCCCGCCGAAAAATTGGGACACCGGCAACGACCACTTTGCCCACCCCATTACATTTCCGCTAACTCCATCCGATAGCAAAGGAGATAAAAACTCTATAGCAGAGTTACGTCGTTATGGTTTGCAGATACCTCGGGGGTTTTCCACTCGTTAATGCAGATATACTACGCTAACCCCGCTCGGCCACCCCCGATGATGTTGCTAAGCTTGCTTAATTGGCTTTGCTTTTCGACGATTTACGATGTCCACATATCCCCCGAAGTATTGCGCATGCCGCAATGCGAGTAAGCTCATAAAGGTTATGCCCCATGAGCTTCAGGGAGATTCACGTTGGCAACTATGGATCGATTAGGACGCAACTTCGGCCAATTTATAAAATTTGGCATGGTCGGAGGTTCCGGCGTCTTCGTTAACCTCATTGTGGTCTATTTGAGCAAAAAAATTGCCGGATGGTGCTTTGACCTGCACGAAGATGATATCTTCATGAATCTGTTGGGTACCAGCTTCAATATACGTTGGTACCACATTTTTCTAACCATCGCTTTCCTCATCGCCAACACCTGGAACTACCAACTCAACCGAATGTGGACCTTTAGGTCCTCCTCAGTGGGTTGGATCAGAGGATTTTTCGCCTTTTTAGCCATTGGTGTCCTCGCCTTCCTTGTGAACCTAACCGTCACCACGTTATTGATGAACCCCACATCACCCCTAGCTCTGCCCTCGGATATCTTTGATAATTCCACTGGGTTGCGCACCAAACTGTACTACGCCACAGCCATTGGTATTTTCGTGTCCATGCCAGTGAACTTCCTCATTAATAAACTCTGGACCTTCCGGAAAGCACCAGCGTCCAAAGTCATTATCCAGACTGAGCCCACAGTTACCCGGTAACATTAACCGATGAAGCTTGGTTGCTGTTATACTCAACATAGGTGAGGCACCCAGAAGCTTGTTACTTCATTCTCTTTCTCAGAATTCCACAGGCTTCATTATCCTCACCGTTACTCTTTATATAAAAACTTGACAGTCACAACATTCCAACGCATACTGGAATGTTGGCGAGGCCTCAAAAACCTGTTACTTCATGGAACCACAGGTTTTACTATCCTCGTCGCTATAAGTCATAGTCGACCGATGCCAACAACGCATCGGTCGATTTTTATATTTGGAGTACAAAAATTATGATTACCCCCGCCATGCTACGCCGCGGCATCATCCCGATGTCCATGAACCTTCAGCACGCCACCCGGGAACAAGCTACCACCGCAGCCGCCGAACTGGTGGCCTTAGGTTTTGTTGCCAACCCTACGGAATTACAGCAGCTCTCGCCCGCAGGCCTTAAGAATCTGCTCATGCAAGCCGCAATTGTTGTGGGCGCAGATCGCACCTGGCGGCCCATGTTTTCCGGATTCCCTAAACAAGTGATGAAGATGTCGGACATGGATATTTTGGTAAAACAGCTCATGCATTACTACACCTACGGTACCTGGTGGCCCAACGTCACCGAGGCTTTTGCTCGCACCAAATTGAAAAAAACCGATTGGAGCCGCAACTACCAAAAACTCACACTCACCAAGCTCACCCCAGAAATGGTCAGCACTGAGTGGAACAAAGCCGTGGCATTGAGCCCCACCGATCAGCAATTTGCCATAGACATTGCACGTGCACTCAACCTGAACGTGCCAGAACTCATGGCGCGCACCACTTTCCACAACGGCGAAAACTTTGCCGTAGCACTGTGCACCATGACTGATCCCACCGAAATCCTTGACACTGGGCTACAGTATGCACGCAATGCCACTTACGTGTTGCGCACCATCCTTGCTGCCTACTGCAAGGACCGCACCCGGGCCGTTGACTTGATGTGCCACCGCTACCTGCCTGTGAATATGCGCAGCATTCCCCGGGCTAGTCGGCGCGCCATCATTCAGGCATTAGCGCGGTTTAATGACCAAACCAACCTGGATTTACTTGTACACCATCGGGTGATCTGGCGTCGGGCATTGCGACCAGTGCATCCTTACGAGCTGGCGGAGGCTCAGAAAGTGGCGCCGCACCTGGACATCATTTTCGGAAGGTCACAACACCGGACATTCAACGCGCAGGTGGAACTAGCATTGCGCAATCATGATGTGTTTACCGCGATGCAACTTCTGTCCACCAATCCGGGCAACCTGGTTCGGCGTATTGATCACTTGATGCGGCTAGTGGACAGTAGTGGCGAGGAGCAGGAGAAAGCCGCCCTGATTGCCGCTATCAGTGATGCTGCCCCGCAGGTGCGGCTTACCACGCTCATTTCGTGTTACAACGGCATTAGCAATAGGTTGGCTAGCACCAAGGTGTACCGTCTGCGGAGCCGTAATGTGCTCAGGATCTCAGAAACCACCCCGGTGGATTCAGCGCTGAAGCAGGAGGTGCTAGAGACCCTAGAAACCGCCATGATGATGGTGCTCATGGCTGCACCCGCACCCACTGAACCCGTGAAAGTGGGATCGATGATACCGGTGGAATTGGTGCAACGGACGGCGTCGAAAAGCAAAATTGCGCTAGCCCGCGGCCAGCGCCTCAAGCTTAACCAGGGTGATGTGGTGCGGCTTTTTGTGCACTGGTACGGCCACGACGTTGATCTGGGCGTGTGCTTTACCGATGAGGGTTTGCAAGAGCAACTGGGCTACCTGGATTACACTAACCTGTCTGCCAACCAGTGGAAGAAAGTCGTGGTACATTCCGGTGATATCACGTATGCACCGCAGCCGGAGGGGGCGTGCGAATTTATTGATATTCACAGTAAATTGCACACTAAAATGCCCAAGGTGCGCTACGCCATTCCGCAGCTCATCAGTTATTCCGGTCTGTGTTTCCGAGATATTGACAACATTGCCGGGGTTATGGTGCGCAGCTCCGGCATGGCCGGAAAAGTGTTCGAACCACGCACTGTGGAAACTGCCACGTCTGTTCTGGTGCAATCCACGTCGTCGATCCCTTTTATCATGGACCTGAAAACCAATGAGTTGATCTGGATGGATACATCATTGGGAACCCAGTCGGGCCTGTTTAATGCTGGCGATTCTGCCGGGGTGCACATGGTTCGCGCGGAACTCGAAGCTCTTTCGAACATGATGACGAACGGGAAGCTATTATCTTTGTGGGCTGAAGCACACGACATGCCTACCGTTCCTAGCGTCGGGGATGAAGCCGCCACCCGCGCACAGGTGGCAGAACTCTTGTCTATTGATTAGTTATTGGCGTGCAGGTCATCGTTGAGTGCCACGGCGGCGGAATTCCACCCAGTGGCCTCCACCGCACCTGTGATGGAATTGCGCCGGTACAGGACATTATTAGCGCCCGATAGCTGCAGGGCCTTGACCGTATCGCCATCGTTGAGCTGCAACGCCTTGGCCACATTGCCGCGCACCGTGATCTTGGTGCCGGCGGTCACATACAAACCGGCCTCAATCACGCAATCATCGCCCAGCGAAATACCGCAACCCGCATTGGCACCCAAGAGGCAGCGCTTGCCCAAGGAAATCACTTCCTTGCCGCCGCCGGACAGCGTGCCCATGATGGAAGCGCCGCCGCCAATGTCCGTGCCGTCACCAACAACCACACCAGCGGAAATGCGGCCCTCCACCATGGAGCTGCCCAATGTGCCGGCGTTGAAGTTCACGAACCCCTCATGCATCACCGTGGTGCCTTCCGCCAGGTAGGCGCCCAACCGCACGCGGTCGGCATCACCAATGCGCACCCCAGTGGGCACAACATAATCCACCATGCGGGGGAATTTATCCACCCCGTACACCGCAACTGGGCCGCGTTGTTGCAACTTAGCGCGCGTGATCTCAAAATTAGCCGGTAGGCACGGCCCAAAGTTCGTCCACACCACATTGGCCAGCAACCCAAACACGCCATCAAGATTCAGGCCGTGTGGCTGAACCAACCGGTGGGACAAGAGGTGCAGCCGCAGGTAGGCGTCGTATGCGTCGACGGGGGCGTCGTCAAGCGAAGCAATCTGGGTGCGCACTGGCACCTGCTTTACATCCCGATCCGCATCAACCGTAGCCGACAGGTGCAGATCATTATTGGCATCATCAAGCAACTCTGTGCCGGCGGTCACCGGGGTTTCCCCCAGCTCTGGATTGGGGTACCACACAGCAAGCACAGTACCGTCAGAATGAATAGTGGCAAGGCCAATAGAAAAAGCAGAAGTCATGAAAAATGAGTCTACTTTACTTTTCAATGTCACGGTCAGCTGGATGGAACCGTTTCGCCACAAAACTCATGGCCACTGTGAACGCAAACACCACCGCCACAGAAATAATCTGCGCCCGCGAAGCATCATCCCACAGCATCAACAACACTAAGATCGTCAACAAAACCAAACAAATGATTGCCGGCCATGGATACCCAGGCATGCGCACCGTGGTGATCTCATTCTTACGCACCAACTCCGGATGCAACTTCAGCCACGACACCACAATCATTATCCACAACACCAGCAGGCAACCACCCACCGCATTGAGCAAGAATGGCAATAACCCCGGCGGATTCCAATACTGTAATCCCACTGATACGAAGGCGAAAAACATGCTGAGCAGCACTGTATTAGTCGGCACACCATATGAATTCGTTTTAGCAAAAACCCGCGGCGCATCTTGCCGTTTAGCAAACGAATACACTAGCCGCGATGTGCCATAAATCTGCGCATTAAATGCTGATAGCAGCGCCAACACAATGATGCCTTCCATGAAGCCCACCACATATGGCAGATGCGCCATACCCAAAATAATGGTGAAGGGTGATTCCGCCGCAGTTTCTGCACCCCCAATGGATTTATACGGCATTAGGAAAATAATGATGAGCACTGAACCCAGGTAGAACAACGAAATACGCCAAATCACCGACCGCACTGCAGTAGCAATCGACGATTCTGGATTTTCAGACTCCGCCGCTGCAATGGTCACAATTTCAATGCCACCAAAAGCAAACGCCACCGCCAGCAACCCAGCAGCAAACCCCGAAACCCCATTAGGCAAGAAACTTGTTTGGGAAATATTACTGATACCAATGAAATCCGTGCCAGGTAACCACCCAAAGATGAGCAGAACACCCACCACCAAGAACAGGATGATCACCGCCACCTTGATGAATGCAAACCAGAACTCAAACTCCCCAAAACCCTGCACGTTAGCGAGATTAACCACGGCAAAAAATATCACGCACACCAATGCTGGGATCCACGGTTCAACGTCAAACCATTTGCTCATGATGGCAGCCGCCCCAGTCATCTCAACACCCATCACCATGGTGAGCGTGAACCAATACAGCCAACCAATGGTAAATCCAGCCCAATGACCATGCGCCTGCTCTGCATAGACAGAGAAGGAACCAGAATTAGGCCGCGCAGCAGCCATTTCCCCCAACATTTGCATGAATAACAGGAAGATAGCACCAGTGAAAATATAACCAAAAATGACGGTTGGTCCAGCAAGATGAATACCCACACCAGTGGACAGGAACAACCCGGCGCCAATGGCAGAGCCAAGTCCCATCATGGTGAGATGTCGAGGTTTTAGACCAGTACTTAACGCGGTGGATTTCGGTGATTCGGTCATAGCTAAAACTCTATCCCCTCAAGTGGGGTAGTGTGCAATTAATTAAGGTTAGTTGTAAGAATTCTGCAATGATCTTGCGTAATGCGCTGAAAATATTTCGGAAATAGTGTTAGAAAAACCACGTGGTGGCTGCTTTTTGAAACTACATTGCGGGGAAGGGCTATGCTGAGTTGATTGCTGGGGTTGCTTATCAATGCGCGGAGCTGACGCTTTCGGTAGAATTGAAGTTTTCAGTGGGACTGAGATAGTTGGTGTGATTGGTTGTTGGGGGCTTCTGTGCTAGAAATTGCAAGTCATGATCACTAATGCGGCGTGCTACTGGCTCTACTGAATGTTTTTCGGCTTTGATTAACCAATCTGATTGCCCATCAATTTCTCCAGCCAAGTGGATTTCTCCTGTGTCCGCAAACAATAGTGGGGTAGTGGGGTCCAACACAATATTGTTACCAACATGCACATTATCGCCTAAGTTTAGGCCGATGACTGAGGCTGAAACCCCAAAAGAACAGTTATTGCCCACGTGCATGATGGCGGGTTTCATTGATACAAGTGATGCGGAAATTCCAAGGTCAACGTTGGTTCCGATGACAGTTCCAGAGGAGATGCGACCTTCGACCCGCCCTGGCCCTAGGGTGCCGGCATTGTGGGACACGAAGCCTTCCCGCATGACACGGGTTCCGGGTGCTAGGTAGGCGCCGAGGCGCACTCGTTCCGCTTCGGTGATTTGCACACCGGAAGGCACCACATAGTCCACCATCCTGGGCAGCGGATCGATGCCATAGACATGGATGAGGCCGCGAGACATGAGTGAGGTCCGCATGTGTTCGAAGTTATCTGGCAGGCAGGGGCCTTTGTTGGTCCACACGGTGACCGTGAGTTGGTCAATTGCCCGGTCCATGTTGATGGTTGCGGGTTTGACGAGTCGATGTGACAAGAGGTGCAGCCGAAGGTACACATCGTGTGCATTGATAGGCGGTTTTGAGAGGTCTGCGATGGTGGTGTGCACGGCTACTTGTTCTACCATGCGGTCTTCGTCGATCCTGATGAGGTTGAGAAGTTTGATTGGCAAGTCTTGCGCACCGAGTCGTTCGGTCCCTGAATAGTCGAGGCCATTGGTGACTAATTCTGGGGTGGGAAACCATGTGTCTAGTACTGACCCGTCCATTGCGATATTGGCAATACCAATCGCTTGTGCACCGATTATTGTCATACAGACTATTTTAGCTAGAACCCTTGATATTTCCGGAAATTTGTGAATAATGTAGGCCCATAAAGGGGTTCTCTGATGTGTTGATGTTGATAGGTTTTAGCATGTAGATGCGTATTTCCTGGGATTAAAGTTTCGTTCTTATTGTATGGTTACTCTCATAAAAATTAAACACATTTGCGGGGGAAGGGGGCTGGAGTGGGATCCAGGTATGGTGTAATGCATGGAAAAATTATTGGCTCTGGATCCGATTGATCTTACGGTGGCGCTGGTTGAGATCGCCTCAGTCTCCCATAATGAAAAATTATTAGCAGATACATTAGAAGCCGCATTACGCAGCATTCCCGATGTGGAGGTGTTGCGGCATCAGAATTCATTAGTGGCGCGTACTCAGCGGGGGTTGGGGTCGCGGGTCATCCTGGCGGGCCATATTGATACCGTGCCCATTGCGGATAATGTTCCCTGCGTGCGTGGGGTTAACTCCTCAGGTGAAGACACATTATTTGGGTGTGGCACGGTGGACATGAAGTCGGGTTTGGCGGTGTACATTCATGCGTTTGCAACGCTGGCGGCGGATCCTCGGTTGGCTTATGACCTCACGTTAGTCTGCTACGAGGGGGAGGAAGTGGCGTCGCAATACAATGGGTTGCGGTTGATTAATGAGGCGCATCCGGAATGGTTGGCCGGCGATGTGGCCTTGTTGGGGGAGCCGTCGGGCTCCATGATTGAGGCGGGTTGTCAAGGCTCAATTCGGCTGCGGGTTACCGCGCACGGGGTGCGGGCGCATTCGGCACGGTCCTGGCTGGGCAAGAATGCTATGCATGCGTTGGCGCCGGTGATCACGCGCATCGCCGACTATGAGGCACAAGAGGTGCTTGTCGACGATTGCCTCTACCACGAAGGCCTTAATATTGTGCACTGCGAATCCGGAGTGGCCACCAATACCATTCCGGATGAGGCCTGGATGTTCGTCAACTTCCGGTTCGCCCCGAACCGCACAGAGGCGGAGGCCTTGGATCACATGCTGGCGGTATTAGACTTGCCGGACGGCGTGGAGTACCACGTTGACGACAGTGTGCCCGGGGCGCGGCCGGGCTTGGACCAGCCGGTGGTGCGCAAACTTATCGACGCCACGGGCGGCAACGTGCGGGCCAAGTATGGTTGGACTGATGTGGCCCGGTTTAGTGAACTGGGGATCCCGGCGGTGAATTTCGGCCCGGGGGATCCCTCCTACGCCCACAAAAAAGATGAACAATGCCCAACGCATATGATTACTGAGGTAGCCCAAACCCTGAAGTCATATCTCACCAATGGAGAATAAACATGAGTAAAAAACGCCTGCTGCGCGGCCCCGTCCTGGTGCGTCAAACCGGTGACCATCAAACCTCAACCTATGATCAGCGCTTGTTAGAGCACGAATCCGACCATGATTGGAACCACGCCGACCCCTGGCGGGTGCTGCGCATCCAATCGGAATTTGTCACCGGGTTTGATGCGCTGCATGACTTGCCGTTGGCCGTGACGGTTTTCGGCTCGGCGCGGCACGCAGAAGACAGCCCCTATTATCAACTAGGCCGCGACCTGGGGAAGAAACTGGTGGAAGCCAATTACGCAGTGATCACCGGCGGCGGGCCGGGCGTGATGGAGGCCGCCAACCGGGGCTCCCAGGATGCCGATGGGCTCTCGGTTGGCCTTGGCATTGAATTGCCGCATGAGCAGGGCATTAACGAGTACGTCGATTTGGGTGTGAACTTCCGCTACTTCTTTGCCCGGAAAACCATGTTCTTGAAGTACTCCCAGGCATTCGTGTGTCTGCCAGGTGGGTTCGGCACCTTGGACGAACTATTCGAAGTGCTCTGCATGGTGCAGACCGGTAAAGTGACCAACTATCCCATCGTGCTGATCGGCGTGGACTTCTGGGGGCCATTGGTGCAATGGTTTAAAGACCGGCTGGTGGCGCAGGGAACCATTCATGCGGATGACTTGGATCTGTTCCTGCTCACCGATAGCGTTGATGAGGCCGTGGCGCATATCATCAAAGTCCACCAGGCAATGCAGAAGGCGAACGGTGCTGGTACTACTGCCGTCGACAAGCAATAAATGCTAGGGTGGGGCTGATGTTAGTTATGAACGTTGAAAGGGCACAAGAACTGTAATGATGTCGTGGATTATACTCATTGTGCTGATGGCCATCCTGGGCGTGATATTCTTTATCATTTTTGCCGGTATCTTCGGTCGCGGTGAAGAGATACCCCCGATGGCAAGCACGCCCAAAGTCAATGCTGAAAACCTTGAGGCCATCAAACACAAAGGGATAAACGACATCAAGTTTGACACCACAGTTCGGGGTTACCAACAAGGCCAAGTCGACGTGGTGATCGAAGCACTATACGACGAAATCGAGCAGCTGCGCGAACAGCTCAAAAACGCCAACGCAACCGCAGCCGAGGAAAAAGCTTAACGCAGCAGCCACCCCTAAAAGGCGGAGAATATGGGGTAATTTCGGGCACAATAATCACGGGTATTCCGGATAAAACCGGCCGCTACCTGGTCAATGCCTGTGGAAAAACCAGGTCCCAGGTGGTTTGCGGATGAGACAACATTAGGCTATTAACCTGACAGTCAGGTTAAGATAGAAGTAACGCTGTGAGCTCCCCCTGTGAGAGCCGCAATAAATTTCTGTCAACACTAGGGAATGGTGAAGTGCCCATGGCTGCTATGAAGCCCCGAACCGGTAACGGCCCAATGGAAGCGGTCATCGAAAGCCGAAAAATTGTCATGAGAATCCCCACCGACGGTGGGGGACGATTGGTCATCGAGCTCAATAAAGACGAAGCAGCAGAGTTAGGCCAGCTTCTCACCGCTGTGGCTGAGTCTTAACTGACCAGACCAATCGGGTTCGTCTACACTTAGGCGAGCCCATTTTTCGTGTAATAAAACTTAAACCAAGCTTTATATTGCCACCAAAGGAGCCCACTATCGTGCTCAAACATATCATTGATGTCTTATCAGATCCCGCCGACGGCACCCCCCTACACGGCGTTGACGACTACACCCGCCTCGTCTCCGAATCTGGACATCCCTATGATGTGGCCCGCCAAGGATACGTCACCCTCGCCAGCGGCGCCGGCCTCCGCTACAGCGGCGACGACCTCTCCATGATCCAAGCGCGCGAAACCTTTCTCTCCCACGGACACTTCGCCCCCTTCGTCGAAAAAGTCTCCACCACCGTTGAACAAGTATTCGACGACATCCATCTACCCGACGACGCCCAACCCGTCATCACCGAAGTAGGCGCAGGCACTGGCTACTACCTCTCCCACGTCCTCGACTCCATCGAAGGCGCCCGCGGCATCGGCATCGACGTATCCGTACCAGCCGCCAAACTACTAGCCCGCTGCCACCCCCGAGTGGGTGCCGTCGTTGCTGATGTGTGGTCCACCATGCCCATCCTCGACGCCAGCATAGACGCCATCATCGTCGTCTTCGCACCCCGCAACGCCTCCGAATTCGCCCGCATCCTCAAACCAGAAGGCGAAGTCATCGTGGTCACCCCCAACCAAGGGCACCTGGCCGAACTGCGCCAACCACTCGGCATCATCGACATTGAAAAAGGCAAGCTAGAACGCATGATCGCCCAAGCCTCTGGGCACCTCGTTCCCGCCGCCGACCCCGAAACCATCGAATTCGAAATGCAACTCGACCAACAATCCATCGCCACCCAAATCGGCATGAGCCCCTCCGCCCGCCACATCCACCCCGACATCCTGGCCGAACGCATCGCCACCCTCCCGGACTCCATGGTGGTCACCGCCAAGGCATCTGTGACCCGTCTGAAGAAGGCCTAACAGTAAGATAATTACAATGGTGGCATGAATCGCCGATCATTTCTCATGGCGCTGGCCCTCGGAGCCACCACGCCACTCATCCTCAGCGCCTGTACCACCGCTGACGCCCAGGTAGATACCACCTTCCACCCACTAGAAGGCGACCAATCTAACCTCTACCTCATCGGCCTCTCCCTACTCGGAACCCCTGACGTCACCACCAGCCCAACAAACACCATCGTCAGCCCCGTCGGAGCCGCAGCCGCCGCCAGCATCGTCGCCGAAGGCACCACCAGCCCCACCAAAATCAACCCCGAACAACTCAAACCCACCTGGACCCAATGGGCACAATGGAACGGCACCCCCACCGACAAACCCGGGGACGAACCCGTCATCGCCGCCCGCGCCCGCCTCGTCGCCGACCCCGAAATACCCCTCAAACCTGCCTACACCACCGCCATCAAAACCTGGGACATCCCCATCGAGGCAACCAAAATCACCAAAACCGACCTAGACGCCTGGGCTGACTACAATACCGCCGGCCTCGTCAAACACTCCGGCATCAAAGTCACCGGCGACACAAAAATCGTCCTCCAAAACGCACTCACCTTCGCCGCCAAGTGGGACCAACCCTTCAACGCAGAAGAAACCGACAAAGACGACTTCACCCGCGCCGACGGCCGCACCATCAGAGTCGACATGATGCAATCCACCAACCACACCGTTCCCTACGTCCAAACCGACACCGGTTGGCGCGGCATGCGACTCGACTACAGCTACGGTGAACTCGCAGCCTTCATCCTCGTCCCCGGCGACACCGCCCAGGTCAACCCCACGGAACTACACGACATCACCACCCAACTAGCCGGCACAGACGTCCCCACCCACAACCTCAACATCGGGCTACCAAAAGTAAAAGTCACAACCCACAAAGACCTACTCGGATTCTTCGACCACCTCGGCCTAGGGCCCACCGCCGACCTCTCCGGAATCACCGATGCCCCCATCAAAATCGCCCAAGCCGTACAACAAGCAATGCTCGTGGTCGACGAAGAAGGCACCGTGGCCGCCGCACTCACCGAAGTAGGCATGGAAGTCACCGCCACCTACAACCAAGAACCCGCCATCGACATGATCGTCGACCGACCCTTCTACCTCGTCATCGGCGACGTCGAAACTGGCACCCCACTCTTCCTCAGCCACATCGGCGACCCCAACGCCTCCTAACGAATCACACCCTCGTCAATATCATCAAAATTGCGCAACCCCGCCATGGTGGGCGCAATAACATTCGTGTGCTCCACTGTCACCCCAGGGGAGTGGTGCACATGAAAATCCTCACACTGACCATTGAAATACACCCGACTAGCCATCGCCACCTGACCCCCATCAGCAAACACCTCCACGGTGGAACCATCCGCAATGATCGTAATCGTGTCAGTATCACCCTCACCCAACGGCGCCACCGCCACCGCATCCCCCGAATGGTGATTATTCATCGACCGATCCAACTCCAACCGATCCCCATAATGCGTAATGATCGCCGCAACCTGACCACAAGAATCCGTCAACTCCACACTGATGAAATCCCCCGGCGGCACCTCAAAAATCGCCGTGAACATCAACGCATGATCAGACTCCTCAATGGCCGAAATGAGCCCCCGCGCCGGGGTTTGGTAGAGAATGCCATCCTGCAGCGTGATGTGCCGGGGCAAACTCAGGCAATTGGCCCACCCCTCCGTGAGGTAGCTTTCATGCTGGTAGGCGTCGTCAAGGCGACCCACGCCGTTCATCAAACCGAACAAATACGCATCCTTGTAATGCGTGGCAATGTCGTTTGAGCGGGACACAAAATTGGTGTTGCGCGGCCGGGTGAAATCATGTCCATGATCAATGCGGCTAAATGGCTTATCGACGTGAAACTGCGTGCCAACCAAAGAGCCCACGAGATAGCCGGATACATCAATGCCATCACGCTCCAAGGTAATCAATAGCACATCAAAAACTTTGTCTTTGACTTCATCATGCAGCCGCACGATGCGGGGCGCTACCATGCGTTCCCCAGCCAACCCTGAATCGCCTACCAGTTCTAACGGCCCAATGACCGACCAATGCACCCCATCCGGTGATTTGCATACCATCACTTCGGGCGCATTGTGATGATCATGAACAGCCAACATGATCCACCCGGAATGCCCACAATCCCGGTCTGTGTGATCCCGCCAATCCGGCACCACACACGGGGAACGGAACCACCGGCCGCCGTTGATATCCCCAAGAATTTCCCCCGTGCGATGCACGTGCGGATCCAAAGCGGTGGGGTCATCGTTGACGTTTTCGATGGTTGCGGAAATATCCGCAATGGTGGCCAGATGGATGCTGCGGCCGGTGTCTGTGACAGAGGTGAAATACAGGTTGACCTCGTCATCTTTGGCGGTTACTGAGCCGGCTCGGACCTCAGTTTCAGCACCCTCGGGGGCTAAAACATCGTCGCATTCTTCGAACGAAAACGGTGAGCCTTCTGCATATTGGTGAGCCCATCGAGCTCCTTCGGTGAGGCGCGGGCAAAACTGGTGGAAAATGTGCCAGTTGGCGCCGTCGAAAAGTGCACCGGCGGGGGCGCGCAAAACTCCGGTTCCGGGGGTCACATGAAGCTCGGGGCGGTGCGTCATAGGGGAGGTCTCCTCACACAGAAATTGATGGGAATGATGTAGACCACGTCAACCCCGAGGGTAGTTGTAAAATCGAAATTGTGCACCAATAATGCATCAGCTATGGCCCCACAATGGTTGACCATAGCTGATGTGACATGGTGAAACTACATCAAAGATTTGTAGATATCCACCGTCTGCTGCGCGATATTCGCCCATGAGAATTCTGTGACGGCGCGCTCTCGACCCGCCACCCCAAACTTCTTCGCCAGCTCTTGATCGTGAACAACCTTATTCACCTGTTCGGCCAACGCCCGCTCAAAAGCTTCGGGATCCTGCTCGTCATAGTGCACCAAAGCACCAGTCTCCCCATCGACCACAACCTCAGGAATGCCGCCCACATCGGACGCCACCACCGCAGTGCCGCAGGCCATGGCCTCCAAATTCACGATGCCCAGCGGCTCGTAAATCGACGGACACACGAACGCATCGGAAGCGGTGAGGATTTCTTGAATCTTATCCTTCGGCAGCATCTCCTGGACCCACACGATGCCATCACGCTCAGCCTGCAACTCCGTGACAAGCTTCGTGGTGCGCTCCGCAATTTCCGGAGTATCCGGCGCGCCCGCACACAACACCAATTGCACGTCCTTGTCGAAGTACCGCGCCGCCCGCACCAAGTGCTCTACCCCCTTTTGGCGGGTAATGCGACCCACGAAGGCAACAATCGGGCGATCGGGATCTATGCCAAGCTTCTTCAACACGGAATCCTCCGCCTCGTCGAAGGTGGGGCGTGGCTGCCACAGTTCCGTATCAATCCCATTGAGCACCACATGCACCTTGTCTGGCTCAATTCGGGGGTAGGCCTCCAGGACGGCTTTCTTCATCTGGCCGGACACCGCAATCACCGCATCGGCATACTCCATGGTGTTCTTCTCAGACCAGGATGAAACATCATAGCCGCCGCCCAATTGCTCCCGCTTCCACGGCCGATCTGGCTCCAGGGAGTGCGCGGTAGCCACATGCGGAATACCATGCAAAAGCCCAGCTAGATGGCCGCCCAAGCCGGCGTACCAGGTGTGGGAATGTACAACGCTTGCATCTTTTGCTGCCTCTGCCATGCGCAACCCTGTGGATAGGGTCTTGATGGCGGGGTTAGCATTTGCGAGATCTGCGTCTACGCTGTGGACGTAAACGTCTTTTTCATCACGGGGAACGCCCATGCAGTGCACATCTACGGGCACGATATCCCGTATGTAGCGTGTGAGTTCTGTCACATGTACGCCCGCGCCGCCGTAAATCTCCGGCGGGTACTCTTTTGTCATCATTGCAACTCTCATACCCTAAAATGTAGCTGCTTAAGATGGCAAATGTGCGTGTTATTCGTCGCATTTATTCTTTTGTTAAGTCAAGATCTCAATTTTTTGGATAGATTGGGGGTTGTGAAAAGTCAAAATAATGTTTTAGCAATCGTACTTGCCGGCGGTGAGGGCAAACGGTTATTCCCACTCACCGAAGATCGCGCTAAACCGGCAGTTCCCTTCGGCGGCGTGTATCGACTCATCGACTTTGTGCTCTCGAACCTTGTCAATGCGGGTTACCTAAAAATTTGCGTGCTGACACAATATAAATCACACTCACTCGACCGGCACATCTCCCAGGCCTGGCAATTCTCCGGCCCCACCTCACAATACATTGCCTCCGTCCCCGCCCAACAGCGCTTAGGTAAACACTGGTACCTAGGCTCCGCCGACGCACTGCTGCAATCACTCAACCTCATCTACGATGAAAAACCCGACTATGTGATTGTTTTCGGCGCTGACCACGTCTACCGCATGGATCCAGAACAAATGGTGGCAGAGCACATTGCTTCTGGCAAAGCCGTATCCGTGGCGGGCATCCGCATCCCACGCTCTGAAGCAACCGCCTTTGGCTGCATCCAATCTGACATGGACGGTAACATCACCGAATTCCTGGAGAAGCCCGTCGATCCACCTGGTACCCCCGATAACCCAGATGTTACCTACGCTTCCATGGGCAACTACGTGTTCACCACCAAAGACCTGGTGGAGGCCCTGAAGGAAGACGAAAACAACCCTGATTCTACCCACGACATGGGCGGCGACATCATTCCCTACTTCGTAGCCAAGGGGCAAGCACGCGTCTACGACTTCTCCAACAACGAAGTGCCCGGCTCCACCGAACGCGACAAGGGCTACTGGCGTGACGTTGGTACCATTGATGCGTTCTACGAAGCCCACATGGATTTGATCTCGGTGCACCCGATCTTCAATCTATACAACCAAAAGTGGCCCATCCGCTCGACTGATCTAGGCGAATTACCACCTGCAAAATTCGTCCAAGGCGGCATCGCCCAATCCTCCATGGTGGCCCAAGGCTCCATCATTTCCGCAGCTACAGTGCGTAACTCCGTGCTATCGACGGACGTGGTGGTGGAAGAAGGCGCCACGGTGGAAGGCTCCGTGCTCATGCCAGGCGTGCGCATTGGCAAGGGCGCTGTGGTCCGCCACGCCATTTTGGATAAGAACGTGGTGGTGCGCGAAGGCACCCTGATCGGCGTGGATAAGGAACGCGACGCCGAACGG
This sequence comes from Corynebacterium sp., assembly GCA_030527885.1. GTDB lineage: Bacteria > Actinomycetota > Actinomycetes > Mycobacteriales > Mycobacteriaceae > Corynebacterium. The sequence continues at coordinate 35,051 of JAUMZY010000007.1, forward strand.
TTCGCCATCAGCCCCGGCGGCGTTGTCGTGGTGGGCAAGAACGTCGTGGTGTAAAACCCCACGCAACCTAACCGCAAACCGCTTGTGAGGTGCGTGCTCTGATACACCGGGAAGTTCCCGGAGTTAAGGGCGCGCACCTCCTTGCATTGTCAGCGCTACTCGCAGAACATCACGCAGCCTGCGTAATATCCACGAAATAATCAACGTTGCTGATGTACATGCGGGTGTCTACATCCCCATTCCAATCAAAATCAATGCCGTATTTGGCAAACGTAGGCCGCAGCACCTCATCCGCCAACGCGCGAATGTGCTGCTGATACACTGCTTGCCGGGTGGCATCGTTCATCTTCTCGAACTCTTCCTTGGGGCAAATATCATGCCAGTCGTAGCCAAACCCCAAGTAGGTGCCCCGGCTTTCCAATAACCGCTCCGTGTCTTGCTCGTGGAAGAACAGATACGCGCGGGCCTGCGGATCATCCTGCATCTCACTCCAGGCCTCATCAGAACCACAGTTGCCGCAACAAGAGAAGTTCGCCAACGCCAACACTCCGTAGGCCCGCAGTTCTGTAAACGCCGCATTCAGGTTGGTTTCCCCAGTAAAGCCTGCGGCTTTGAGCTGAGCAATCTGGTTCTTCCTGGCCGCCACAATGTCCGATACCGCTTGGGAGATCAGCGGAATGTCGGAATCCTCCAGCTCGTAGATATCAACGACGTCGTAGGATAAATCAACTGCCTCAAGGTAGCCGCTGATCACGTTGGACCACAAAAAATCCAGGGCTTCCGGGGCGTCCTCATCAAGTTTGGCGGCTAATTCAGCCGGAAGCTGGGCAGTGTCTGGGCGGGCATTAATGTTCTGGGGTGTCATGGTGCCCAGGCTAGCAACCCACCCGGACACCAAACCCCGACATTAGTCACTTCTTTCGATTATGTTTCCTCAAAAACCGGGTCTGGCTCCCTAAAGAAGAATGCGTTTCGCACATGGATGCGGGTTCCCGGATTCCCGTTCCATTCCACTGCCACCCATATTTATTCAGCGTGGGCACCAGCAGCGTGCTGAACAATTCCTGCATGTGCTGCGCTAATAATGCTTGCTTACTCGCCCAGTTCAGCGACTCCCACTGCCCAACCCCACACATGTGCACCGGATTGTAGTGATACGTCATGAACGTTTCCCCGGAATACACCAACTCCTCAGTATCGTGATGGTGGAAGAAAATATATGCTAACCAGCGGGGATCCTCACGCAGCGTTGCTGCTGCTCCGTCGTGGCCGCACTCTTCGCAACACGTGTAATCCTCTAGTGCCAACACCCCTTTGTTGCGCAACGCCCGAAACGACAAGGTGAGGTTACTGACCGGCCGGAACCCAATGTCCCGCAATTCAGCGATTTGTTTCCGCCGGGCCGCAACGATAGAAACAATGAACTTCCGCACCACCCGATCATCCACGTTATACAGCGTGTTGTAGCCAATGAAGAACTGCGTCAGATTAGTAATATCCCCATCGCCGCGCAGAATTTGGAACCATAACCTATGCAGCGCTAACTCGTCTGAGATGGGGTTGTCTAGTTCCGCGAGCGCCCGGCTCACAGCGGCCGGGAGGCGAATATTGTCCGGCATCTGGTTCATGCTCATCACCATGATTGCCAGGATAGTCCCGCCACCGCTCAGGCGGAACCCACGGCAGCAACAACAGGAACAGCACAAACGGTATTAGTGCTTTGTCACAATGATCATGCCGGTGCCCAAGGGTAATCGGGTCACATGCACATCATCCAAGCTACGTATATATTCATCAGCTTCTTTGGCGGCCAGGGTGTCCCGGTCGGTGCGGGATTCGTCCAACAGGGTGCCGTCGAAAAGCACATCGGGTAGCACTATGGAGCCGCCGTTGGTGAGCAACGGCAGAGCCGCATCAACCAGTGCTTTTACATCCATGGGGGAGACTTCCGCAACAATAATCTGGTAGGAATTGTGCGCCAACCGCCCCATCACGTCCAACGGCCGGGACGGCAGGAACCGTATACGGCCGGGGGAGTAGCCGGCGGTGCGGAATGCGTCTTTTGCTAATTGCTGATGCTCCGGTTCGGGATCGACGCAGGTGAGTATCCCATCGTCTGCCAGCCCGGCCAGTAGATAAAGCCCCACCACGTTGACAGCAGGAGTGACTGCAATTGTTGCTTGTGCCTGGGTCGATGCCGCCAAGGTGGTGAGAAGCTGCCCGGTCATGCTGTCGGGCGTGATTAACCCAAACTCGTGCGCATCCTCGTAAGCCTGCTCCAGGATGGGGTTGTGCGCAGTGGTGGATTCTAGGTAGGTGAGAAGTTCATCAGTCACGGTTATCAGCTTAGAACGCGGGAGTCAAAAACTGCGGTTGCAACGACGTTTGTGGTGCAAGTAAATTTAAGTGAATATTGTTTCTGGTTATTAAAAATATTTGCCCCTATATCCTGAACAGCTAAAACCTAAGGGCGCAGGATAATCCCGCCCCCAAGGTGTATAGCCACAAACTATAAGATTGTTCCCATCAACTTTAGTTGACAGGAAACTCACAGGCTCCTTGGTGGAAATAAGGAGTTGGATACGGCACAATCAATGACATGGGACAGAAATCAAATGCTCAAGACTTCCAGCATGAAGCCTTCGACCAGGAGGAAGCACTCATGGCCGAATCAGACTTGCACGGAACCGCAGCATTTGATGCTGGGGTGGGGGACATGCCCAGCTGGGGTGAAATAGTCGCCCAACACGCGGACAGTGTTTACCGCCTGGCTTTCCGGCTTTCCGGTAACCAACACGACGCCGAGGACCTCACCCAGGAAACCTTCATGCGGGTGTTTCGCTCCATCAAAAACTACCAACCCGGCACGTTTGAAGGTTGGTTGCACCGCATCACCACGAACCTGTTCTTGGACATGGTGCGGCACCGGTCGAAGATTTCCATGGAATCGTTGCCGGAGGATTACGAGCGAGTGCCCGGCACGGATATGACTCCCGAGCAGGCTTACACGGTTGCTAACTTGGATCCGGCGCTGCAAGAGGCGTTGGATGCCCTCGCCCCCGACTTCCGCGTAGCGGTCGTGCTGTGTGATGTGGTGGGGATGAGTTACGACGAAATCGCCGACACGTTGGGGGTAAAAATGGGTACCGTGCGGTCCCGGATTCACCGCGGCCGGTCGCAGCTGCGGTCCTTCCTGGAGGCCAAAGCAGAAGTCGATAACGACGCTAAACTACTGCTCCCGCAATATCGGTAGCCGCAGATAGACTTTCCTAGATTTACCGCCCCTGGTCCGCGAATGAACGTAGGCTGGGGGCCTGGTGCTTTTGTCCCTTGAAAATCTTCTACAATAGGTGTGGCGGAACTTCTTTTTACGGAAGTCCGTTGGAGAAAGTGTAGAGCTGAAAAATCAGGAGGAGGTGAGCAGTGACGGATTATTCACGCCCCGCTCGCCGTACCAGTCGAAACGGTAACGCCAATCGGGCCCGCAGAGCACGACCAGCCACTTTTATTGAAGTGACCGCCGCCGTGGGCAACTTCGCCACCACTGATCACCTCAACCCTGAAGCTATAGCCGCGTTCGCCGATAATGAGCTACCGCCCGCCGCCATGCACCGCGCCAAAGTGCATTTGGTGCATTGCTTGGAATGCCGCCGCGAAGTTGACTGGCAGCGCCGCGCATCAGAGCAGCTCAAGGCAGCCAACGCTACTGAGGTGCACATGTCATCTGAGTTTCTCCAACGTCTCATGGGCATCGCCCAGTCGTGCCCGGATGGGCCTAGGGCTGAAGATACTGTGCGGCCGTCCGAAACCTTGATGGATAAATTAGACAGTTTAGCGCGCGCATTACGCCGCAATAACCACGGTAAATAGCAATTAGGTAAGGTAGTTGTGTGTTTGATTCCGTCGGTTGGTCAGAGATCCTCTTTATCCTGGTCATTGGTTTGATTATCATCGGCCCAGAGCGCCTGCCTGGGGTTATTCAAGATGTCCGGGCCGCCATTTTTGCTGCCCGCAAGGCAATTAACAACGCCAAGAAAGAACTCAGCGGCGAATTTGACGACCTCGGCGAAGATTTCAAAGACTTCCGCGAACCCATCAGCCAGATTGCGTCAATCAGCACCCTGGGCCCCAAAGCGGCTTTGGGCAAGGTGCTTTTCGACGACGACAACGAGGTTCTGGACATGCTGGATCCGAAGAAAGCCTTCACCGAAGACACACCAAAGAAACCCACCAGCACCAGCAAACCGGTAGCAGGGGACGTCGATAAGCCCAAAAAAACCGGCGAATTTAACTGGGACGATGTCACCTAGTTGGGGTGACACCCAAGCTCAACGACTTGCCCGCTATTGATTCCTTGCGCACCACCAATTTATCCACAACCTGCATGATTGCCTGACTGGTGGGGGAGTCCGGGTCCCCTAACACCACCGGCACACCCGCATCGCAGCTTTCCCGCAGCTTCGGATCCAACGGAATCGAACCCAGCAGCGGCACTTTCGTTCCCGTGAGCAAACTAATGCGGTCGGCGACGATTTCGCCACCACCGGACCCAAACACATCCAGCAAACTGCCATCTGGCAACACCATGGCTGCCATGTTCTCAATCACACCGGCAACCCGCTGTTTTGTCTGAATGCTGATCGTGCCGGCCCGCTCTGCTACCTCTGACGCAGCAGCCTGCGGCGTGGTAACCACTAAAATTTCTGCATTGGGCAGCAACTGCGCCACCGAAATGGCAATATCGCCTGTTCCCGGTGGCAAATCCAACAGCAAAATATCCAAATCACCCCAGAACACATCACCTAGGAACTGCTGAATCGCCCGGTGCAGCATTGGCCCCCGCCACACCACTGGCGCATTCCCCTCCACGAAATGCCCAATGGAAATATGCTTAATGCCATGTGCCTGCGGCGGCATAATCATGTCTTCCACCGAATGTGGCTGATCCTCCCCACCCAACATGCTGGGAATGGAATGCCCATAAATATCAGCATCCAAAATCCCCACAGTCAGGCCCTTCTTCGAAAACGCCGCCGCCAAATTCACCGTCATGGAGGACTTACCCACGCCACCCTTACCGGATGCAATGGCGTACACCCGGGTGGTGGAATCCGGTTGCGCAAACGGAATCACCGGCTCTGACACCCCGCCGCGTAGCGATTGCCGCAGTTCCCGGCGCTGCTCATCGCTCATTACATCGGTGGTGACCGTGACATTGCCCACGCCGTCCAATTCCGCCACGGCGGCTTGGGTGTTGGTGATGAGGGTGTTTTTCATGGGGCAGCCGGCGATGGTGAGGTAAATTTCCACGGCGACATCACTGCCGGTGATGTCGATGGATTTGACCATGCCTAATTCGGTGAGGGGCTTACCAATTTCGGGGTCTTCGACCCGGGATAGTGCTTTGCGAACGTTTGATTCGGTGATTGTTGCGGTAGTCATTACTGATCACTCTAGTCCTTGCGATGAGTCAACAAAACCTGTTATTAATGGCCAGGTGGGCGGCCTTGGATGGGGTCGCCCAGATCTTTGTGGGCGGCTTCTCCTGCGTGGTGGCGGGCTGCGGTGCGGGCGGCTGCTTCGTCATCGAGTTTGGCTTCGATGCGTTCCAACATGTTGTGGAGGTCTTCTAGTTCGTGGCGGAGGTAGTCGCGGGTGACCACTTCACCCAATGCTAATCGCAGGCCGGTTAACTCACGAGTAATAAATTCAGTGTTGGATTTGGTTTCGAAGGCGCGGCGGCGGTCTTCGTTGAGTGAAATGCGGTCGCGGTCTTCTTGGCGGTTTTGGGCCAGGAGGATGAGGGGGGCGGCGTAGGCGGCTTGGGTGGAGAAGGCGAGGTTGAGGAGGATGAAGGGGTAGGGGTCCCATTTCCACCAGGTGGCGCCGAGGTTGAGGAGGACCCAGACGACGACGAAGACGGTTTGCCACATGAGGTAGCGGCCGGTGCCGAAGAAGCGGGCGACTTTTTCTGCGTAGGCACCAACGGTGTCATCATCGAGTTTGAAGTAGGTCTTTTTGCCGCTCAGCCGGGGGGTATCGAGATCAGCCATGATATGCGTCTAGGCCTCCTTTCGGGTTTCGTCGGTCAAAGAGGTTCTGGTGGTGGTCGTGCCAGTTAGCGTGCCGTCTGGGGTGCGGGGCCGGATGCCGGTATCCCGCCAATCGTCGGGCAGCAAGTGGTCTAAGAGGTCGTCGACGGCCACGGCACCTAATAAGTGGCCGTCGTTATCAATGACCGGCCCACACACTAGATTGTAGGTAGCAAAATAGCGGGCTGCGGTTTCTTGGGAATCATCAGCATACAACGGGGGCAAATCCGGGTCCAATGCGCCGGATACCAGGGATGATGGTGGCACCCGCAGGAGTTTCTGCAAGTGCACGCAGCCTAAGAATTTGCCGGTGGGGGTGGCTGTGGGCGGCCGCACCACGAACACCATGGATGCAAGGGAGGTGGGTAAATCGGGGTTGGCGGCGTGGGCTAAGGCTTCAGCGACGGTGGTTTGGGCGTCCAGGATGAGGGGTTCGGTGGTCATCAACGCACCCACGGTGTCGGGGTTGAAGCTCATGAGGCGGCGAACGGGGGCGGATTCCTCTGGGTCCATCAATTCCAGCAGCACATCGGCTTTTTGGTCGTCGAGTTCGGTGAGTAGGTCCGCCGCGTCGTCGGGGTCCATTTCCTCCAGGATGTCGGCGGCGCGTTCGATGTCGAGGGTTTCGAGGAGTTCCGCCTGGCGGTCTTCGCTCATTTCTTGCAGGATGTCGGCGAGGCGTTCGTCGTCAAGCTCACCGGCGACGCTGTGCCGCTGGTTGGTGGGTAGTTCATATAGTGCGGTGGCGACGTCGGCGGGGCGCATGTCTTCGAACTGGGCGATGAGTTCCGCGGCGGCGTCGGATACGCCCACCCCGGCGGCGGTGATGCCGTGCACGTGTTTCCACGGCACGATGGCGATGTCGGCGCGGCGCCCGAATTTGGCGCGTTCGCTGATGACCGCGACGGCGCTGATGGCCCAGTCCCGGGTGCGGGTGCGCTCAATTTCGATATCCGCCACTTCCACGGGTTTGGCGTGTAGTTTTTCTAGATCGGGGTCGTCGACGTGGACTTTGGCACCAACGATGTCGTTGATGATGGTGAGTTCCCCGGTGCGGGCTTTGAAGGCACGCAAGGATACTGACCCGGAGGCCAGCATGATTTCATGGGGGTCGATAGAGGCGATGCGCAGCATGGGCAGGAAAATGCGGCGCTTATTCATCTCTACCACCAGGCCCAGTACTCGTGATTGATGCCCGTAGGGGCGCACATTGACGACGACGTCGCGTACTCGGCCAATAACATCGGTTTCCGGCCCGCGAACCACCATTCCCGCCAGCCGCCCAGCATATACCCGTGTTACTTCGCTCATGACTTTAAAGTGTAATCCAGTACCTAGTGAAGTTTTCAATCAGCTAACGCCCAACCCTTGCTTATAGATGGCACTACTGCTACACCTGGTTGTAGGGAAATTAAGCGCAGGTAGAGCCGTTACAACAAGTGACCAACCCACCACAACTAGCACATAGGATAACCTGATGAGTTCACAATTTGCTTCCCGGCCCCGGCCTGAAGGCTGGCCCGTCGGCAGTTTTAGCACCTACGACCAAGCCCAAGCCGCAGTAGACATGCTTTCGGATAAGGCGTTTAACATTGCTGATATCACCATCGTCGGTTTAGACCTCATGGAGGTCGAACGAGTAACCGGCCGATTAACTTGGCCACGAGTCATCATCAATGGCATCGTGGCAGGCAGTTGGCTTGGCCTCTTCTTCGGCATGCTTTTGGGGCTGATGAATAATGATTGGCTTAATTCCATCATCCTCGGGGTGGGCATGGGCATTGTATTTTCCGTTGTGACCGCCAGCGTGCAGTACGCTATGCAGGGTGGGCGGCGGGATTTTTCCTCCGCCACTCAAATCGTTGCCGGCCGCTATGACGTATTATGCAAAGCGGAATCAGCCCCGAAAGCACGAGATCTCATTAGCGAATTTGTCGCCGCCCAGAACTAGAATATGAAGCACTGATTTTTCGCCGCTGATTTGTCATTACCACCAAGGAGTACTCAACCACCCATGCGCAGCCCCATCACCACCACACTCGCCCCGGCTTTGGTTTCCCTCCTGCTCCTCACCGGCTGCTCCACCCTCGAACGCTTCGAACCCGACAGAGACAAACTCGCCGATAGTGAAAAAATCGTGGAAATCGCCGTCCGTGCCAACTCCGTGGAGCAAGTTGTCCTCGGTGAACTGTACAAACAAGGCCTCGAACGCCACGGCCGGCCCGCCGCCATCAACATGGAACGCCTCGGCGTCATGTACAACATCGAACGCCTCCGCCAAGGCCGCGCCGACATCATCATCGCCTGCGGCGGCCGCATGCTCCACCACATCAACGCCGGCAAAGCCGACGAATTAGAAAAGAAATACGGCGCAGAAACCAAAGTCGACGTCAACTCCGGTGACCAGCGCGAAGAAGTCTACCAAGCCGTCATGGGGGCACTCGGGGACAACGTCAACGGCACCGACCCCTCCAACGCCCTCGGCTGCTCCGACGAGGATTCCGCCATACCCCAGCACATCATCCCGATCTACCGCGTACCCGTGTTAGACCGCGACGAACGCGACGCCCTCAACGTCATCTCCGGCACGCTCAGCACCGAAGAGCTGGAAGAACTCGTCGAAAAAAGCCGCGAAGGCAAAAACCCCAGCGAAGTTGTCTCCCAATTCCTCGACGACCACAACGTGCAATTTGTCAACAAAACCGAAGAACAAGACCCGCTCAGCAACAACACCGACGATTAAAAAACCGCACCCCACGCGATGTTTTTCCCGCGTGGGGTGCGGCCTAATTTAGCTTATCGACGCACCCTGGCTGCCACTAGTTGGCAAACGCCTCGTTAACCAGCGCCTCCTGCTCCAACGCATGCACCTTCGAAAGCCCGGTGGCGGTCGAAGCCTGCGCCCGCCGCGACACCCGCTTCATCGGCAGCAAACCTGGAATCAAATTCGGCAGGTGCTCGTTCAGGAACGGCCATGGGCCCTGGTTCGCCGGCTCATCCTGACAGAACCGGATCTCCGTGGCATTCGGATACACCGCAAATGCTTCCCGCAGCCGGTTGAACGGAATCGGATGCAGCATCTCCAGGCGCACAATCGCCACATCATCCCGCTTGTCCTTGGCCGCGCGCTTCGCCAACTCGTAGTACAACTTGCCGGACACCAGCATGATGGTCTTCACCTTGCTCACATCACCAGTCACAGCACCGTTGCGATCCACGAAGCGAGGATCATTGATCACCGACTGGAACTTCTTCACCTCAGTGAAATCTTCCACCGAAGACGTAGCAGCCTTCATGCGCAGCATGGACTTCGGCGTAAACACCACCAACGGGCGCCGCAACTCACTCAACGCATGGCGCCGCAACAAGTGGAAATAGTTCGCCGGGGTAGTAGGCTGCGCCACAGTCATGCTGCCCTCAGCACACATCTGCAAGTAGCGCTCAATCCGGCCAGAAGAGTGATCCGGGCCCTGACCCTCATAACCATGTGGCAGCAGCAAAATCACGGAAGACTTCTGGCCCCACTTCGTTTCACCCGACGTGATGTACTCATCAATGATGGTTTGGGCACCATTGGCGAAGTCACCGAACTGGGCCTCCCACGCCACCACAGCATCCGGGTTGCCCACGGAATAACCATATTCGAAGCCCATGCCGGCGTACTCCGTCAACGCAGAGTTGTACACCAAGAACCGCCCGCGATTACCCGTGCTCTCTGCAAGGGCGTGGAGGCTATTGCACTCCGTGCCGGTCTGGGAGTCATACAATATTGCATGGCGCTGGGTGAAGGTGCCGCGCCGGGAGTCCTCGCCGGCGAGGCGCACCAGCTTGCCGCCATTGGCCAGGGAAGAGAAGGCAATGAGCTCGCCCCAACCCCAGTCGATGCCGCCCTTCTCGGCGGACTCCAGGCGCTTTTGCACCACAGGAGCCACCCGGGGATGCAGGTGGAAATTCTCCGGAATGGTTGCGTAGCCCGTGGCGATGTCCAGGAGTTCTTCCTTTGTGATGTTGGTTTCCAGGCCGTGCGGCAGTTCCTGCGAACTTGTGATGCCTTCCTGCGGGGTGAATTCCTTCTTCTCGGATTCCTTCACCTCGTTGAACACGGATTCCATTTGGTCATGGAAGTCGCGGGCAATGGTCTCAGCATCTTCCTTGGACAGGTCACCACGACCAAGCAGATCCTCGGTGTACTGTTCACGAACGGTCTTGCGGCCCTCAATGAGCTTGTACATCTTGGGCTGGGTCATCGAGGGATCATCGGCTTCGTTGTGCCCACGACGTCGATAAGCAATCAAGTCAATGAACACATCTTTGCCGAACCGACGACGGTATTCGGTGGCCAACTTGCCCACCCACACAACGGCTTCAGGGTCGTCGCCGTTGACGTGGAAGATGGGGCAGCCGAAAGCCTTAGCCAAGTCGGTGGCGTAGTGGCTGGACCGGCCCGAATCAGGGGTGGTGGTGAAACCAATCTGGTTGTTCACCACGATGTGCACAGTGCCGCCCACGGTGTAGCCCCGCAGTTGCATGAGGTTGATGGTTTCCGGCACAATGCCCAACCCAGCGAACGCAGCATCACCATGCACCAGCAGCGGCATCACGGTGTAACCATTCTTGCCCTTATCCAACAAATCCTGCTTGGCGCGCGCAATGCCCTCCATGACCGGGTTGACGGCCTCCAAGTGCGACGGATTCGCCGTGAGCGTCACCTTGATCTCGCCATCACCAAACATTTGCAAGTGATCGCCCTCAGCACCAAGGTGGTACTTCACGTCACCAGAACCACCGGTGGCCTTCGCCTCAATGTGGCCCTCAAACTCGTTGAAAATCGTGGCCAGCGGCTTTGAGACGATATTGAACAGCACGTTCAGGCGGCCGCGGTGCGACATGCCAATCACCACTTCATCCAAACCCTGACCCGCAGCAGTATCAATCGCCGAGTCCATCAACGGAATCAACGATTCCGCACCCTCCAGGGAGAACCGCTTCTGGCCCACGTACTTGGTCTGCAAGAAGTTTTCGAACGCCTCTGCGGAGTTCAGCTGCTGCATGATGAACTTCTGCTCAGCCTGCGTCGGCTTCGGCATGCCCTTCTCCAGCAGCTCCTGCAACCAAGTGCGCTCATCCCGATCCAAAATGTGGGTGTATTCCGAACCCACCTTGTGCGTGTAGGCATTACGCAGCCGCGTGAGAACCTCACGTAGCGTCATAATCTCCTTGCCGCCGAAACCACCCACGTGGAAATGCCGATCCAAATCCCAAATGGTCAACCCATGAGACTCAATATCCAAATCGGAGTGATCCGGCACCGGCATACCCGGCTGCACCCAACCCAAAGGATTAACATCCGCAATCAAGTGACCACGCGACCGGTAAGCCTGAATCAGCTGCATCACACGAGTGTTCTTATCCAAACCCGTGTTCGGCAAATCCTGCGACCACCGCATGGGGGTGTACGGGATGCGCATCGCAGCAAATAACTCATCCCAGAACACATCATCCACAAACAACTGGCTCAACGTGCGCAGGAACTCACCAGACTCCGCCCCCTGAATGATGCGGTGATCATACGTTGACGTGATGGTAACCAACTTACCCACGCCAAGCTCCGCCAACCGGTCCTGCGAAGCACCCGCAAACTCAGCCGGGTAATCCATCGAACCCACACCAATGATCGTGCCCTGACCCTTGGTCAACCGGGGCACAGAATGCCGAGTACCAATACCACCCGGGTTAGTCAACGACACCGTCACCCCAGAGAAATCCTCCATGGTGAGCTCATTCTTCCGACTGCGCCGCACAATGTCCTCGTACTTCTCCACGAAAGTTTTGAAGTCCAGGGTCTCGCATTCCTTAATGGCCGCAACCACAAGCGCCCGACTGCCATCTTTTTGCGGCAAGTCGATAGCTAAGCCCAAATTGATGTGCTCCGGCGTGATAACAGTCGGCTTACCATTGACCTCCGCATAATTATTATTCAAATCCGGGTGGGCCATCAGCGCCTTCACCAAGGCATAACCAATGATGTGCGTGAACGACACTTTACCGCCGTGGGTGCGCTGCATATGCTCATTAATAATCGCCCGGTTTTCAAACATCAGTTTGACCGGCATATCCCGCACAGACGTAGCCGTAGGAATCTCCAACGACTCATCCATGTTCTTAGCGATGGCTTTAAAAATACCCTTGAGGTTCTTCTCACCAGCAGCAGGCAAATCCCCCACCCGGCGCAACGGCGATTGCTCCAGCTTCTTGGCTGCCGCTTCCCGCTTCTCCTCCTTGTTCGCCTCATCAACATGGTAGTGATCAGCCTTGGTAGCCACCTCTTGGTCACCCTCGACGTCATTCCCGGCGGGGGGGATGACGGTGGTGTCCCCCTTAAGGGTTGTTGTGGTGGCGGCAGGTTGCGCAGGGGACTGCGCGGCTGGTGCTTGTTGCGCACTGGTGGGTACGCCGGACTTCTCAAAAAGTTCCCGCCACTCCGGATCGACCGATGTTGGATCTTTCTGGAATTGTTGGAACATTTCATCTACCAGCCATTGATTCTGGCCGAAAGTACTAGCGCTGCTCACGGCAGGTGTTCGCCTCATTTCTTTGTGCTGTTAATGTGGTGTTTCGCATTTTTAGTAGCTCAATCTAGGCTAACGGTTTCCCACCGTTAGATGTAATTGATTCTAAAGTAAATCGGTAAATTAGTGTGTTGCGTTTCACATGGAAAGAATACGCTGCATTTTTAGGGCGTATTGCCACGCCACATTGTGGCATAAATACCCCCAAAAGTAAGTAATGATTCGTGGTTTCCATCCTCAACAATGGTGCCATCGGACACAACCAGAATTCGATCCGCGCGCCGGGCTGTCGCCAACCGGTGCGCAATCACCACTGCGGTGCGTGCCTGAGTCACCCTATCGCTAGCCGCCAGAATGGTTTTCTCCGTGGCCGGATCCAACGTGGCGGTTGCTTCATCTAATAACAATAATTGCGGCTGAATCATTTCCGCTCGGGCTAACGCCACGAGTTGTCGCTGCCCAGAGGACAATCCGCGGCCGCGTTCCCCAATCTGGGCGTTAAACCCGCCAGGGATAGCCGCGATGGCGTGCAACGCCCCAACCCGGCGCGCCGCCGCCGTGATGTCCGCTTGGGTGGCGCCGGGGGCGCCGTAGGCAATGTTGTCGGCGATGGTGCCGCTGAATAAATGTGCTTCTTGCGGGACGAATCCTAATGCGGCCCGCCACTGATTGATAGGGGCGGCCATGATGTCAGTGCTACCAGCGTAAATGGTGCCGCTGGTGGGGTCGTAGAATCGTTCCAGCAGTTTCATGATGGTGGATTTTCCGGCCCCGGTGGGGCCCACCATGGCCACGGTGTCGCCGGCGTTGATGCGGAAGCTGACATCCCGCAACGCCGGTTGGGAGCCCTGGTGGTAGGTGAAGCCAACATGATCGAAGCGCACATCGGAACGGGCCAGCTCCGTACAATCAGCGGGGGTGATGGTGGCGGGATTCTGGGGGGTGGTGGGTTCTGTTGGTTCAGCTAGTAGTGCGGAGATCCGCCGGAAGCCCACCTGTGCTTGCCCGTAGGAGTCAAATACTTGGCTCAGGTGCTGGACGGGGGAGTACAGCCGATCAAGGTACAGCAAGAATGCCACTAGGATGCCGGCTGCTAGTTGCCCGTGTGCCACCATTGTGGCGCCCACTGCGAGGATTGCGGCGGAGATGAGTTCGCTCACGGCGTTGATGCCGGGAAAGTACAAGGCCACGGCGGTTTGTGTGTGGATGCGGGTGGTGCGGTAGGTGGCTGCGGTGCGGACGAAGCGTTCTAGGTTGGTGGCTTCCATGCCGTGCATTTGGGCGGTGCGTAGCCCGGCGATGGCTTCGTGAAATAGTGCGTTGACGTCGCTGATTTCCTCCCGGGCGCGGGTGTAGAGCCGGGTGGAGATGGCACGGAAGAAAATTGTTGCGACCACGATGATGGGGACGCCCAGCAGGGCGATGATGGAGAGTTGCAGGCTGGTGATGGCCAGCAGCACGATGATGCCCACGAGGGTGGCGATTGCCACGATAGCGGAGGTGAAGCCGGTTTGGAGGAAGCCATTGAGGGCGTCGATGTCGGTGGTCATGCGGGTCATGATGGTGCCGGTGTTGGTGGCTTCGAAGTAGCGCATGGGCAGGCGCATCAGGTGGGTGTATGACCGCAGGCGTAGGTCGTAGAGTAGGCGTTCGCCGGTGAGTGTGGTTAGGACTGTGGTGGCGGCGGTGAGCGCCCAGCTGCACAGGACCACGATGAGCCCGATGATGGTCACGTGCCACATCACGGCGGCGTTTCCGGTGGCCACCCCGTTGTCAATGGCGTAGCGAATCAGCCAGGGGATGACGAGGCTGGCTCCCACTCCGGCTACAAATAGGCCGATGACCAGCAGTAATAACCATCGTACGGAGTAAAATAGGGAGGTGGCTGTGACTGCTGTGGCGGCGGTGTGTGGGGTTTCCTTCAGTACTGCGGTGGCGGGTGGTAGGCGGTCGACTCGGGCGAGTAGTTCTTTGGTGGCGGGCATGGCGGTGGCGGATGCCATGCCGCCTTGGTTGGTTCCGCGTCCCCCGTTGGCGGGGTTGGCGCCGGCCATGGTTGCGGCCGCCCGCATGGTGGAGCGGGCGATGGTCATGCGGTTATCCGTGGCATCCACGGTGGGCCACAGCTTTTCGACGCTGGGTTCAGTGCGCCCATCGTCAAATGGGACAGGTTCGGAATCGGCCACTTTGGGTTGGAAGCTTAAATCCATGAGGTGGCTGAACTTTCGATTGCTGCGCATGGTTGGGAGGTCACCCACTGCGGTGACTGCGCCGGATTCCATCAGGGCAATGCGGTCGGCGATCTCTAGGGTGGAATGCCGGTGTGCAATGGTGATGATGGTGGTGTCCGCGAAGTGTTCGCGCAGGTGTCCGAAGATAATCCGCTCGGTGGTGGCATCAATGGCGGAGGTGGCGTCGTCGAGAATGAGAATGCGGGGGCGCCCCGCTAGGGCCCGGGCTAGGGCGATGCGTTGCCGTTGCCCACCGGATAGGGTGAGTCCGCCTTCGCCCACCACGGCATCTAATCCGCCTTCCAGGTTGGTGATGGTGTCTGCAATGTCGGCGTAGCGGGCTGCTTCCCAGATTTCTGTGTCGCTGAGGTTGCGGCCCATGGCGATGTTGGCCCGGATGGAGGTGGAATACAGGAACGGTTCGTCGAACACGCAGGCGATTTCTTGGCGGAGGTCCGCAAGCCGCATGTCGGCATAATGGGTGCGGTGGCCGGCGGCGTCGATAAGCGAAATGCTGCCGGAATCGGGGCGGTAAAACCCGCATAATAACTGCACCAGCATGGTTTTACCTGATGCTGCCGGCCCCACCAGCGCTAACGTTTCGCCCGCCCGCGCCGTGAGGTTCAGTCCGGCCAGCACTTCCCGGCCTTGGGTGCTGAATGACACGTTGGATATGTCAGTGCCCACGGGGCCAGCTGGGATGGGGGCGGGTTCCTGCGGATCGCTGCTGCTGGGTTGCATCCGAATGAGGTCGTATACTCGTGCCGCCGATGATAATCCCAATTGGATTTGCACCAGCATGCCCGCCGACATGGACATCACTGAGGCCAGCGACACCATGTACACGCTAAACGCCAGGAACACCCCGATGCTGAGATCCCCGCGCAGCACCAAAAACCCACCCATGCCAATGCTGATCACCAGGGATATGTTGGGTAGTTGCTGCGCCAACGGCCGATACCGGGCCGCCAACCAGGTTGCCCGCATCATTTGGGCGTACACCACTCGGGCGGCCTTCTTCAGGGTGGCTATTTCTCGCGGCTCCTGATGAAATGCCTTGACCACCCGGATGCCACTGGCTGTTTCCTCCACGTGGGTGGACAAATCCGCTACCGATTGCTGTGCCGCCCACGTTGCCGCGAATAGCGTTGGGCGCGACTTCGCCGTTATCCACACCAGAAACGGCAGCAGCACCACCGCAATCAGCGTCAGCTTCGGCGAAATCCACAACATCAACCCAAGGGTCACAATGATTTTGAGAAAATACCCCGCGATCAGCGGCAACATTGCCAACATGGCCTGCGTCAGATTCAAATCTGAGATGGACCGTGATACAACCTGCCCGGTTTGCAGCCGATCCTGCTCCGGGCCGTTCAGCCGCTGCAAGCTCCGCAGAATATCCACCCGCAAATGATGCTGCGCACTGTTCGACATGCGGCCGGCGCAATACCGCCGCCCAAATTGAAACACATACCGCACCAAAGCGGCCACCACCAGCACCCATATCACCGTGGACAACACCGCAGTGCGCGCACCGGTGGCTATATCAATAGCAGTGGCCGTGATCAGCGGAATCACTGCCTCGCACAGAGTCACCATCACCGTTGACACCAGGGCCATGGTTACAACATATGGAGTTTTAACAACAGTCTGCGCAAGCAGCCGCAACGTTGATGGTGGGTGCATAAAAACTAACTAGTGGGAAAATTTTTGGGCAATGGCCCAAGGGTTTCAGTGATGTGATCGACAAGATTACCACCAATTTTACGGTTAGCAATCGAGCCCAACACCGCACCCAAACCCAACGGCATGAGCTTGCCCAACCACGCCAACCGGACCGACTTACTCAACCGCTTGAGCGCATAATTAAACATCCGCTTATTCAACTCGCTCAACCGCGGCACTGACGCCCGCGTTAGTAACGCAATCGCCGAATCCGTCCCCACCGTGGCATCCGCAAGCGCGGTACCTTCTGAGCCCACGACCGACAACAACACAATGGCTTTTCGACGCTCCGGGTTGCTGATATCCACACCCCGCAGATACGCCGACGCGATGGCATAAAACGTCGCAGCATCCAAAAACGCCAACGACTCCACACCAACCGCCGCCGCACCAGTCACAAACCCTACCGCCGGAATCGCCGACGTCATGCCCGCGCCCGCACCAGTGCCAGTCACCGTCAAAATGAAATGCTTATTTAACTTCGCCTGAATATCAGCCGGGGTGGCCTGCGGATTCTTTTCCTTCAACCGGTCAACATACTTGATAATCGACTTGTATTGCAGCTTCGCTGCCTTATCCAGGCCAGCCACCAGCCATCTAGCCACCAACCCGGATTCCTTCATCAACACTTCCGGGTCTGAATTCAGATAATCAGTAACCACAACGGAGCCATTGGACGAAGACTTAGACTGAGATTTAAATACGCCCATGGGCCTTGAACCTACCTTTCCTACGATTCAAAACCAGTAGAGTCCACTTTAAACAAATACCACAACCCAGCGCATGATGATTCGCTTAGGGCGTACGAAACCCCCAACCCCGTTACGCCTCCTGCTGCGCATACTCCTCCGCAGCCGCCACCTCCGCCGCCGACGGCCGCATCCCCGTGTACAACTCAAACTGCTCCGCCGCCTGCTTAGCAATGACCTCACCACCATTAATGGTGGGAATGCCCAACCGCGTTGCAGCCTGGATCAACGGAGTCTCCACCGGCCACGCCACCACATCAAAAACCACTGTCGCCTGCGCCAACTCCGCATCACTAAACGCCTGCACCGTGGCATCCGAACCCGCCATCCCCAACGGCGTCACATTAACCAACATGCGTGGCTCCGCCGGCGGCACCGCCGCTGAATACGTCCATCCATACTTCTGGGCCAAACTCTCACCCATGGCAGCATTACGCGCCACGATCGTCCCAGTCATCCCATAATCAGTGATGGCCGCCACCACGGCATTAGCCATCCCGCCGGAACCCCGAACCACCACCGGCAGCCCCTTGTCCACCACATGCTCCTGCAACAATGCAGCCACCGCCACATAATCTGTGTTGTAACCAACCAATCGCCCATCCGTATTGACAATCGTATTCACCGCGTTAATCCGGGCAGCCGAGGGATGCAACTCGTCGATAAGCGAAATCACCGCCTGCTTATACGGCATCGATACTCCCGTCCCCCGAATACCCAAACCGCGCATCCCCACCACAGCCTGCGTAATATCCGCTGGTGCTACCGCTTTATACAAATAATTCAAACCCAATTTCGCATAAAGCCAATTATGAAACCGCACCCCATGATTGGACGGACGAGCGGCAAGTGAAATGCACAATACAGTTTCTCGGTCGACGTAATTCACCATGTCACCTACTCTAGTGAAATATGCGGTACCCACCCAGCCCCCAACCCTCAGACTCCACCAGCAGACCGGAACCCGATGACCTCATCGTCTCCACCATCGCCGGCTACGTCCAAGGCCTCAAACTCACCATCCCCGCACCCCTACGCACCTGGCGCGGCGTCCCCTACGGCGACAGCACCGCCGGCGAACACCGCTTCCGTGCACCCCACCCCGTCACCCCCTGGACCGGCATCAAAGACTGCACCGAATACGGCACCATCGCCGCCCAACCCTCCCTCACACCCGGTGACCGCATCCGCGGCAGCGAAGACTGCCTCAACCTCGACATCGTCCGCCCCGACGATGACCGCCAACTACCCGTCGTCGTCTACTTCCACGGCGGATCCTTCATCTACGGATCCAGCCACCAACAAGTCCTGCGCGGCCACTATCTCGTCGAAGCCATGGACGTGGTCTACGTCTCCGTGAACTTCCGCCTCGGGGTTTTCGGCTACCTCGACTTCTCCAGCTGCGGCGACGACTGCGTCCCCAACCCCGCCGTTCTCGACCAACTCCTCGCCCTCCGCTGGGTCAAACACAACATCGCCCAATTCGGCGGCGACCCCACCAACGTCACCCTCATGGGCGAATCCGCCGGCGGCGCCAGCGTCATTACCCTCATGTGCACCCCCGCCGCCCACGGTCTCTTTCACCGCGCCATCGCCCAATCCGCACCCGTCGCCGCCGTCCACTCACCCGCCCAAGCAGCCTTCTGGTGCAACGAACTCACCACCCGCGCCGGCCTCACCAACCCCACCCTCAACACCCTGCGCGAACTCAGCCCCGAAACCCTCATCAGCGCCGGCCAATCCATGCTGTGGCGCAGCGGTGAAATCCTCAACCTCAACACCTGCTTCAGCGCCACCATCGACGGCGACCTCATCACCGACCACCCCATCACCACCTTCCGCGCCGGCGAGCAACACAAAATCCCCCTCATGATCGGCACCAACATCGACGAAACCTGGTTCGCAAAAACGTTCTACCTCAGGGCAAAAACAAGGGCCCGGCGCGCCCAAACCATGCTGGAAGGCTACGACCCAGTGGGTGCCGCAACCATCCTGCGCTTCTACAACAACGCCGCCTCCCGCAAGGACTACACCAACCTCCTGGCGGACTCAGTATTCTGGGCGCCTAGTGTCATCGCCGCATCAGCCCACAGTCTTTCTGCCCCCACGTGGATGTACAGATTCGACTTCGCCCCAGCGGCACTGCGCTGGCTAGGAATCGGGGCCTCCCACACGGCGGAACTAAGTCCAGTGTTCGGGGACTTGGCCGGCTCGAAAGCAGCCACGTTGAATAAACTAGGCAGTTGGGAGGAACTGCACGTGCTGCGGGACCAAATGCAAAGCTACTGGGCAAATTTCATCCACACGGGCAACCCGAACACCAATGGAAATTCCGCTGCCGGCGCCACCGCGGAGACTACTAACACCTCAACCAGTGCGGTTAATTCGGAAACCTTCTGGCCGCAGTACCGGATGCCGAGCGATACGCTGCCGGGGCGGGCCACAAAAGTATTCGATACGACTGCTTACGTGGTGTACGACCCGAATGCGGCGCGCCGGGTGGCGTGGGAGAATTACAACATGGTGGAGTGGGTGAAGGCCGCGGAGTGGGTGCGGGTGGACTAGTGGCGGAATAGGGCTGTGGGGAAGCGGCACCGTAGACTGGTAAGTGATAATCATTCGCATTTTAGTGAAGTTGTAAGGAGTGGGTGATTGATGTCTACGCCGCAGGATTCGGCAGATCAGCGCCGCATTGATCACGCCATCAACCGCATGCTTGCCACATTTCCCCGGTATGCGCCTTGCGTGGATTCCACGCTGGGGCGGCACCTGCCAGCCACAGAATTGGCCAGTGAGCAGTTGATATCCCGGGCCATTGCGGCTTCCCGGCAGGCGTTTAAGATACCGGCGGATCAGTTCGGGGCGCAGGTGTGGCTGTTTTCCCTGCTGGGGTCGGTGGGGTCGCCGGCGATGGCGACGATGGTGCTCACGGATGCGATCATTGATTTGGATTTGGGTTCGGGGGTGGTGTTCAACCGGGATGAGGATGCTGGGTATTGGTTTGGGTTTCGGCCGGGTCGATCGTCGATAAGCTATGAGCAGGCGGGTCAGCATTTGGGGGAGAGCCTCGCACCGGTGATCGCCACCATTTGTCGGTTGACGGGGATGCGGCCGGCACCGTTGTGGGCGGTGGTGGCTGATGGGGTGGTGCAGCCGGCGGTGGGTGCTGGTAATGCGGATTTTGAGCAGTTCAAAGCCATGGCGGTGGCGCGGGCGGTGCATCGGGGGTTGCAGGCCGCGGCGGCGGTGAAAATCCCACCGCCCCGATTCGAACAGATTATTGATGATGAGTTTGCGCCGGTGATGGATGAGGAACCGGAGTTTTTGGTGGCGCATCGGGGGAGTTGTTGCATGATTTACCACGGGGCTGATGCGGATTATTGCGCTTCGTGCCCGCACGTGCCGAAAAAAGTGCGCTTGGCTGGGATTATCGCAGCTGCTGAGAAATATTAGCCCCATGGTGCTGCGAGTAGATGACTGTGTGCACTAGAGTTACTGATGTGTAACTGCACACACAATAATCACAATAAAGTCGAGGGTGAGTGTTGTCATGAGCTTCTTTGAGGAAATCGCAACCGCGCTGGATGCCGATGGAATTGAATCCCGTGTTAATGGAGAAACCTTATTTGTTCCTATAACCTCAGAGGTGGAAATACAGTTTGTGGAAATTGATCCCCACTTACCCGCCGCCAACGTATACATCGCCACCGCTGATGGCGACAGCTGGGACGTGGATTTCGAAGCCGTCCTGGTGTCCGTGGCGTTCTCTGTGGC
This sequence comes from Corynebacterium sp., assembly GCA_030527885.1. Taxonomy (GTDB): domain Bacteria; phylum Actinomycetota; class Actinomycetes; order Mycobacteriales; family Mycobacteriaceae; genus Corynebacterium. The sequence continues at coordinate 56,191 of JAUMZY010000007.1, forward strand.
GGATGCCGTCAACGCCGTTGCCTCCCACATTGCCACTGACCAGGTGGTTACCGTGCTCAACGATTTGCTAGAAGGCACGGATGAGCGCATCGCGGACCTGGATTTCAACCAGGACGAGCGCGTGGAAAACGGGGTGTTCGCCATGCTCACCGACAACAGCAGCGTGGAAGTCACCATCACAATCGTGGCGGGCGTGCCCACGGCAACGGTGGAATTCATCACCATTTTGCCCATGTTTGAAACCCTCATGGCCAACGCCGAGGAGCAAATCCAAACCCTTGGGGCGGAAGAAGGCCGGAGCCAAGTCGAAATCGACGACCTCATCCAAGACTTCGCCAACGAGGCACTGCCGGAATGCACCGAGCGCCTAGAGCTCGGCACTTTCACCGATTTTGACAAGCTTTTCGACGTGCTATCGCTCGCCGCCGACCAAGCGGAATCCTGGTCCTCCCAATTGGTACCTTTGTCTGATGAAGATGACGAACCCGACGTGTACGACATTTTCGGGGAAGACGATGACGATGAATTCTTCTTCCTAGACGAAGAAGACGACGAGGGCGATGACGACGACATCAAAGCCATCGACAAGGAATAACCCCACCACACCGGCGGTGGTGCTCGACTGTGATACTGGCATTGATGATGCCTTGGCGCTCATGTACCTGGCTGGCCTCGTGGCCGCTGGGGAAGTGCAGCTGCGGGCTGTAACCACCACCGCCGGCAACGTTGATGCCACCCAGACGGCATACAACAGCGCTTATATCCTGCGCTTATGCGGCTTATCGACGGTGCCCGTGGTGCCCGGTTGTCCCACGCCACTGCGCGTACCGTTAACCACCACACCGGAAACCCACGGGCCGCATGGGCTGGGGTATGTCATACCGCCTCTTATCAGTACGCCTACTGTTGCGGTGACTCCGGGGGTGGTGCCTGCTGGGGACGTTGTGGGTGTTGGTGCGTCGGATGCTGGGGATGTGCGCGCTGGAGATTTCGCTGTGGAGCCTACGCAACCAGCACCGTGGCAAACCCTCTGGCAAGAACACCTGTGCGATGACACCACCCTCATCGTCACCGGGCCCGCCACCAACTTGGCCACCTACATCCACAACCACCCATGGCCCCCACACGTATGCCTCATGGGCGGGGCCTACCTGTACCCCGGCAACACCACCCCCACTGCAGAATGGAACACCTGGGTGGACCCCCACGCCGCCGCCACCGTCTTCCGCAGTGACAACTCCATCACCGTGTGCTCCCTAGAAGTAACAGAACAACTCTTGCTCACACCAGTACGGCTCACACACCTACAAAACCTCCTGGGCATGCACCCCCTATCGGCGATTCTGCCCGACATGCTGCGGTTTTATTTCGAATTCCACGACGCCATGGGGGAGGGCTACCAAGCCCAAATACACGACCTCCTCACCACCATGGTGGCCTTAAACACCATCACCTACCGCAGCACACACGTGGCAGTAGACGTAGAAACCGAATCCCCCCTCCTACGAGGCACAACCGTCGCAGACACCAAAAACCACTGGGGCCGCAACGCCAACGTGAAACTAGTCACCAACATCGACCCCGAACAAGCCTGGGCGGAATTTTTCCGCGCCATAAAATTTTTGGTTTTATAACCACCAGTGTCTTAATATTGGGGGCGGCTCCGAGGTGACATAGGGGCAGATACAACCATGCCTAACATCACAAAGGACTAGTGTCTTCCCATGTCAACACCAGCAACACTGCAAAATTCCCCGGCCGACTCCACCCCCGCCCTAACCCCCGGCATGCGCATCCGCGCCGGCATCGGCATGGCAGTCGTTTTTGCCACTTGGTTGTACCTGGTTGTCACCCGCCCTACCGACTGGGAATCCGTCGGCGGCTCCACCCCAGCCCTCATCACCCTGGGCGGCTACGTCCTGGGCGCACTCCTCCTACTGTCCGCCAGCCTGCCGGCACTACCAGCCCGCGTCATCGCCATCATCCCCGCCGCACTGGTGCTTAACATCGTCATCGGGCAGATCACCGGCTCCGCCGCCATCCCCCTCTACTTAGATTCCGTGGGCACCATCCTCATCGCCGCACTGGCTGGCCCCATCGCCGGGCTCGCCACCGGTACTCTCAGCAGCGTCGTCTGGGGGCTTTTCACCCCCGCAGCCTTACCCTTCGCCGCGGTATCCGCCATGGTTGGCTTCCTCTCCGGCTGGGCCATCCGCAAAGGCGCATTCAAAAACATCATCACCGCTATCCTCGCTGGCGCAGTACTCGGCATCATCACCGGCATGCTGGCAGCCCCCGTGGCGGCTTTCGTCTACGGCGGCACCGCCGGCGTCGGCACAGGCGCCCTCGTGTCACTCTTCCGCGAAATGGGCAACTCCCTGCTGGGATCCGTCACCGCCCAATCCTTCATCTCAGACCCACTGGACAAAGCACTGGTCATGGCACTCGTCTTCGTCGTCATCCGGGCACTGCCCAAAAAGACCTTAGCGAGCCTCCGTGCCTAACCCCATCACCAGCATCAGCTGCGGCCTCAGCACCTGGATCCTCGTGCTCGGCTGCAACAATGCGTGGGTTTCACTCGCCGTCAGCATCATCGCTATCATCGTGGGCACCATGCGCACCCGCAGCCTCTCCTTCCTGGCCACCATCATCGCCCTGAGCCTGCCCACCGCACTATCCATGCTGCTCATTTACGTGCCCTTCACCGCCACCTACACAGAAGGGCTCCTTCAAGCCGGCCAACTAGCCCTACGATTCATCGCACTCATGGCCGCCCTCCTCGCAGCCTTCACTTTCGTTCACATCCCCGACCTGGTCAAAGCGCTGCAATTACTCCGCATCCACCACAGCATAAGCTTCCTGCTTGGTTCCGCCCTCCAATTCCTCCCCCAAGCCCAACAAACCACCCACCGCATGCGCGAAGCCCACCTACTAGCCGGCCGCAAACCCACCCCCTTCAACCTCATCATCCCAGTGATCGTGCAAGTTCTCTTCGCCGGCGGCCAACGAGTCACCGCCGTCAAAACCCTCGGCCTTGACCTCCCCGGCCGCCGCACTGTTCTCCGCTCACCATCAGACTCCCCAGCCCAAAAACTCTTCCGCATCCTCCTGCCCCTCATCATCCTGGCGGTGGTTCTATTATGAAGCGCTGGCTCATCCTAGGGGCATCCGGCTCCGGCCTCACCACCTGGGCACAGAAGCTTTTCGACGCCACCCCGCACGCCGCCTTCCTCAGCCAAGACCCCACCACCCACCTCACATACCTGCGCGACACCGTCATTGAAGAAGTCGTCTTCGGCCTAGAACAACGCGGCATCGCCCCGGAAACCATGCTCACCACCGCCACCGACGCTTTGCAGCAAGTGAACCTGGCCGATCTGGCGGAATGCCACCCCACGCAGTTATCCGGCGGGCAGACGCGCCGGGTGGCGTTGGCGAGTGTGATCGCGCTGGGGGCCGGCACGTTCATTCTGGATGACCCTTGGGCTGGTTTGGATGCGGAATCCGCGCGGCAGTTGCTGACCATCGTGGCGAATTATCCTGGTGATGTGATCATCGTGGCGCACACAAAACCCCCGGTGGCACATGATTTTACGTGCTTTGATTTGGTGGAAGGGGAGTTGGTGCCGCATGTGGCACACCCGCATGCGTTGCCGAAATTAGCGCCGTTGGGGGAGCAGGAGCAGCAGGTCATTGATCTCGGCGAGGTAGTGGGGTGCCGCCAGCAGCCGCCGCGCAGATGGTGGCAGTTTTTCCGCCAACCTGCGGTACGTGAATTTGCCACCAAGCCGGTTTTATTGCAGCCGGCCCGGGGCGAAGTGCTGTGGCTGCAGGGTGCTAACGGGTCGGGAAAAACCACCCTGTTCCGCACCCTAGTGGGGTTTTCGGGGGATGTGGGGCAGCGGGATGCGTCGATAAGCATCAGCATGCAAACCCAACGTGCCTACGACCAAGTCACGGAAACCACCGTGCGGGACTTCATCGGCGGTAAGTTAGAAGGTCTGGATCCGGATGCGCATCCGCTGGATTTACCCGCCGCGCAGCTGCGGTTAGCGCAGGTAGCGAAAGTTTTATATTTGGGGGTTGATGTGGTGTTACTGGATGAGCCCGATGTGGGGCTAGACTACATCGGACGCACCCAGTTCCACCGGCTTTTACACCGCCACCTCGGGCAGCACACACCGCCGGCCATCATCATGACCTGCCACGATGCCACCGTCATGGCGGAAGTCTCGCAGTACGCTACCGTGCGGGAACTCTCGTTAGATGCCTAAGCTGCTTGATGCTCCCCGGTGAACAACTCCGCCGGTGACTTAACCGGCGTGAAGGATGCATCAACCACCCACACGTACGTCGGCGCCGACTCCTGCGGTAATTCGTGCACACATTCGATATGCTCCTCGCCGACGAAGGCCCGCACCCACCCCTCGGCCACCCCTGGATTCACCCGGGTGCCGGTGGGGGAGGTGATGCGCATGATCATCACATAGGCAGCCACCCGGGATTTCCCCAGGGCCCACAGCCTTCGGCGCACCGCTATTCCCGTGCGGTGCCTAGTGAGCGAAGCATTGAGGGGATGGTTCGTTATGAGCGCAGGTAGCTTCTTTACCGGGGGCCGCCAGGTGGCCCGCGGCCGAGAGAGCGACCGCGGGTGCCGCATGATGGAACCCAGCGCGGAAATGGTGTCCGGGAACTCCTCACGGGCGTTGGTAGCCATGGTGCTAGGGTTTTGGATGGGGTGGGCGAGATGTATGAACGCTTGCGAAGTAATCATGGTCTTACCATAAAACTCCGCCCAGACACCAAACCCACCAAATAGAAAACAAGTTCGAAGAATTTGGGTGTTCGGCCGGGTTATTGGCTATTTTTTCACCCACAGGTCTAATCTGTAACCAATGACCACGCAGAGCACCCCAAAAATCACCATCCCCCGCGAAATCTGGATCCTCGTCATAGCCGCCTTCATCATCGCCCTCGGCTATGGTTTTATCTCCCCAATCCTGCCACAATTCGCCAAAAGCTTCGGCGTGGGTGCCGTCGCCGCCGGCGCCGTGATCTCCGCATTTAGCTTCACCCGCCTCGTCTTCGCCCCCGCCTGCGGCAAGCTTATCGACATCCTCGGCGCCCGCTGGGTATACATCACCGGCCTGGTCATCGTCGCCATCACCACCGGCCTCATCGCCGCCGCCCAAGCCTACTGGCACCTCGTCCTCCTGCGCGGTCTCGCCGGCTTCGGCTCCACCATGTTCACAGTCTCCGCCATGAGCCTCATCGTCAGATTAGCACCCCCAGCCATCCGCGGCCGCTGCTCCGGCGCCTATGCCTCCGGCTTCCTCTTCGGATCCGTCTTCGGCCCCGCCCTCGGATCCATCCTCTCCGTCCTCGGCTTCCGCTGGCCCTTCCTCATCTACGGCATCTTCCTCGGCCTCGCCTCCTTCGTCGTATGGTATTCCATGCCCAAAAACATCGGCCGCGTAGAAAACCAACAAGACTCCCGCCCCGCCCTCGGCGTGCTAGAAGCCCTACGCCACCCCACCTACCGGGCAATCATCGCCAGCTCCTTCGCCAACGGTTGGGTAAACTTCGGCGTCCGCATCGCCATCGTCCCCCTCTTCGTCCAAGCCACCTTCACCAACGGCGGCGACCTAGCCGGCTATGTCATTTCCGCCTACGCCGTCGGCAACGCCATCGCCCTCCAATTCTCCGGCCGCATCGCTGACAACATCGGCCGCAAACCACCCATCCTCGCTGGCCTCACCCTCGGCCTACTCTTTACCGCCAGCTTCGGCCTCGCCCACAACTTCTGGCTACTCATGCTCTTCTCCGCCCTCGCCGGTATGGGCTCCGGCACCTTCAACCCACCCATCCAAGCCGCCCTCGCCGACATCATCGGCGCCGACCGCAACGGCGGCAAAGTCCTCTCCGCCTTCCAAATGGCCGGCGACTGCGGCACCATCCTCGGCCCCCTCGCCATCGGCTGGGTCGTCCAACACTACGGCTACGAACAAGCCTTCCTCATCTCCGGCGTCATCCTCTGCATCACTCTCCTCGTCTGGCTGCCCGCCCGCGAAACCCTCCAAACCCGCACCCCCGTCGTCGGCGCCGTCATCACCAAAGACGACACCATCCTCGTCGCCCAACGCCGCGACTCCGGCAAATGGGAATTCCCCGGCGGCAAAATCGAACCCGGCGAAACCCCAGAAGCAGCCCTCATCCGCGAAATATCAGAAGAACTCCACTGCACCATAAAAGTAGGGGAACAAATCACCACCACTAACCACGAAAACATCAACCTCACCACCTATTACTGCACTATCATCGCAGGTGCCCCAACTGCCATCGAACACACTCAAATCCAATGGCAACCCCGCACCCAATTAACCCAATTAGAATGGGAAACCGCCGACCAATCGACCGTCGATAAGCTCAGCGAAAAAATTGCACCTTAACACAGTGGCGGCCAGCAAAAATCAATTCTGATAGGATGTTTATCACGCTAGTTCGCTATTAATGACAAAATAGCGTACCGTGGTGCTGCAATGAGTATTACCGATGACGCTACCGGCAGCGCTTTCGAGCCGGATGAGAATAATGTGTCGGAATCTCAGGAAACTTCGCAGGACATCGTCGCAGACACCCCCATCACCCTTGACCAGGTGCAGGACAGCGACGACGATTCCCGGGTTGCGGACACTTCTGAGGCCACCGACTTTGATGAAGAAAATGACTCAGAAGAACACCACGGCCCCAGCTTTGATACATTGGGCCTGCCCGAAACTGTAGTCAAAGCAGTACATAACGTAGGGTTCGAAACCCCCTCACCAATCCAAGCCCAAACCATCCCCGTGCTCCTCCAAGGCCACGACGTGATGGGCTTGGCCCAAACCGGTACCGGCAAAACCGCAGCGTTTGCCCTACCCATCCTGTCGCTTATCGACGCCGACATTCGCCACCCACAGGCACTCATACTAGCCCCCACCCGGGAACTAGCCTTACAGGTAGCAGACTCCTTCCAAGTCTTCGTCGACCACCTTAAGAGCGACATCTCCGTCCTCCCCATCTACGGCGGCCAAGCCTACGGCATCCAACTCTCCGGACTCCGACGCGGTGCGCAAATCGTCGTCGGCACCCCCGGCCGAGTCATCGACCACCTAGGCAAAGGCTCCCTCGACATTTCTGAACTCCGCTTCCTCGTCCTCGACGAAGCCGACGAAATGCTCAACATGGGCTTCCAAGAAGACGTCGAACGCATCCTGGAAGACACTCCTGAGGACAAACAAGTCGCACTGTTCTCAGCCACCATGCCCAGCAGCATCCGGCGGCTCTCCAAACAGTACATGAATGACCCCCACGAGATTCAGGTCAAATCCGAAACTCGCACCAACACCAACATCACTCAACGCTTCCTCAACGTTGCTCACCGCAACAAACTCGATGCCTTAACCCGCATCCTGGAAGTCACCGAATTTGAAGCCATGATCATGTTCGTACGCACCAAATTCGAAACAGAAGAACTCGCCGAAAAACTCCGCGCCCGCGGCTTCAACGCCGCAGCCATCAACGGCGACATCGCCCAACAGCAACGCGAACGCACCGTCGACCAGCTCAAAGACGGCCGCCTCGACATCCTTGTAGCCACTGACGTGGCAGCCCGAGGCCTTGATGTTGACCGCATCTCCCACGTACTAAACTACGACATTCCCTCCGACACGGAATCCTACGTGCACCGCATCGGCCGTACCGGTCGTGCCGGCCGCAGCGGTGAAGCCATCCTGTTCGTTACCCCCCGAGAACGCCGCTTCTTGCGCAACATCGAACGCGCCACCAACGCCCCGTTGGAGGAAATGGAACTCCCCACCGTTGATGAAGTGAACGAATCCCGCAAAGCCAAATTTGCCGATTCCATCACCGAATCCCTGGAAAACCCCCAAGTGGCAGTATTCCGCAACCTGGTAAAAACCTACTCCGAGCAGCACGATGTGCCGCTGGAAGACATCGCCGCCGCACTGGCCACCCAGGCCCGCGCCGGGGACGAATTCTTGATGAAGGAAGACAAGCACAAGGAACGCCGCGACCGGCGGGACCGCTTCGACCGCGATGACCGCCGGGGTGGCTTCGACCGGGATGACCGGCGCGGCGACCGTCGGGACCGGGGCGACCGTGGTGATCGTGGTGGCCGCAACCGCTTCGATCGGGGCAGCCAAAACATGGAAACCTACCGGTTGGCCGTGGGCAAACGGCAGCACGTGCGCCCAGGCGCCATCGTTGGCGCGCTGGCCAACGAAGGCGGTTTGTCCAACAAGGACTTCGGACGCATCACCATTGGTTCAGATTTCACCCTGGTGGAATTGCCAAAAGACCTGCCAAAATCCGTGTTCGATAACCTACGCGACACCCGCATTTCCGGGCAGTTGATTCACATTGCCAAGGACACTGGCGGCCGGAGCGGGTACAACCGCGACCGGGGTGACCGGGACCGGGGCGATTGGAATGATCGCGGGAGTCGGGGTGGCTACAACCGTGACCGCGGCGATCGGGATCGGGGCGACCGGGGTGATTGGAATAATCGCCGGGGTGGCCGCAATAACCGGAACGATCGGGACAACGACGATCGCGGTTGGCGGGATTAACCGCCCATAAAACCCTAACGGGGTGCACACCAGCAATGGCGTGCTCCCCGGTTTTTTATGCAGCGTTATTTCAGCCGGTACCCGGAACCACGAACCGTCTCGACTTTATCCGCCCCGATTTTTTTACGCAGGCTGCGGATATACACATCGACCACATTGGAACCCGGGTCGAAATCCATGCCCCAGACTTGACTGAGTAGTTGGCTGCGGGACAGAATCTGCCGGGGATGGCGCATGAGGGTTTCCAACAACCCCAATTCCCTACGGGAGAGGTCGCGCCATTTGTCGTCGATAAGCACGCGATGAGCACGTAAATCCAGCACCATGCCATCATGCTCAATCTGGGTGCTGTTTGCGCTGTTGGAGTCGGGGGCGCTTTCGGCCAGGCGCAGCCGCACCCGCGCCAACAATTCCGCGAATTGGAAGGGTTTGGGCATGTAATCATTCGCCCCGCCTTCGAGCGTGCGGATGCGGTCTTCTAGCCCGGTGCGGGCGGTGAGCACGATGATGGGGAGGGTCGTGCCCAGGGAGCGTAATTGTTCCAGAATGTCGGTGCCGTCCATGTTGGGAAGCCCCAAGTCGAGCACCATGAGCTGGTAAGCGCCGGACCTAGCCATGCCGAAGGCAACTGGGCCATTATCTGTGGCATCGCAGGAATAACCGGCGGATTCTAGGCCTCGGGCGATAAATTCTGCAATCCCGTGATCATCCTCAGCAATTAGGATACGGCTCATTTAATACTCCTTATAGATATCAATAATTTCTGATTGGATCGGGGGTATAGTCGCAGGGAAAGTGATGCCAAACGTGGATCCTAATCCTGGCTCTGATTTCACCCAGGCATGACCACCATGTGCTTCAGCAATCACTTTCACAATGGAAAGGCCCAGCCCAGCCCCCTTCTTAGGCAGTTGATCGGAGGAAAGGGATTGCTCGCCCCGATTGAACCGGTGGAAAAGGATCTCTTGGGTTTTATTATCAATGCCAGGACCGTAATCCCGGACACTAAATTCAATTTGACCGTCTCGATTGGTGGAACCAATGATGATGGGGGAATCATCATTGGTATATTTCACTGCATTACGAGTTAACTCCAGAATAGCCTCCGTAACCCGTTGCGCGTCGGCTAGTACAAAACCTTCCGCTATTTCTGTGACCTGGGCCCGCCCCCCAGAGACCATATGAGCCTTATCCTCAATGTCGATTGTCAGTTCGGTTAGATCCGTTGGCTGGAGGTGCAGGAAGCTGGGGCCGTCGGCATCCGCAATGGCCAGGGTGAGCAAATCATTCACCATCCGAGTCATGCGATCCAATTCATCCATGCAGAGCTTAATGCTGCGTTCCCGCTGCTCATAGGTGGCGGTGTCGAGGAGTTCCAGGTGGCCGCGGATGACGGTGATGGGGGTGCGTAGCTCATGGCCGGCGTCGTCGACGAATTGGCGTTGGGCCTTATACGCGGAGTCTATTCGATCAAGCATTCGGTTGAATGTTCGGGCTAGATCGGCGATTTCATCCTCCCCCGTCACAGGCACCCGGGAGGTGAGATCGGAGTCTGTGATTTGGCTTGCGGTATGCCGCAATGTCCTAATGGGGTCGATGATTTGGGTGGCGATCAACCAGGCAATGACCACGGCAATCAACATCACCACAAGCCCCAACGCGGTGAGCAATTGGGTTTGAGTATTGAGATTGCGGTACAGGTTATCGGTGAACACCACCGTGGCGAAATAATCAGGCTCGGTTTCGCCGGGGGTTTTGATCTCCACCCGCGCCCAGTGCATATTCTGGGTAATGCCGGAGGTGTTCGAGGACGTGAACATGTCTTTAAGCAATTGGTCCCGCAGCTCTTTGGGCAGGTCATTGAGCTTTTCTTTATCCACGCTCTGTTGGACGATGCGGCCCTTGTACACACCCATGAGCATCTGATCACCCTGGGGGAGCTCCTGGGTGAGGTAGGCCTCAATGAGTTGTCGGGAATTGGTGTAGGCCGTGGGGGAGTCCTTGACGAAAGTATTAAACTCGTCGATTTCCTGTTCGACTGCGTTGTTGGCGGAATCGTGGATTTCGCCCCGGCGTACCGCGTCCGTGAGATAGAGGACAGAGGCCAGGGCGGTGAAAACCACCAGCATAATCCAAGCAATCATGCGGGATCTAATCGACCGCATTGATTGCAGAACTTTGGGGTTATTGAGCACCGTGGGGTTTTGTTCAGAAAGATGTCGTGCCATGAGCTACCCCAGGTTAAGATTCAGATCTTGATAATTCAGTGGGGGATTGGGGATGACAATATTGGGAATGCCGACGGGCAGCGGCACTTGCGGCAACCCGGGGATCTGCGGTGCTGGTGCGGGGGCTGGCGCATTGTTGGGGGTTTGTACGGCTTGGTTCTCGTTGTTTTCTGCCGGTTGCTGTACCTCGGGGGTGGCGGCCGCCACGGGGGTGGTGGGTTCGGCCACGGTTGCGGCTTCGGCGTTGGCTTGCGGTTCGGACGGTTCCGATAATTCCACCGAGGCCGCGGCGGGCCCAATGGCGGGGGGTTGTTTACTATTTGATAGTGCAAAGCCAGCTAAGGCGACCAAGATAAGAAGGGTGAGAACGCCAAAAAGCGGGGCGAATCGTTTTGATGCAAATGGCATGATATGAAAGCTCCCAAAAATACGTAGGTAACAAAATTATCACAAAATTGTGTTTCCGCAGTGATGTCAGGGGCGATTTTTGCTTTTCGACGTCACCTGATTTCACCATGTCACACGGAAGAAACCAGGATCAAATTACGAAACCCCCGGGTGTACTTTATCATTATGATCTATTGTTATGAATTAGAGATGAAGCGGCGATGAAGGAATTTTCACCAAGTGCTTAAATGCAATAATCTGCGCCCAACTATACCGGCAATAGCGATTTTTCTATAAAATTTTTTAGGCCAAATGTTTTGATAAAAACTGGTGGGAATATGCGCGTGTGGAGAGCTGTGGCATGCGCTTTCGGGAAACGTAGAAGCCGATGCGGTGTGCATGGGATTACTGTGGCATGCGTTGGTGCTTAATAGCCCGTTAATGGGTAGAAATAGCAATACATTATTATGTGGTCTGAATTTCCGCATGACGCGCATTCTTACTGTGTTGCAAGTCACTCTTTGTGGGGTGGTGGAATGTTTGGGATGCTTGGTGTTTTTGGGTGCTGTTAGTAGGTCCTCGTGGTCAAGCGGTTTGGCGCATTATATACTCCTGTTCAACTTCAATGTGGTGTGCGATATCCCAGGAAAGAATGCAGCCATGGTGGGGGAAGCATTGTTGGCTGCATGGTTTGCATTAATGAGTTAACCCGACTTTCGCAGCGACACATGTGGTGTTTACGTGCGTTAGTACCTAGACGACATTGAGATATATAAATGATTTTTTATAGGTCTTTATAAGCGATTTAGCGGGGGTGAAGCTTATC
>JAUMZY010000008.1 GCA_030527885.1 Corynebacterium sp.
CCCCTGCGCCGACTGCTTAGCCGCATACGCATCATTCGCCGCAACCTTCGCCATCGTCGTCGATCGTCCCAACGTCTGCAACGGCGAATCCTCATCCGCCACCGCATACGTAACCGTATCGTCAGAACTACCCAACCCCGACAACGTCAACATATACGTGGTCGTAGCCATAGCAATCACAATTGCCGTCAACACAAACGCCTGTGGCACCGGATCCGCAGCATCCTGCAAATCCGTCAACGACGGAAACGGCTCACCCCGCCACGTCGTCACACTCGTAGTCAAAATAAACAAATTAGTCGCATGACTAAACAACGTCATCCCAATGATGATGCGCAACATACTCCGCTGCAACACCAAATAAGCGCCACCACCAGCAAGAATCGCAATGGAAAGCGGAATAATCATGACAACTCCTCCCCACCAGCCTGAGCCTTACCCGATTGACCTGCTTTATCCGCTTTGCGGGCCGCGCGGGCCGCCCGATCCTCCCGAACAATCTGCGCAATATGCTGCTTAGAATCCAACTTCAACAACGCTGCATCCCGCCGTGCCTGCGCCACAATCCGCTTATGCTCCGGACTCTCTGGCTCCACCGGCTTATGCTGCTCCGCATCCAGCTCAACCACCTTCAACGACTGCAATGGCGAATTAGTGCGATTGAAATTCAAATCCTGATACTCCATACCCGGACGCAAATAACCACCCAAAACATTCACCGCCATACTCAACATGCCCAACACCGCCAAATACACACCAGCATCAAAAATCATCGACGTAGTCAGATGCTGACCAAGAAAATGCCCATGAATCGGGAACAAGAACGACCCCTTGAGCAACCCCAACACACCCGAGAAAACCGCAGTCAAAATACCACAACCAGTCAACACCACCGGCACATTTACCTTCACAATGCGCCGATCATGCCCAAACGAGAAATACACCAACATCAGCGCACCACCCGCAACCAACGCAGCAATAAAACCACCACCAGGCGAATTATGGCCCCGCCAGAAAATCAGCGCACTCAAAACCCCCAAAGCCGGCAACATGATCCTCAACAACGTCTTCATCGGAATAGTATTCAACGAGGCATGCCCAATCGGCGCCGGATGCGTACCCTTAAGGAACGGATACCGAGGCATAGACGTCACCACCGCCGCCATCACAATGGCCGCCATGCCCAACACACTCAACTCGCCCATGGTATCGAAAGCACGGAACTCCACCAGAATAGTATTGACCACATTGTCACCCTCAGTGACCTTCGGGCCATTCTCCAAATACCACATAGCCAAAGCACTACGCTCATGCCGGCCAACCAGCATATACGTCCCCAGGAACGTCACCACCCCAAAGCCAACAGCCACCACGATGGGCACAACCTTCGACTTCCGGTGATCCTCCGGATGGAAATTCGCTGGCTGCTGCCGCACCACCAACATCATGATGACCACCGTGAGCGATTCCACCAAGAACTGCGTCAACGCAACATCCGGGGCCCCCAACATCAGAACCTGCAACGTCACACCAACACCAGTGATACCCAAACATGCCACAGCCGTGAGCCGCTTAGGGCTACGCACAATAGCAAAAACAGAAATAACAATGATGGCCAGCGGCAACAAATCCGTGATGCGGTTCGTACCAGGAACCCGCGGATCAAGCGGCACACCATCAACACCACCCTGCACCAGGCCAGCAATGCCAACCACAGCACCGAAGGCAATGAAGAGCCCAAACAACAGGGCCAAATGCCGCGCCGGGCTTAGCGTATCGGCCATTCGTCCGAAGGTTTTACCGATGGTGGAGAATCCCTGCAACAGGAGTTTCAGCAGGTGATTGCCGTCGAAGGGGAGGAGGTTCCGGTGCGTGAGTGCGTTCCAGATGCGCAGCCGGTACCGAACGCCGATGCCGCCGATGACCAGCACCAGGATTGATAGGAGTAATGGTGTGTTGACTCCGTGCCACAATGCCAGGTGGGTTTGGGGGTCAGTGTTGGTGATGGTGACGATGGTGTTGTTGATGGGTTCGTCAAGAACCATCATGGCAAATACCAGAGGAAGTGATATTAGCCCGGGTAGAGCGGCGGGGAACCACAGGATGAAGGGGGCTTCTTTGACTTTCGACATGTCCTGCTTGCCGTCAATGAAACCATCGGCCACGATGCGGGCAGAATATGTGAAGGTGAGGATGGCCCCGATGGTGGCGGCCCCCAGCAGCACGATGACGCTGGTTGTGCTCAACGGGGCTTGTTCGAAGGCCGCCAGCATGCTTTCTTTAGAAACGAAGCCGAATGTGGGGGGCACTGCGGACATGGCGGCGCAGGCGACGGTCGTAGAGATAAAGGTATAAGGCAATTGGCGCCACGAACTGCCCAGCCGGTTGATGTCCCGGGTGCCGGTTTGGTGATCTATGACGCCCACCAGCATGAAGAGGGAAGATTTGAAGAGGGCGTGGGAAAGCGTGTGCACGAGTGCGGCAGCCAAGGCGACGGGTGTGCCAACACCAATGGTCGCCACAATCCACCCCAGATGGGACACCGTGGAATAGGCGGTGAGACGCTTCAAGTCGGTCTGGCCAATGGCAAAGAGCGCCGCCATGATGGCGGTGAACATGCCTACGATGATGAGGAGGTAATTCCACGCGGCCACGTCGTGAAACACGGTGGAGAACCGCAGCAGCACGTAAATACCGGCTTTGACGACGGCCGCAGCATGCAGGAAGGCTGATACTGGGGTGATGGCGGCCATGGCTTCGGGCAGCCAGAAGTGGAAGGGGAATTGGGCAGCTTTGGTGAACGCACTGAGCGCCACCAGTACGGCTAAGGTGGCGGTGAGGCCGGGTTTTTCTCCCCAGAAACCAGCGTGCAGAATGCCGTTGATGTTGGTGGTGCCGGCCTGCGTGGCGGCGATGCACAAGGCCACCAGCAGGGTGAGGCCACCGATGAAGGTCAGGATGAGGGTGCGTTGCGATCCGGCCTCGCCGCCGGCCCCGCCGGAGCGGGCAATCAGCATGAACGAAGCCAAGGATACTAATTCCCAGGCGATGAACAGTAAGAAAACATCATCGGCGAAAACTAAGAGCAAAACTGCCGCCATGAAGGTGGTCATGAGGGTATAGAAATTTGTTATCCCCACACCGTTTTTAGGCAAATATGCAGCCGAATAAATAAAAACAATTGCGCCGATGATTAACGCAAGCAGTGCAAAAAATGCTGCTAAACCATCCAGTCGCAGATCAAAACCAATGTTGCTACCAGTACCGAGGAGATCTGGCACCCAGGTATAGGTGGCTGTGATTGGGTCTTGCGTGACAAAGACTCTGGGCAGTTCCCGGGACAAGAGGATGGCGTCGGTGATGGCCAACATACCCAGCGGGTATCCTGCTCTAGACCCTATGAGCCGCACCAAAATAGGGGATAGGGCAATGGCAACTACCGCTACACCAAGTACAATTATTAAGGACACAGATTTTCACCCCCAAGGCCTGTTTCCAGGTTGGGCAGCGCTACCGATTCGCAACAACTTACCTTAATAATATTTAAAGAAAACTGCCAGTGTTTCGGCGGCGCCTACTTTCATGTTTACCGAGGACATACAATAACATTTGCCAATCTTACCAGTCCGATGCGGTGTGCCTGGCAGGTTTTCGTTAAGGAAGCAGTTACATTGCAGGTATGAAAACTCGGCCCAGTGTTGTTCGTCGTGCCACCGCCGCACTAATTGTGGCGATTCCCCTACTCGTTGGAGCTTCATATTCGTTGGCTTCCGGCAATGATCCCGCTGACACATGGTCAAGCGGCGCGGAACGTGCCGGCGCGCCCGCCACCATTGATGATGCCCTGCTTGTCGACGCCCGACGTGCCACCGGCGAAGCCAGCTCCCAAGCCGGCCTGCTTACCGGTGGTACTAAACAACTTGCGGAAGGCACCGGCAAAATCGCCGACCGCACAGACAAAGTCCAAGATGCCATCACGAAAGGCAAAGACGGATCACAGAAACTTGCCGACGGCATGACGGAGATTCAAGCGGCCACCGGGCAAATGGGACAAGGCGCCACCAAAGTCGCCGACGGGGTGGAAGGCGCGGTGAACCAAGTGGTGGGCTTCGAAGCAGTACGCGGCCAAATTGTGGTAGCCATTGATAACTACCTGGAAAAGCTCAAAGACGCCCAAGACCCAGATTCAATAAAACTACGAGACGACCTGCAAGGATTGCGGCAACAAGCAATATCGTTCCCGTTGGACGAAAACACCAAAACCCAATTGGAGGAACTAAAAACCGGTTCCAGGCAGATTGCCAAGCAATTAAATGAGCCCGGCCAGCCGTACCACGACGGTATATACACCGCCACGAAGGGCGCCAAGGATCTCAATAACGGTTTTAACCAATTAGACACCGAACTCAATGCGGCCCTAAAGAGCGTGGATGACCTGAATAAAGGTTCCACCCAGATCGACTCCATGGCGAAAGACACCAAAACGAAGATAGGTGTGATTCAGCGGGCCTTACCTGTGTCCCAAGCAGGCACTGCGGAAGCACAAGCCCAAGGCGTGACGAAAACCCTCGCACCAATGTATGCGTTTTTGATCGCCACCGGCGTACTGTTGGGCGCCACGATGCGCGGCCGCATCGTGGGGAAGAAACATATACTTTTGGCCGCCCTTGCGGTGGCCGGATTATCAGCACTAGCAACCATTTTGAGCGCCGTGCTGGGGGCCGGATTGGCAGCAAACTCCCTGGCTGGCATCGCCTTGGTGGCCGCTCTGCTGGGAATAGCATCCTTGTTGGGTGGCGCGTTGTTGGTGCGACTTTTTGGCAATTTCTGGGGGCAAGTGGTATCCATTGGGGGTGCACTGATTCAGGTGGGCATCGTGGGATGGGCTTGGAATATGGCTGCCACCACCACGGTGACTAAAGGGTGGTTGGCTGCGGCCAGCCTGATGCCTCTACACTATCCCA
The DNA here is from genome assembly GCA_030527885.1 of Corynebacterium sp. Lineage (GTDB taxonomy): Bacteria > Actinomycetota > Actinomycetes > Mycobacteriales > Mycobacteriaceae > Corynebacterium. The sequence goes on from JAUMZY010000008.1 coordinate 4,965, forward strand.
CCTCAGCAGTGGCTGCTTTGGGAAATTCTGGTGCAGCAAGCCGACTAGGAATTTCCATCGGTGTGCTGGTGGCGTTGTGTGTTTCTGGTTTTGTGGGCCTGAAACTGCTGCAACCAGCAGCAGTGGCGCCGACGTCGAAAAGCTAGCTTGTGGGAGTTTTGGCGGCAATGCGGGTTTGCAGCCACCGGTATACCCCGATGCAGAAGGCGACAAAAACCAGCATGCCGAGCCAATTTGCCCACGAACCAATATCAACGATGGCTAACGGTTCATGCTTGCCGCTGGCCGCAATAATCGCAGCGTAGAGCACACCCAAAAGGGATTCGCCCACGATCAAGCCGGTGGCGAGTAGAGTACCCATGCGGCGTAGTGACTCCGAATTTTCATGTTTATCAGCCCACTTGTTGTACAACACTCCTAAGATGGCGCCGGCGGGAATGATCAGGGTCAACGAAATGGGCAGATACATGCCCATGCCCACCGCCAACGGTGCCAAGAACAACTTGTCGTTGGTGAATTGGCGCAACAGTACATCAACGATCAGCACGCCCACACCAATGAGCGCCCCGAGGCCGAAGAGATTCCAATTCAACGAATCCCCAAAAATCCCCTTGGATACTGACGACATCAGTGCTGCTTGGGGTGCGGGTAGGGCGTTGGGGCCGGCGCCTTCCATGCCTTCGAAACCAAAGCCTTTGAGCATGATCTCCAACACTGGGGGAATGACAAGCGAGCCGAAAAGTACACCAATGACCAGCGCCACCTGCTGCCGCCATGGGGTGGCATCCACCAGCTGGCCGGTCTTCAAATCCTGCAAATTATCGTTGGCAATTGTGGCGATACCGAAGACCACCGTTGCGGTAAACAGCGTGTATGCCACGAGCGCGGTCGCATTGGTTTCGTGCTCATTGCCCGTGACCACCTTGATGAGCAAGGCGGCAGAAAGCACCACGATGATGCCGACGCCGGAAATCGGAGAGTTCGAAGCACCGATGAGACCCGCCATGTAACCACACACCGCAGCCACAACCAGGCCGGTGACCAGCATAAACAAGATGCTCAGCAGGATTAACGTGGTGGTATGGTGCGCAATGGCCGAATCTTGAACAAACAGGTACAAAATCACCCCGATGGGCAGCATGCTGGCCAAAATCACGATAAATACCACGTTAAACGGCACATCGCGTTCGGTAAGCGGCACTGTTTCCCCGAATTTGCGTGCTTTTGACGAAGCCAATGATTCTTTAATGCCCTTGGCGATGGGGCCGATGATTTTCAGCAGCGTCCACACCGCTGCCACCGTCATGGCGCCGGCACCCACGAACTTTACTTCCCCATCAAAGGTGGTTTTCACGATCTCTGCGATGTTCCCACCAGCACTAATAGGGGCGGTGGTGAAAATGGGTAGCAAGATGAAGAACGAAATGGACAAGCCAACGATCATGGCGATGCCCACGCCCAAACCAACCAAATGCCCCACACCGATCAATGCCAGTGACAACGACGTGCCCATCATGGTGCCGCCGCCAAAGAACTTGAAGGACACCTTGACGCTTTCGGCAACAAATTTCAAATGTGCCAACACCTGATAACCAGCGGAAACCAACCCGCTGATAATGATCACGTGCAACCCAACTTTGTTTTCCTCTTGGGCATCGGCGTCGGCATGATCATCGCCGACTTTCAACACTTCAGCGGCTGCCACGCCTTCGGGATACGGCAGATCAGAGCCGGTAATCAACGCGCGCCGCAGCGGAATGGAATACATCACGCCCAAAGTGCCACCAAGCGCGCACATTAATGTGGTGGTCCAATAGGGGAAACCCGACCAAAACCCAATCATGACGAGGCCCGGAAGCACGAAAATGATGGCTGATAAGGTCCCCGCCGCGGACGCAATGGTCTGGACAATATTGTTCTCTTGGATGGAGTGATCCCGAAATTTACGCAAAACCGCCATGGAAATCACAGCGGCTGGGATGGAAGTGGCAAAGGTCAGGCCAACTTTCAAACCCAAATACACATTTGCTGCGGTAAAAATTAACGTGATCAACCCGCCGAGAATCACACCCCGGATGGTTAATTCCTTGATATTACTTTTTGGTGCTGCTGGCTCAGTAACCGTACTCATGCCAGGCTCCCTTCGGTTCTTTTGCAAAAGAGGCATATGCAATGAGCCTAAGCTGATGTGATCTACGTTGTCTATATGTAGAAATGTGATAAAGTTAATAAAATCACATTTTTGCTTTTCGACGCCCTAAAGTACACAAACGGGGGTGAAAAAATTTTATGACCGATCCGCCAAAGTAGGCCTAATAGGTCGAGCAATCTGCGTCATCATATGACGCCCCCGCAATTCCACCGATTTCATCAAAGTCCACCTGGCCTGTTCCGCTTCGTTGGCTTTCGCCAATGTTCCAGCATTAGTGATCACCCGACCAGGGGTGCCCTTGGCAATCTCAGTGAGCCGCGCAGCAGTATTCACAGCATCCCCAATCACCGTGTATTCAAAGCGATCATGCCCCCCAATATGGCCCGCAACCACATGCCCCGCAGCCACACCAATCCCAGCCTGCAGCCGCATATCCTGCAACTCGTGACGCAACTCCCGCGCCGCTTTGAGCGCGTGCCCGGTGGCGTCGGAAAGCGTAATCGGTGCCCCAAAAACCGCCAACGCGGCATCCCCCTGGAACTTATTGATAATCCCCTTATTCCGATGCACCACATCAACCACATGCTCGAAAAACTTATTGAGCTCCTCCACGACCTCTTCAGGCTCATGATTCACCGCAAACGTCGTCGAACCAATAACATCGACAAACACCACGGCTACTTCCCGATCTTCTCCGCCTAACTCCGGGCGCTCCTCCAATGCCCGGCGCGCCACCTCAGTGCCCACATAACGGCCAAAAATATCCCGCACCCGCTGGCGCTCCTGCAGACCACGCATCATCTCATTAAACCCAGCTTGCAGCACGCCTAACTCCGAGCCGTCATAAATATCAACCGCCACATCGGTTTCCCCGCGGCGCACCCGGTAAATTGCACGCTGCAATTCCATGATGGGATCTACTACGCTCATGACCACCAAGGTGGTGCCAATGAACCCAGAGATCAGCGCGGTTATGCATAAAGTGATGATCGCAGGAGTGAGATCCGTCAACGTGGTATCAAAAAACTCGGTGTGATAGGCCAACAAGATCAATATGATGCCCAAAACGGGGACCGCTGACGTTAACGCCCATGTGGATCGCAACCGGTGCGTAATCGGTGGCTCCAGGGTGGAATCCTCAAACCGCCGCGCCAACGCCACGGCTGCCACCGGGCGCACCAATCGTTCTGCCGCCAGGTAAGTCACCATGGCGGCCATGACAGAAACCAACGCGGCTGTAACAAAAATGGTAATCGCTATGGTGCTGGAAACCTGCGCTGCCGACACAGTGACAATAATAATTCCCAATCCCCACACCAAGGATGTGAGGACCGTTTGGTAAAACGGGATCCGCATCACCAGATTTCGCACCATGTTGGGATCATGCCGATCCGGGTGACGCTGCCAATCCAATACTGGTCTGAATAAGACAAATGTGGCAACTGCCCCCACCAACACCGCGATCGCTATATAGCCCAAGCCAATCAACAGCACAATGCTGGAGTTGCCGAAGGCATCAATGGTTGGCAACGGCAAGAGGTATTTTAAAAAGACAATGACGCCCACCGCAGCCATGAGGTTAAGGCCAAGAACCGTTGTTGCATACAACGGCCACGAAGTCCCCGCCAACCATTGAATAGCGCGCCACAGTCTTTGCATGCTCACTACTTTAACCGTAAAGACACACATTCGTGGTAGCCTTCCACCTCAAATACCTAATATTCTTGAGGCGTGGACAACGATATTTTTGCCCAAATGGGTGTAGCGACTGCAATTGCTACCACCCTGCGCACAGCCGCCGCTGCGGCCCGCCATGGTGGTAACGCCAGCGCCATGACCCACGCCTGGCTGTTTACCGGCCCGCCAGGCTCCGGACGATCTATCGCCGCTGTTGCATTCGCTGCCGCACTGGAATGCAGCCACCCCACCATCATTGGGTGCGGAGAATGCGAACAATGCCGCAAAGTAAAAGCCAACGCCCACACAGACGTTGTGCATATCACACCGCGGGAACTCACCATTGGGGTCGACACCATGCGCACAGAAGTCGTCACTCCCGCAGCCATGCTGCCCACGGTGGGAAAATGGCGCATCGTGATTTTGGACAACGCAGACCGATTAACTGATGCGGCAGCCAACACGCTGCTCAAGACTGTGGAAGAACCCCCAGCTCACACGGTTATTATGTTGTGTGCTCCCTCCACAGACCCGCAGGATGTGATTCCGACACTGCTCTCACGATCCCGACATGTGTACGTGCCGCAACCATCCATCACCGATATCGTTGCCATCCTCATGCAATCAGGGGATGTGACAGAACATGATGCGCGATTAGCCGCGGCGGCATCAGGCAACCACGTGGGGCGTGCCCGCCACCTGGTGCATAACCGGGATTCGCAAATCCGGCGGGCAAATATCCTCAACCTAGCGGAACTAATCTTCCACGGGTCGCAAGCCTTCCAAGCCGTCACCAGCCTGGTGAAAAACGCCACAGAAGAAGCCCGCAGTTCCATGGTGGAAACGAATGAACAAGAGATAGAAAAACTTCGCATCGCCCTCGGCATGGGGGCAAAAGGCAGAGGGGCGCAGAAAGCCCTGCAAGGATCATCTGCCCAGATCAAAGAACTGGAGAAACTACAAAAAAAGCGCGAAACCCGGGCCATTCGAGATGCCCTTGATATGCAGCTGGTGGACTTGATCGGGCTATACCGGGATGCACTCATGGTGAGCACCCAGGCGAATGTGGCACCGATTCACCCCGATATGCATGGGTTAGCGACGGAACTCGCGCGGATAGGGGAAACCGGGCTACTTGAGTGCATTGAAGCAATTGGATTATGCCGCATGGACATCACGCATAACGTTCGGCCGGAAGCAGCGATGGACGCGATGGTGGGGCGAATTCGCAAGGCCTGCAAGGTGCGCTGAAAACTGGTTTTATAAATTGGCATGCATTAAGGTAAAATCACCGCTTGGATCACCGTTAGGTGTTTTCGCTCATCCACAACTGTGGATGAGCGGGATTATCCTTGTGATTCGTGCCGCCTTAGCTCAGTCGGTAGAGCGCTTCACTCGTAATGAAAAGGTCGCGAGTTCGATTCTCGCAGGCGGCTCCGGGTGAAACCCCAGTTCATGTGGTGATGAACTGGGGTTTTGGGGTTTTTGCTGTTTGTAGGAGTTGGGGGTGTGGCGTGTAGGGGATGTGGTGGTGTGGTGGGGGTGGTTTGATGTGGGCGGGGTGCCGGGTTGCTGGGAGATTATTGGTTGCTGTGTGGTGCTCCGAGTGCGCGCATGGTGTCCATCCAGGTTGTGTAGACAAGACTGGGTTCTTCAGAATGCCAGTCGGTGCTGCTGGTTCGATCGGCTTGATCAGCTGGCTTTTCGACGGCGGGGGAGTAGAGCCACCACAGGTTGTGCCAGGGATCAAGGATTTGCGCGAGGTCATACCCACCATAGAACGGGGATGTGGGTGTGACGACGGTTGCGCCTTGTGCGGTTGCGCGGTTGATGATGGTGGCTATGTCAGAGACATAAACCTGCAATAATGCGGGGGTTGGGTGCCAGTCCGGTTTGCGGTCGAAGAGCATGATGGTTGAGTTTCCGATCATGACTTCGGTGTGGATGAGGGATCCGTCCCGGTCTGGGGTTCGGACTTGTTCTAGTTCTTTGCCGTCAAAGACTTGGATGACAAAATCAATGAAGGCTTTGCCGTTTGGGACGGCTACGAACGGGTTGATAGTGTTGTGTCCTGATGGAATTGGAACAGAAGTCATATATACATAAAATATGAGTAATACTGAGGGTGTCAAATACCGACGTCACGCTAACTTCCTGCTGGCAACACTCGGCAGGCGCGTAGAACATGCCTGGCATAGCTACTTAACAAGCCAAAACGTAACAACAGCGCAGTTCACAATAATGGTCGTGCTGGTTGACACGGAACTCACCCAACGAGAACTAGCCGATGCAGTGGAAGTGGATCCCCGCAACGTAAGCGCCACCGTGAAAGTTCTCCTAGACAAAGGTTGGATTGAGAGCCGACCCAGCCCAACCGATCGCCGGGCCCGCTTCCTATCCGCAACACCCCGCGGCCTGCAATGGTGGGAAACAATCCAAGAACAACTTTCCGAACAGCGCAAAGAATTCTTCGCAGCCCTTGACGAAGAAGAACTTCGCAACCTAGAAGGATTACTGCTGCGGCTAGAGGGGCGTGAAAACTAACCAAGTTGAAGCCTGCTATGAGTTGGCTCTGTCGTGGTGATATTGTTGCGCATTGTGCCGCCTTGAGGTTTTGCGCGGTGACTATTGGAGCCGCTCGGCAAGTTCCTTCGCATGCTCATCGACATCCTCCAATGGGATATTAATCACCCCCAAATTAGCCCACGGTGCAGTGACCGTATCAAAAATCTCATGCTGCCGCGGAGTCTTAGGCGGCCAATACACTGCGGTTATATCCGTATCCGTGGCCAAATTAATCACATGATTATCGGTATGCAACCGCCCACCCTCAGCACGTAACTTATCTATCTTCAACGTCCACGCCTCCACCATAGAGATGGTTTCCTGCGGGTGCAGACTCTCAAATGAAAACACACTATTAAGCTCAAAAACCGTGGCGTTTTTAATAACAGCCAGGTTGAGGGGAATTTCAAAACCTGCAACATCAACAGAGGCCGGCAAATACATGGTGGTTTCCAATGGCTCATAACGTCGATAGGTAGCCTTCACCATATCCCGCGCCTGGATTTCTAACTGCGAATGCTCCAAATAATGCTCATCCCCAATGAGCGTGACGAATAACAACTGCGTTGCCTGCTCAATCGACGTGGAATCAACCTGCTTCGGCTCATCAATGATGAGCATGTTATTCCAATAATCCGCCAATGAAGCCAAATAACCATTAACACTTAACTCATGACCAATGCTGTGTCTATGGTGCTGACAAGCCAAGTGCACAACATGCTGCTCCAACTCATCAGCCAGCCGCATGATGGATTGCTGCGACTCCATATAAGCCAACTGGGAAGAATCCTTCTTAAACCGCGCGGCAATTTCCCCAGTGGCAGTGTCCTCAACGATAACACCGATCCCAATGGTGGTGACACTGTTGACGCTGGGTACTGCCCGTACTGTCCAATACCGCAACCTCATGGCGTTATCCTCAAAAACCTTTCTGCATGGCATGCAAAGCATCTGGCAGTGAGTTTAACCGAAATTAGAATCCAAGGATATGAAGTTGGACCCATTATCTTGCCCAGATCCCGATTTACCCACGCGAGTTGTACATTAAAACATATGAAAGCACTCGTTACAGGTGGTGCCGGCTTCATCGGCTCACACCTCGTTGACCTCCTTGTCTCCCACGGTCACAGCGTCGTTGTCATTGACAATTTATCCCGCGGGCGCATGAGCAACCTGAAACAGGCACTAGCCACCGGAGCGGTCCACCTAATCGAAGGGGATCTACTCACCTCCGATATAGAAAAACTCATCAAAGATACCCAACCAGAAGTTATCTTCCACTTGGCTGCCCAAATTGACGTTCGCCATTCTGTCGCCGATCCGCTTTTCGACGCCAACACCAACATCATGGCCACCTTGCGTATCGCAGAAGCCGCCCGTAAAAACAACGTTCGAAAAATCGTATTCACATCCTCCGGCGGATCAATATACGGTGAACCAACAGAATTCCCGGTGTCAGAAACCACCACCATTGACCCGCATTCCCCCTACGCAGCCTCCAAAGTAGCGGGAGAAATCTACCTCAACACCTTCCGCCACCTATACGGCCTAGAGTGCTCCCACATTGCCCCCGCCAACGTGTACGGGCCCAGACAAGACCCCCACGGCGAAGCCGGCGTAGTGGCAATTTTTGCGCAACGCCTGCTCAATAACCAACCCACAAAAGTCTTCGGCGAAGGCACCAACACCCGCGACTATGTTTACGTCGAAGACGTAGTGCGGGCGTTTTATCTCGCGGCCGGCAACATTGGCAGCGGCGAACGCTTCAACATCGGAACCGCAGTAGAAACCTCCGACCGGGACCTACACACCCTCGTCGCACAAGCAGCTGGCGCACCCGACGAACCCGAATACGCCCCCGCCCGGCTAGGTGACCTCCCTAGGTCCGCACTGTCCTACCAACACGCCAAAAACATTCTGGGGTGGGAACCACACATTCACATCCAAGAAGGTGTGGCCAAAACCGTGGAATACTTCCGCCACCACGCAGACACCCCCAATGATTAAACCTGCGGTGGCACCAATTCATGAGGAATAACCTTACCCGTCGCGGTGCGGGGCAACGACTCCACAAAATGCACATCCCGCGGAACCGAATGCGCAGCCAAGCGGTCTAACACCCAGTCTTGGACCGCCTCAGTGGTCAACGCAACCCCCGCAGCATCATCGGAACGCACCACCCACACCGCGATGCGCTTAAACGTGTCAGGATCCTCAACACCCCCGGCATACATATCAGCAATGCCAGGCATTCCCTCCAAAACTTCCTCCACGCTACGCGGATAAACATTCTCACCACCCACAATGATCATGTCATCAGCACGCCCCAGCACGAACAAAAAGCCATTCTCATCCAAATAACCACGATCACCAATCTGCACTAAATGCTTGTACTGATTCATGGGAATCTTCGGATCCGTATAGCCAGCAAGCGTCACCGTGTTATAGCAGAAAATCCGGCCCGGAGTACCGGTTGGGCAGGGGCGATCATTCTCATCCAGAATAATGAAATCCGTGCCCGTACAAATCGGCCCGGACGTAGTAGGATGCCGCGCAACATCCTCCATGGAAGCCACCGCCACCGCAGAAATCTCCGTGGAACCGTACAGATTGCACAAATTCTTACCGAACCGCTCATGCATTTTCTCCACCAACCACGGCGACAACGCATTGCCAGAAGAGAAAATAAACTTCAAACTAGAACAGTCATACTGCTCATTACCAGGTAAATTCACCAAATCCTTCATGAAAATCGGTGACGATATCATCGCATCCAACTTATGCTCATGAATATCCTGGAAAACCCGCTCCGGATCAAAAATACGATGCGTCACAATAGTCCCCCGCATCCCCAACGCAATATTAAAGACTGACCACCCCCACGCATGGAACATAGACGCAGTAATCTGCACCCGCATGCCCGCCTGCCACGGCACCTTAGTCAAAATCCCAGCCAACACAGTCGGCGCAACCGGCTCCACCCTAATAACCCCCTTGGGCGTACCAGTAGTACCAGAACTCATCACCACAATCGGACCATGCTTAGGGAGCACCGGCAACCGCCGCCCCGGCTTATAAGTAGCGATAATATTATCTAAGCTGGGGGAGCCCAGATCCCGATCAGAATCCCGATGCGCAATAATCACCGGAATATCCAACGCCTCAGCATCAAACCGATCAATAAACTCCTCATCAATCACCAGCACATTAACCCCATCTCGCTTAATGCAACTAGTCAACTGCTCCTTCGACGAACCAATATTCTGCAAATACACCGTCGCCCCAGCAAACCCCTTGGCAGCCATGGGATAAATAATGCCCCTACCATTACGAGCCATAACCCCCATATGAATATTGCCATTCATCTTATCCCGCAAATAACTAGCCAAAATCCGAGAATTCTCCCGCAATTCGGAATACGTCAACGACCCAGAATCGTCGATAAGCGCGACACGATCCGGACAAGCAATCGCCCCCTGCTCAACCTCCCGCGCAGTAGTAAACCGGTAACGAGCTAACACCACCGGAGTAGCCAGCACCGCCTTAATCCCACCCTCAGTAGAAATAACACCAGATCGAATTAATTCTGGAACCAGATCTTTCAACTGCGCCAACGTGCGCGTAAACCGAGTAAACGTAAGTTTATTCATAAAGGTGTATCTCCATTACAGTCCAAAAATAGTGGTAAATGACCCATGAAAACGACGCAGGACCAGACATCGCACAAGCATCCTTTTGTTTACTTATCGACACTAACCTCAGCAAGGTTACGCAGAATCCCAGGAGCGCAACCACAAGATGACAAACCACACCACCCAAAAACCACGCCAAACCCCAGTCGGGGCTATGCCGATAACCAAACAGCCTCATGCAAAAACACAAACACCAAGGTCAACACCATATTTCACGGCATAAAGCCCATCATTGATCTGTGCACTCGTACCGGCCCCAACGATAGCACTCGTCCTAGTAGCATGGCCGTGCGGGGGAAATAAAAGGGGGAAACGGAACGCCCCCTCACCACACAACAACCCCCAAAGTAACTACAAAACTATTTCCGCACGGCAGTAGTAGAAGCAGCAGCGCTTGTGGTCGCAGCACTAGCCTGCATATTCTTCGCCTTCACCAACTCGCCATTAATCACTTCCCGGAAAACCTCAATCGGCTGCGCCCCACTAATAAACTGCGTACCAATAAACGCACTAGGAGTCCCCTTAATCCCCAACGAATCCCCATAATTCTGCGCATCCTGAATCACCGCATCATACGTCCCATCAGTAGCCTGCTCCCGGAACTTCGCAATATCCGGAACCCCCGCATCCTCGGCAAACCTCACAAAATCATCAATCTTATTTTCAGGATGCCCCTGCACATTGGCAGAAGCCTTATACAACGCATCATGGAACTCATAAAACTTCCCCTGTGCTGCAGCCGCCCGACCAGCCTTAGCCGCAGCTACCGCATCAGCACCATTAATCGGAAAATCATTCCACTCAATCCGCACCAACCCCTTAGCTACATACTCCTCCACAATCTGCTTATGCGCCCCGTTCGTATACAACGCACAATACGGACACTCAAAATCCGAAAACTCCGAAATCACCACCGGCGCATCAATCGCCCCAATAGCAAACGGATCCTTAGCATTACGCCGATGAACCTTTAACACATCAGCTTCCGACTCAATATCCCCACTAGGTCCCATGATAAACGGATCAATCACATCCACATCCGCAACCGGCTTAATGCTCCCCTCCCCAGCCGCCGCAAAGTCCTCCGAATCCGAAGCATCCGACGCCACAGCCTCAGCAGTACCCACAGCAGAAGTTGCAGCAGCCTGCGTCGACGCCCCACGACTATGGCCCACCACATAAGCCCCAAGCCCCACCACAACAATCAACACCGCAATTACTGCCCACACCGCAGGCGCCAACCCCACAAACTGCTTCTTTGCCATGTACAACATTCCTTAACCGTGTCTTAATGGAAAACTGGCACTAGTTTAATGGCAATTAAGGCAAAAATTCATCTTCAGGGCGCACCGCATTTTGCAATGCCACCGCACGTGCCAATTGAGCATAACGTAACTCCTGCTCACGAAACCTAATCCACGTGGACAACGTCGTAAAACCAAACGCCATAATCAACACATACAACATCAAATCCGTGCCACGATCCACCCCAATAGCCTGCGCCAACACCGTAACATCATCAGGCCGCAACACCGCCCACAACGCCAACAACACCAAAACGACAAACCCCAACTTCACCCCAGCTTTAGCCCGAGCTTTTCGACGATTCGTCAAAAAATACAACGACAACAAAATCATCGTCAATAACAACAAAACCTGCACAATAGTCGTCATATCCTAAATCCTCCTAGCCAACAGACCATCCGCCAAAATATTCACACCATTAATCAACGACTGGCCCTTACTCATCGAATACTCGGTGTACAAAATATCCACCGGCTCCTCCGCCACCCGCCACTGATGATCAACAATCTGCGATACAATCTCCGACGCATGCGACATCCCATTCATCCGAATATTCAGCCCATCCGCCACCTTCTTATTAAAAACCCGCAAACCATTATGCGCATCAGTCAACCCCAACTGACGAGTCTTCCGCGACAACTTCACAACAGTCTTCAACACCAACCGCTTCACCAACGGCACCTGATCATCCTCAGCCCGCGGACGCCCAAACCGAGTACCAACAATAATATCCACCGGCTCACTCCGTAACCGCTGCACCATACGCACCACATCTTTAACCTGATGCTGGCCATCCGCATCAAAAGTAACAAAATACTGCGCGCCGGGCTGCTTCCGGGCATACTCAACCCCAGTCTGAATCCCAGCCCCCTGACCTAGATTAACCGGATGATTAACCAAATGCGCGCCACCAGCATGAATACGATAAGCCGAATCATCACGCGACCCATCATTAACGGCAACAATATTGGGGAACGTTCTCCGAGCATTCTCGATCACATCTTGAATAACCTGACCCTCGTTATAACACGGAATGACCAGCCAAGTATCAGAGAAATCAGCCGAATAACTACTGTGAGGATTGAATGTCGCTGCCATAATGAATTACATGCTACCGTGCGGGTTAGGCTTTACTGAATATGTTGGGCGATGAAACAGTAACGAATACACTCGTTTCAACAACGCCCGGGGAATTTTGCGGTATCCCATGCGAACAAAAAAATTCACCACAGCACGCGGTCGAGAGATCAACTTATAACTAATCAAATTACGCTGTAACTGCCGCTCTGACGCCCACATTCCCGCACCAGTACGCCGCTGAAACTGATCATCAGAAACCCGAAAAAACGTCAACGGCTCCGGAATATTATAAAACCGATACCCCCGCGCTAACAGCCGGGCAAACAAATCATAATCCTCCATGAAATGCACACTTTGATAACCCCCCACCGCAGTCACCGCAGCCGTACGCATCATCACACTAGGGTGATTAATGGGATTATTAATCTTCGCATAACGCCTAATCGCCGCATGCGTTTCCGGCAATGACCGCACATGATCAGTATCACCCGGCTCATGATAAAATTCCGCTACCGCCGACCCCACTACATCAACACTAGGATCAGCCGCAAAACACGCCAACTGCTTACTAAACCGCTCCGGCGCAGCATAATCATCCGAATCCAGCCGCGCCACAAAATCCGCATCAATAGTGGCCAAACCTGCCTGCAACGCAGCACCCAACCCCTGGTTCGTGGCTAACGGCAACCGCCTACTACTGGGATTACGCTCGCAATGCTGATCCAAAACCTCATACAAAGCCGCTGTGAGCGGACCATCTTCAACAATAAGAACCTCATCAGCCGGTCGAGTTTGATGAAGCAACGAATCCAGCGCTGCGGTTAACTCATGTGCATCCGTCTTCTGATAGACGCTCATGAGAACGCTGAGGGTCGGCATGAATACGAATCCTTTCGCTATAAAACATTCAAAAGCAGCTTACCGTACCCCGATTTCTCCAGTTCAGCAGCTAATTTCTCCAACTGCGCAGCGTTGATAAACCCAGACTGATAAGCAGCAGCCTCCGGCGAACCAATAATAATGCCTGTCCGCTTTTGCAACACCTCGACATATGACGCTGCCTCACTCATTGAATCAAATGTTCCAGTATCCAGCCACACATTACCCCGAGCCAATTTCTGCACCTGCAATTTCCCCTGTTTAAGGTACTCCTCGTTCACACTAGTAATCTCCAATTCACCCCGAACCGAGGGAGTAATAGCGCGCGCAATATCCACCACCGAATTGTCATAAAAATACAATCCCACCACCGCAAAATTAGACTGCGGCCGCTCCGGCTTCTCCGCTATAGACAACGCATGACCAGCAGAATCAAATTCCACCACCCCATAACGACTGGGATCCGACACCTCATACGCAAACACAATCCCACCCGCCGGATCCTGACAACTAACAATGGACTCGGCAAACTGCGAACCATGAAAAATATTATCGCCCAACACCAACGCAACACTGCTATCACCAATGAATTCTTCACCAATGATAAAAGCCTGCGCTAACCCATCAGGATGATCCTGCACCGCATAAGCCAACCGAATACCAAACTGCGAACCATCCCCAAGTAACCGCTGAAAAGCAGGCTGATCATAACGGGTAGTAATGATCAAGATTTCATCAATACCAGACTGAATAAGCGTCGACAAGGGATAATAAATCATCGGCTTGTCATACACCGGCATGAGCTGCTTAGAAATCCCCAAAGTGATGGGATACAGGCGGCTACCAGTGCCGCCGGCCAAAATAATGCCCTTCATACTATTTATCTGCCTTATCTCTATTGGGATGGATGGGGCTATGGGCTCTCTGCAGCGGATCTGTAGGATCCCGTAATGATCTGCGGCGATCTGCGGCTTGTGGGGTGCAGGCGGGCCGCAACGGGGAATGCACTGTACAAGCTGGGGTATACGCCGTCAGAGTATCGCAGTTAGGATGCCACAGCGCCCAGACGCCCAAACAAGTGCCATGAGGACAACACCATCAGGGCGCTGGGAACCTTGATAGATTATCGCTTAACCATGCAACTCATCTGCCACATAAGTGCGCAACCGGGCCTCCCCATCTGTGGGGGCGAAACCAGCCGCTTTGATCTTAGCTAACGACAATTGGGAATTCTGCGGCCGAGGCACCACCGGATCAGACAACCCAGCCACATACTCCGCAGTACTGCACTCCACCACACGCGCAGGATCCGCACCAGCTAACTCAAAAACCTGCCGAGCAATATCCGCCCACGATTGCGGCTGCCCATCACTAGTAACGTTATATGTGCCATACGGGTGCTCACCATTGATCAAATAGGCAACAGCCGCAGCCACATCATCACTAAACGCCAACCGCCCCACCTGATCATTAACCACCTGGGGATTCACCTCAGTTTGCGTCGCAAGCTGCAACATTGTGCGCACAAAATTCTTCCCAGACCCCACAACCCAACTCGTCCGCACAATATAATGCTTCGCCACCGCCGAAACCGCAGCGTCACCTGCTGCTTTACTAGCCCCATAGAAATTCAGTGGTGCCACAGAGTCGGTCTCTGATGCAATAGCCGCCTGGCCATCAAACACATAATCAGAAGAGAAATGCACCAACATCAGACGATGCTTTGTAGCTAGCCGAGCCAGCTTAGTTGGCCCCTCAGCATTGACTGCCCAACACTGGGCACGGTCTGCTTCTGCCTGATCTACCGCAGTATAAGCGGCCGCATTGATGATCACAGCATAATCATCCCAATCGAATGCAGCTTCCAAAGCCTCATAATCTGCCGTGAGATCAAACTCTGCGTGACTGCACAAGGTGGCGGTGGGGAACTCCGTGGCTAAAGCCTGCCCAATTTGCCCCTGCGCCCCAATGATCAAGATTTTTTTAGGTGCCACGGGGGTGACGTCGACAAGCAGCGGGTGAGTTTTATCCGAAGCCGAAAGTTCCGCCTGACTCAACGAAATGGGCCACGCAATACCAAGCGCCGGGTCCGCCAAATTAACATGACTGTATTGGGCGTTAGGAGACCAGTGAGCATCAAGCAGGTACGTGTATACGGTTGGCTCAAGTGCCTGAAACCCATTTGCTACGCCGCGCGGCACAAAAACCGCCTGACCGGGGGTAATGGGGGTGCTGAAAACCTGGCCGAAGGTGGGGGAATCCGCACGTAAATCACACCATGCGGCGAAGATTTCTCCCTGGGCAATGGAAATAAACTTATTCCATGGTTCGGCATGCAAACCCCGCGTAACCCCTGCTTGAGTGCTGAGGGAAACATTATTTTGCACGGGTTGAAACTCCCGCAATGCGTGAGGAGCCCCAGGTAAAGCCGCAATTTTTGCCTGCTGCCAATTTTCTTTAAACCACCCACGGTTATCAATACGCAGATCAAGCTGCATGATGACTAAACCTGCGATGGGTGTGGTGGTGATGCTGAATTGCGCTTGTGAATCCATGATTACTAACTTATGCCTTATTGTCCCGTCGCGGCGTATTCCGCTTCAACCTGCGCTTTTAACGGCTGCCACCAAGCCTGATGATCCGCATACCATTTGATGGTTTCCGTTAAACCGGCGCGCATGCCAGTTTGCGTGTCGGTGAATTGTGGTTTCCACCCCAATTCGGTGCGTAATTTGGTGGAATCCATAGCATAACGCTGATCGTGGCCAGGGCGATCATTAACATGCTTATAAGCGTCCGGGACTAGGCCCATGAGCTCACAAATTAACGAAATAACCTGCTTGTTGGTCACATTGTCATTATCGGCACCGATGATATAGCTCTCGCCTATGGTGCCGTTATCCACGATTAATTGCACCGCTGCGTTGTGGTCATCCACATGAATCCAATCTCGAACCTGCTCACCCGTGCCATATAATTTGGGGGTCCGACCAGTAAGAATGTTCGTAATTTGCCGGGGAATAAACTTCTCAATGTGTTGGTATGGGCCGTAATTATTAGAACAATGCGAAATTGTGGCCGGAATGCCAAAAGATCGAACCCAAGCATGCACCAAATGATCCGAGCTGGCCTTCGTTGCCGAATATGGGGACGACGGATTATACGAAGTATCCTCCGTGAAGCGTTGCGGATCATCTAACGCTAAATCCCCAAACACCTCGTCAGTGGAAATGTGATGGAATCGAGTATCATATTTCCGCACTGCTTCTAGCAGCGTAAACGTCCCCACCACATTGCTATGTATAAATAACTCTGGGTGTTTTAACGAGGCATCGACGTGGGTTTCTGCGGCAAAATGCACCACCACATCCGTGGTTTTTACTAGCTTGTCGACGAGCTCCGCATCAGCAATATCTCCCTGGACAAAATGAATATCCAAATCCTGCAGATTGCTGCTATTACCTGCATAGGTCAATTTATCCAATACTGTGATGTCGAACTCCGGTCGGGTAGCGAGCGTCCGGCGTACAAAATTACTGCCGATAAAACCAGCGCCACCTGTAACAAGCATCTTCATAACAGTTAATGATACGGGTCTTTGGTGGTGATTCATGCCTGCGCGGCTGCCTGCATAGGGGAGAGGTAGTAATACTGCCACAATGCTAAAAACGACATCATACCTTTCGGAAAAGTAGCAGCTCGATAGAATTCCACAGGCATGGGGGTAAAAATCCACAACCAGGGAAAAATATTTTCCCAGCTCAACAAGGCTCTTAAAAAAGTAGCACCTTTACCTGTGGATAACTTTTTTGCTACTCCGCCGGGATTCTGCACGCTCGTTAATCTAGTGCTAAAGGCGGATCCTTCACCGTATGGAACCGAAGAAACCCCTGTACAGCATAGCATTTCTCGTGCACTAAGGAGCACCCTCATGTCCCGTAATCGCAAAAATCGTCGCCGCAACCGCCAAACCCCCAAGCAAACTCCGCGCCAGAACCAGCTGCAATCCCCCAAAATGGCGCAGTCAACAAGAATGCAAGAAGTAGTGCAATCCACCCGCCCCAAAGTGGATCATGACAATGAAACTGTCTCACTACGTTCCTTCAAAGCAGCCTCCCAATGCTACAACCGCGCAATCCTAGATCACCTGCTGCAATACGCACTAATGCACAGTGAATACCACGATGAAGCATTGATGCTGATTCAAGATGGTTTCGGACTCACCAAAGCCAATGCCAATCATTTGCTCACCACAGCGCACGCATTTGATGTGCTGCCAGAAGTTCGGACTCAGGTCTACGAGCTCGGTACCGTTGACCTGGAGCGCCTAGTCCTCGTCGGTAAGCAACTCACCAAACTCAGTGATGAACAACTCCTGGAATTAGAAGCCGATATTGGTGAATTATTCATTGACGCCGACGGGCTGAAACAGTGGATTAAAGTCACAACCATCTGCAAAAACCTCACTGAAGCACGGTTAACTATTGACCCAGAAGCTCGGGCACGGGCTGAAGCCCGCGCTGCCGCCCAGGCGGAAAAGAAACGACAACAGCAAAGCCGCTTGGTGCGAAATGAGCTTGATGACGGCCGAACAGAAATCATCATTCGCATCGACAAAGAAGAATCAGAAAAATTCAACAACCAGGTAGTTGAGGCTGCGCAAGCCGCCGGACAGGATGTTTCTGACTACCTGTACCACCACGTTAATGCTGCTGCTGATCCGCAAGTCCAATTGCTTGCAGTGGTAGATCAAAACGGAACTCTTGTGGTTGAAGGATGCGAACCCATGACCATCAATAATGTGGTTGACATGCAGAAAGCAATCAACGAGGCACGCAGCTACCGGCTATCCGAATTACGTGCCCTCAGCGTGATGCCCAATCCAGCCATCTCCAACTCATCTGGCGGTGAAGCTGCCTAATATTCCTGTTTTG
Organism: Corynebacterium sp.; assembly: GCA_030527885.1. Taxonomy (GTDB): domain Bacteria; phylum Actinomycetota; class Actinomycetes; order Mycobacteriales; family Mycobacteriaceae; genus Corynebacterium. The sequence continues at coordinate 23,249 of JAUMZY010000008.1, forward strand.
ATCAACTCGTGTTCGCCTTGTGGTTTTGCCCTATGGTTTTGTCCTGTGGCTTTGCACTTGCGCGTGGGCGTTGATGCATTACGACTGCCAGTTAGTTGCCAATTATTGAGGCTGTAACTCACGACTGCCATGTGGATTGCGGGCAGAGAAAATACCCACCATGTGCACCACCAATCCACACAGCGGCCCCACGCTTAACGCAAGCCACGCGCCAGTTTCCAGCGGCAACGGCGAAGCAAGGATGCCAATGCCCACCAAGGTGGCCAACGCCCAACCCAACAAATAATATTGATGCTTTTCAATACTCATTGTGGCAGCACCAGTGATCATTAACGACGCAGTACATGCTGCATCTATGGTAAACAAAGCCAACAACCAACCAGGAATAATATATGTCTGATCGATAAGCAACAGCAGCCACGGTCCAATGAGCCAAGCTGCAATAGCCCCCAGGATGCCAATCGACCACACCAGTAAAAATGGCTGCGATAACGCATGCAATGGTCGATCACGATGCTGCACAAAACGCACCACCAGCGCAGATAGGAACTGTTGTAGCGGCACCAATAATGGTGCCCGGGTTAAAATCACCCCATACATGACCACACTGATCGACACCGTACTCGTCGCCATAGCGGCTTGCGGATGAGTGAGCTTAACCAGAGTGGGGAAACCTGTAATTAACACAGCAGTTGCCCCCGAGGCGGCCATAGCAAAACCAACCCGGCTTAAAAACTGCTTGGTGGGAACATCCGCCAAGAGACGCAATGCCTGACGCACCTGGGAACTACACAGAACCAACACCAACCACGATGCAGCCCCCACAACCGTAATGACCAAAAAGGCCACAAGTTTCCAACCAACAATCCACGCGATGATGGCCAAAACCATGCGCGACATGGAGTCCAAAACAATCAAAAGAGCATACTGATTCCACAATCTAGCTGCGGAAATTAACCCAGTAATGGTGGCTTGTATGGTGTAACTAGCCAACCCCACGGCCATCAACACAGTTCCCATGAATTGCTGCTGCGATAAAATCCGCGGAGCCCACAGCGGAGCAGTTAACGCCACCAAGATCATGGTGATGAGGGCTATCCACGCGCCCACCACGATGGGATACGTTTGTGACTTCGGTGCAGGCTTGATGGATGTGGGCTCTGGCGCGGCAGGTGCGGATGGGCTGGGGGTAGGTGTGTCGGACGTGACTGCGCCGGGTGTTGGTGTGGCTGGTTTGGCAGGCGTAGGTGCTTGTTGTAGGGCTTTTTCCTGCGCCGCAGTAACTGCCCGAGTTGTTTCCTGCATGAGGCCAGGCGAAAAACGATCCCCAATATGCCAAGAACTCACTTACCAGAGCATCATCGCCAAATATTTTGCCCGGGATGATCACCACTGCAAACCCAGAAATACCAGCAACAGCGGTGGCCACTGGCATCCATCGCATGTATTGTGCTGTTCGTGGTTTAGTGTTATTCATTGATCCATTTCTTGATTGAAGTAGTGACCCATAAAGTAGCTCAAGTAAAACAGTGGCGCCGCAGTCAGTCACGCATTTTACAATCCTTACCGTAGTCTCTCTTTAGTCTCCCGCGGCACATGCCCCGATGACCAGACAGCAAGCGGTACCAACCTTAACGAATCCCGTGCTGGATTGTTGTTTATGGCCTCAAGCATGCTGCTGTTTCCTGGGATCCCTAACCCCTGTGTTGTGCTTGGTGGCCTTACGCATGCATGTGCAAAGCTCCACTAAATTGGGCACTTAGTGGAGCTTTACACTATTGACACTTCAGGATCGGCGTACTTCACCGATCACAATGGTGCAACTGGTTTAGGAGTTGAAGGCCTTTTCAAAAGTGGGCCAGGAATCCCGCAGATCTTGCTGCCAGTAGCCCCATGAGTGGGTGCCAGTGTTGCGCATGTTGAAGTTTGCGGGGATGTTCATGGAATCCAGCTTGAGCTTGAAATCATGAGTACAAGTATTCGTTGCGGCCTCAATCGCACCACCTTCGATAACAGTGGTGGCTGATGCCAGAGACGCAATCATGGGGTCAGCACCACGCAGGCGTGGACCGTTAGGCATATCCCATTCACCAGCCAAGCCAGTGCCGTTGGAAACATAGATTTGGGTGTCACGCAGGCCCTCAGCCTGGATCAAAGCGTCATTGCGTAACCACTCTTGGCTTCCCAACTGGCCCCACATTTGTTCACGGGTTGCCCCGCCACGCTGCAAGGTGACGCTGATGAATTCCGCAGGAAGTGGCTTGGAGGAGGCATAGCAACCAGAGAAAGCAGCAACACCATCATAGAACTTGGGGTTGTGCTCAGCGAGCAATATTGAACTGGTGGCGGACATGGACATGCCAGCAATGCCACGCTTGCCGTTACCCTTGAGTTGCTTCTCTATCGGCCCAGGCAGCTCTTTGGTTAGGAATGTCTCCCACTTTTGCTTACCGCCAAGGTTCTGCTGGTCGTTAACCCAGTCGGTGTAATAGGAGAACCGGCCTGACATGGGGATAACCACGTTGATGTCTTTTTCTTTATAGAAATCAATCACATCGGTTTGAACCAGCCAGTTGGCGCGGCCTTCGCCGCCATCAGCACCATTGAGGAGGTAGAGAACTGGTCGATTAGGCTGGGATGCTTTGATGACAACCAACGGTACTTCACGGTTATCCATTGCGGGCGAAGTAGCCCACATTTCTACCACGCGGTTACCATCAACTTTTTCCCGCCAAATAGGGTTTTCACTGTCTTTCTTGCCTTCTTTGATCACCGATTGCGGAGCATCGCCGGCAACCTTCGCAGGCGTCACCTCGGATGCGGAAACAATATTTGGGGTGGCAACAAAGACAGAGAGTGCGGCAATAGCAGCAGCTAATGTGCGAGTGAGCTTCATAGACGGATTTTCCTATTGTGTTTTTGATTGAGGTCTCAATCAAAGCTGTATTTATTCTTTGAGTGTGTAAGACGCTACAGATGCTGTACTTACCATCGCGTGTTAATGGTCAATTGTTAACAGCGCTGAAATTATCAACAAATTGCAACAACACACATCCATCAACAAGCCTTATTGGCTTAAAAATGATTGAAGATAAAGCTGATGATAGAACATTGAGTCGCAAAATATCTATAGGCACCCCTGTTTATTACATGACTCATTCTCATTCCCCAACCAGCAATATGCTGGACTCAGTCAATAATTATCACAGTTTGGCCCAAACCATTTGGGGGTAGTTATGCCCCGAAAATAGGTGTAGTAAAAGCTTCAAACCATGGCCTGTAAAACACTCAATGGAATTAATATAACTAAATACAACAAGACAATAAGGGGGGACCAATTTGGGGGCGAAACATACCCCTGGTTGCGTGGCTGTCCTGTAACGCGAAGAATAGCAGTGATAATAAATAAGAAGGAACAAGAAGGAATGCAAGCTGATAGCTGGTGTGGCTACCGTTAATGAGCCGCATGCTATTACGCGATGTATTTACATCATTGTTGTCATTTTCGTAGGAAAACCATTCATATTACAAGGAGAATCTCATGCGAGACCTGTCTTTCATTGAAATCGTCACCATCAAACTCAACGAAGTGCTGGGCGTGCTGCTGCACCTGGGTTCTTCCACCTCCAGCACCCTGAGCCACGGTCTGGGTATGTTCTAAAACACCTGTTCTGCTAGGCAATATTCTTCTAGGTGGCATGGGTAACACGCTTCGAAGTAGCCACGCGGCAACGCTTTTAACCATGCTGATGCGTATTTAGTGTGACTTCCCGAAAACCTTTTCGTAGTGACTAGCTTGCTAGTTATTCTGGTCCAGATGTTGGGTCGGATCAGAATAGCTGATAGCTAGGACCTGCTGGGGGATTCATGTTGCTTTGCTGGTCGTTGCAGGAGTGGTGCTGCAGTAGTATCGCGTTGATATTACGTTGGTGCTATTCACGGCTGTGCCTTAGCGTTTCACCCCAATGCTGCACAAATGCGGTTACCTCAAGGGGTATGCGCGTAGCTAATGCATCAAGTACCTAAAATATCCATGTACAAAATGCGACATTTCAGCGCTTTTTCCGTATTCTGGGTATGTGACTGAACATTTTGACGTAGTAGTACTTGGCGCAGGTCCCGGTGGTTATGTTTCCGCCATCCGTGCAGCTCAACTTGGTAAGAAAGTTGCTGTTGTAGAGAAGCAATATTGGGGCGGTGTGTGCCTGAATGTGGGTTGTATCCCCTCAAAGGCACTATTGAAGAATGCCGAAGTGGCCCATATTTTCAATCATGAGGCTAAAACATTCGGCATTTCCGGTGACGTTTCCTTTGACTTTGGGGCTGCTCATCAGCGTTCCCGTAAAGTTTCTGAAGGTATTGTGCGCGGCGTGCATTACCTGATGAAGAAAAACAAAATTACCGAGATCAATGGTTTGGGTTCGTTCAAGGACGTTAAAACTATTGAGGTAACTGAAGGTAAAGACGCCGGAAAGACCATCACTTTCGATAACTGCATCATCGCCACTGGTTCGGTAGTGCGTTCACTGCCAGGAGTGGAGATTGGTGGCAATGTCGTTTCTTTCGAAGAGCAGATTCTTAATTCCGAAGCACCGAAATCCATGGTGATTGTTGGTGCTGGTGCCATTGGCATGGAATTCGCCTATGTCTTGGCCAACTATGGTGTGTCCATCACCATTGTGGAATTTATGGATCGGGTATTGCCCAATGAGGATGCCGATGTTTCGAAAGAAATTGCGAAGCAGTACAAGAAGCTTGGCGTGAAATTGCTCACCGGCTACAAGACCACTGCCGTTCGTGATTTGGGCGGGGCAGCCGGGGTGGAAGTAGACGTGGAATCTAAAGATGGTTCCAAGTCTGACACCATCAAGGCTGATCGTGTCATGGTGTCCATTGGGTTTGCACCTCGGGTGGAGGGCTATGGCCTGGAAAACATGGGCGTGAAGCTGACTGATCGCGGCGCTATTGATGTGGATGATCGCATGCGCACAAATGTTGAGGGCATTTATGCGATTGGTGATGTCACCGCGAAGCTCCAGTTGGCTCACGTCGCTGAGGCTCAAGGCGTGGTTGCTGCTGAAACCATTGCCAATGCTGAAACTGAAGAGCTTGGTGATTACATGATGATGCCCCGAGCTACGTTCTGTAACCCACAGGTTGCTTCTTTCGGGTACACCGAGGAACAGGCAAAGCAAAAGTTTGAAGGCCGCAAGATCAAGACCGCCACGTTCCCCTTCTCTGCTAATGGCAAAGCTCAGGGTTTGGCGGAGTCGGCTGGGTTCGTCAAGATTGTTGCGGATGCGGAATTTGGTGAGCTATTGGGCGCGCACATGGTGGGCGCGGGCGTATCTGAATTGTTGCCAGAGCTGACTTTGGCGCAGCGTTTTGATCTCAGCTGTGAGGAAATTGGCCGCAATGTGCACACTCACCCAACGTTGTCAGAGGCAATGAAGGAAGCCGCCGAAGGCATCATGGGGCATATGATCAACCTATAAAAACTGCAAAGGGCTAACCCATGACATCAGTTTTCGACTAGTTGCGGGTGGCTTTCTCTAGTGTGATGGGCGTGATGCTCCCAGTTGCCTAGACGGCAACCTGGGGGCATTTTGCGTCGATAAGCTAGGCGATAAGTCAGTGCCCAAGCTAAGCGAGAAGTGAAGCGATAAACTAATAGCGAGACTGATGCGGTATTGGTGGGGGAGGGGCGTGAGCTACGCATCAAAATTGAGTTATATCAATGACGGATCTGGAAGCTTGTCCGCAGTTCAGGGCTTAGTTTGATAGCTATCTTAGCGTCAATATTTTGATTGATACCAAACGGGTGGGATTTATTTAACACAAATTTTTTCGTTTTTAAGAGATGCTAACCTTCATTGTCACCTTACGCTTTCCTAAAACTGCTGTTGGTGGGGGTGTAGCAACTGGAAAAACTCAAATCCTTCAGGTCAGGCTACCCTAAATTGCTGGTAGTTGACCATTTTTTAGTTGTGACTTGACCCACATAGCGGTTAAGTGAGTGGTTAGGAAACTCAAAAGCAGAATAAAGTAAGGACGACACTGGAGGTGCCATGACTGTAAATAATATCGACCGTGACGCAATCGCTCACGGCAAAATTACCGAAAAACCGTTACGCGAGCTACCGAAACACCCAACCTGGGTATTGAAGCTAACAATGGCTGTAACCGGCCTCATTTTTGCTGGTTTCGTGGTATTCCACATGGTGGGTAACCTAAAAGTCTTCCTACCCGCCTATGAGGATACCGGCGAACACCCCATTGATGTTTACGGCAAGTGGCTACGGGAAATGTTCTACCCACTATTCCCGCATGAAGCCATGCTGTGGATGTTTCGTATTGTCCTATTAACCGCCATCATTTTGCACATCTATGGTGCATTTGTTTTGACCGGCCGGTCGCATAAATCGCGCGGCAAATTCCGCCGCAGTAACCTCATTGGTGGCATGAACTCCTTCACCACCAAGACAATGCTGGTCACGGGTATTGTGCTGCTGGCCTTCATTATCTTCCACATCCTTGACCTCACCATGGGTGTTGCCCCAGCTGCATCTGATGCTTTCCACCACGGTGAGATCTACAACAATATGATTGCCAGCTTCTCCCGCTGGCCGGTCACCATCTTTTATGTCCTGGCTATGGTTGTGCTGTTCTTGCACCTTTCCCACGGCATCTATCTGGCGGTTTCCGACCTGGGCATCACCGGCAAACGGACCCGTGCGGTCATGCTGGCATTGTCATATTTGGTTCCGGCCGTTGTGATGATCGGCAATATCTCAATCCCATTGTCCATCGCTATGGGTTTGCTCCATTAGGTCATTAACGGACGAAAAGGTAGTAATCAATGAGCACTCACTCTGAAACAGTAACTCGCCCCGAGTTCAAACACCCCGTTTCCATTGTTCCTGGTGTTATCCCCGGAAGCATTTTGGAATCCCATGAACCCAAGGGCGTCCCAACCAGGGACATGTGGGAATACCATAAAGACCACATGGAATTGGTTTCCCCCCTCAACCGCCGCAAGTTCAAAGTGCTGGTGGTTGGCACTGGCTTGTCTGCCGGCGCAGCTGCCGCAGCTCTTGGCGAATTAGGCTACACCGTTAAAGTCTTCACCTACCACGATGCTCCACGTCGTGCCCACTCCATTGCAGCCCAGGGTGGTGTCAACTCGGCCCGTGGTAAAAAAGTTGATAACGATGGTGCTTACCGTCACGTAAAAGATACTGTTAAAGGCGGTGACTATCGCTGCCGGGAATCCGACTGTTGGCGTCTCGCATACGAATCCGTTCGTGTTATTGACCACATGAACGCCATAGGCGCCCCCTTTGCACGTGAATACGGCGGTGCACTAGCAACCCGCTCCTTCGGTGGTGTGCAAGTGTCACGCACCTACTACACACGTGGCCAAACTGGCCAACAGCTGCAACTTTCCACTGCTTCCGCACTACAACGCCAAATTCACCTCGGCACCGTGGAAATCTTCACCCACAACGAAATGGTGGATCTAGTCATCACCGAGAATGAGGGTAATAAGCGGTGTGAAGGCGTCATCATGCGCAACCTCATCACTGGTGAGCTCACCGCTCACACTGGTCACGCCGTAATTCTAGGCACTGGTGGTTACGGCAACGTGTACCACATGTCTACGCTGGCTAAGAACTCCAACGCGGGTGCCATCATGCGGGCATACGAAGCTGGGGCATATCTAGCATCTCCATCATTTATTCAGTTCCACCCCACCGGCCTGCCGGTAAACTCAGAATGGCAATCCAAGACCATTCTGATGTCGGAATCGCTGCGCAACGACGGTCGTGTGTGGTCCCCGATCACCGCTAAGGACGACCGCGACCCCAACACCATTCCCGAAGAAGAACGCGATTACTTCCTGGAACGCCGCTACCCAGCCTTCGGCAACCTGGTGCCCCGCGATGTGGCTTCCCGTGCCATTTCCCAGCAGATCAACAAAGGCTTGGGCGTGGGGCCGCTGCACAATGCCGCATACCTGGACTTCCGGGATGCCATTGAACGTCTTGGCCAAGACACCATCCGGGAACGCTACTCCAACCTCTTCCAAATGTACGAAGAGGCCATTGGTGAAGACCCCTACACCGCCCCAATGCGTATCGCCCCCACCTGCCACTTCACCATGGGCGGATTGTGGACGGACTTCAATGAAATGACCTCCATTTCTGGGTTATTTGCTGCTGGCGAGTGCTCCTGGACCTACCACGGTGCTAACCGCCTGGGCGCTAACTCCCTGCTTTCGGCATCTGTCGACGGCTGGTTCACCCTGCCGTTCACCATTCCGAACTTCTTGGCTGGCCACCTCAACGAGCCTGCGCTTGCCGAGGACGCCCCTGAAGTACAGGTAGCTTTGGATCGAGCACAAGCCCGCATCGACCGGCTCATGAACATCAAGGGCGACAACCCACACGGCCCGGAGTACTACCACCGCAAGCTAGGTGACATCCTGTACTTCTCCTGTGGTGTGGCCCGCAACATCGAAGACCTGAAATCCGGCATTGAAAAGATCCGGGAACTGCGTAAAGACTTCTGGTCCAACATGCGGATCCCCGGTTCTAAAGATGAACTGAACCAGGTCCTCGAATATGCAGCACGCGTTGCCGACTACATCGACTTGGGTGAGCTCATGTGCGTTGACGCCCTAGACCGCGATGAGTCCTGTGGCGCACACTTCCGTGACGATCACCTTTCCCCCGAAGGTGAAGCAGAGCGTGACGACGAAAACTGGTGCTTCGTTTCCGCCTGGGAGCCAGGCCCGAACGAAGGAGAGTTCATTCGCCATGCTGAGCCGCTCACATTCGAAGCCATCCCTCTGATGACAAGGAATTACAAGTAATGAAACTCCATCTTGAAATCTGGCGTCAGGCCGGGCCGTATCACGAGGGTCACTTCGAATACGTCACTGTCGAAGACGCAGTAGCCCAAATGTCCATCCTCGAACTTCTCGACCACGTCAACTCTGGCCTGATCGAAGAAGGCAAAGAACCATTCGCATTCGCCTCCGACTGCCGCGAAGGCATCTGTGGTACCTGCGGCCTCATGGTTAATGGTCGGCCCCACGGTTTGGAACAAAACCAGCCGGCTTGCCAGCAGCGTCTGCTCAACGTCAAAGATGGCTCAACCCTCAAGATTGAGCCATTCCGGTCCGCGGCATTCCCGGTCATCAAAGACATGATCGTGGACCGATCCGCATTGGACCGCGTGATGCAGCAGGGTGGTTACGTCTCTGTCAATGCTGGTACCGCACCTGATGCGGATACCCTGCACATGAACCACCAGACCGCAGAATTTGCCCTGGACCATGCTGCGTGCATTGGTTGCGGCGCTTGCGTGGCTGCCTGCCCGAACGGTGCCGCACACCTGTTCACCGGCGCCAAGTTGGTGCACTTGTCACTCATGCCCATGGGTAAAGAAGAACGCGGTCGTCGTGCCCGCAAGATGATTGATGAGCTGGAAACCAACTTTGGTCACTGCTCACTGTACGGTGAATGCGCCGATGTTTGCCCAGCTGGCATCCCATTGACCGCAGTGGCTGCGATCAATAAAGAGCGTGCCCGCGCGTTCTTTACCGCCAAGGAAGCATAACGTTTATCGGTCTTCCTTACGTGGGATATCCAGTCAGAAAAGCAATGCCTGAACTTCGGTCAGGTATTGCTACACTGACAGTAGAATTCTTGATCAGCGCTGTTTGAACCCCGCTTAAAAAATTTAAGCGAAAAGAAGAAAGGCATGTCCATGTCAGCCAAGAACCAGGTGTCTGAGTACCCCGTCTTTGACGGCGAGGTTTCCAGCCGCATGCATTACATTGATGGTTATGATCCAGTGAGCCTCGTTGCTCCGCATTCCTCCTTGCTACGCACAAGCACTTGGGTTGGCATGGGTCTGATTCTGTCATCGCTCTCTGCGCTGGGCCTTACAGTGTTCGGACTTGCTAACGCAGTATTCGGCATCCGAGATGATGCATCTATTTACCTGACCCTTGGTTTGGTCGGGGCGGCAATCATGTTGGTAGGCGGTTTCGTGCTCATTTGGTACGGACGGCGTTATTACCGCGAGTACCGCGCTGAAACTGGTCGCGTGAATTAGCTTTAGGCATTCCGGTAAAACCCCACTTCGGTGGGGTTTTATTGTTAATGCGTATGGGCTGATCCGAGCGTCGATAAGCAAAAATGGGATAATAGCAAATATGGAAGAACCCGTACACACTGCACAACGGCTAGCGGTGCCTGGCCCATCACCAGAGGTGGAAGCACGCAGACGCAAAGAGCTAAAACACCATAAAGCATTTGCCACCGGATTGTTAATCATTGCAGCCGTGGTATTTTTTGTGTGCCGCTGGTACGAAACCCGAGGTGGCTCCGATGCCGCATGGGTGGGATTCGTTCGTGCCGCAGCCGAGGCCGGCATGATCGGTGGCCTAGCCGACTGGTTTGCCGTCACCGCATTATTCCGCTACCCACTGGGGTTGAAAATACCCCATACCGCCATCATTCGGCGGAAAAAGGACCAAGTGGGCGAAGCACTCAGCGGATTCGTGGGGGACAATTTCCTCAACGCTGAACTCATCACGGAAAAAGTCTCCAAAGCCAAAGTACCCGAACGGATAGCAGAATGGCTGGTGCAACCGGATAACGCGGAAAAGGTTTCCCGCGAAGCCGGAAAGTTCATCGCCAACGCAGTCAACGCCCTCGACCCCAAAGACGCCGAGGCCGTCATCCGGGCCTCCCTCATTGATAAACTGTCCCAACCCGAATGGGGCCCGCCCTTAGGTCGAGTGCTACAGAAGCTTGTCGACGGGGGCCAAATCGAACCACTCGTGGATCAGTTCGTTGCCTGGCTGCACAAAAAAGCCCTCAGCTCCGAAGACGTCATCATTCGCGTTCTCGACGAACGTGCCCCTACCTGGGCGCCACGATTCGTCAATGAACTCGTGGGCGACCGCGTGTACCGAGAGCTCATCACATGGACCGCAGCTGTCAACGCCGATAAAAACCATGAAGCCCGCCAAGCAATTCGCCGTTTCATCAACCAGTTCGTTGATGACCTACAAAACGACCCAGTCATGATTGCCCGAGTTGAAGAAATCAAGACGGACATCATGAATTCCTCTGCCGTCCACGACGCAGCCGGCACCTTATGGAACACTGCGCGTGATAGCCTGGTGGCCGCCGCCCTAGATGAAGAATCCGTGTTGCGGCGCAAAATTGTGGAACTCGCCATCATCTGGGGCGCGAAATTACAATCTGATGATGAACTCCGCCAATCACTGGACAAGCGCATCACCGGCACAGCCGCATTCCTGGCCGACAATTACGCTGATGAAGTAACCAGCATCATCTCGGAAACCATCGAACGGTGGGACGCAGATGAAGCAAGCGATAAAATCGAACTCATGGTGGGGAAAGATTTACAATATATCCGACTCAACGGCACCGTTGTGGGCGCATTGGCTGGACTCGCCATCCACACCGTTTCGTATTTACTATTTAGCTAGTAGGAATTATCATGCAACAGACCATTGACCTCACCCTGTACTTCACAATCGTGGGAGTATACAGCTTAATAGCAATCAGCGCCCTGGTTGGCGCAGTACTCGTGGCCAGCACCCGGGAAGATGCCTTCACCGTCGCAGAACGCCACAATAAGTGGATATGGGCCGGCCTGCTCCTGTTATCCTCAGTGGCACTATTTGCGCATATGGAATTTCTATCGTGGATTGGTGTTGTGATTACCGGACTCTACTGGTTCGATGTCCGCCCCCAAATCAACGACATCCTCAACGGCAACTATGGGTGGTAACCCACCGCACCAACTAGGCATCTACCAGGCAGATCATAGTCAATAAATGAAAACCTACCGCACATTTCTAACCCCCGAAACCGAAAAGATTACTACCGCCTGCACTGCAGGCGACAGCGTATGCGTTATGCCTAACGTCTTAGATTTTGCCACCGGCGACATCGCCAGCTTCGCCGGCTACCCGACCGGGAACCACCACCAACTGGTCAAAGCCAGTGAAGCCCGGTTAGTAGCACAACAAGGAGCGCAACTCATCATCGCAGTGCCAGGAATCACCACAGAAGCCACACTGATGACAGAACTAGTACTACTCCGGGAAGCAGTGCCGCATCCCACCACCTTGGCAATTGTGGTCGACACCCAAAAACTCGACGATGAACAAGCCCTAGAATTAGCCACCATCGTGGCAAAAAGCGGTGCTGATGCCATCTGTACCGGCATCACCCAATCCCGTCCCAGCGCTCACGCCGCATTAAAAAACGTGTTACCCATCGTGGCAATAGGTAACACTCGTGACTGCGCCCAAGACGCAATGATTTGGCTTCACACCGATTAACCACCACAGTCGGGCGCTAGGAGGCGCTTAGAGGTGCCTAGCGCGGCCCCGCCCAGCATGCCCAAGGATGCCCCCTGGCGGTTAGCGCGGTTAGCCTTGGGACGCATTAATCGGCTGCGAAGCAGACTGCAACTTCACATTATTCCCACTCATCTTGAGACGCACCCCACCGTCAATCACCATCACCTCATCAGTAGCCATACCACTACTATTCATGTCAGCAATATTCTGATTCAAGGAATTAGACACCGCCTGCGTAGCCTCTTCCGGCAAATCAAACCCAAACAACGCCGTATTAGTCGCATCAAACCCTAAATTGCCATCCACCACCTTGGGCCGCAACGTCAACGACGCAGCACCATTAGTGAACTCCACATCCACCGTAGAATTCTGCGGATTACTCGTCACCTTGGTCACCTGCACTACCTGCTGCAATAACTGCTGCAACTGCCCATTCACCTGCGAAGCATCAATCTGTCCCATGGCCTGCTGCTGCGCAATAGAGTACTGCACCAGCGCCAACAGGTACTCATCTTCCAACGTCGTCTCCAGAGTCATCGTACGAGCAGTTGGATTCTCGGCATCCCGCAACGATAATCCATCAGCAATAAGGTGGGTCTTCGGCACCCCCGAAATCTCACTGACATTCGAATGGGAATCCTTCTTAATATTCAACGTTGAAGGTGTATCAACCTCCACGTGCGGAATCTCCCCTTGTACTAGCCCTAGCAACAGAGGTGACATACCGAAAGCCACCGTAGCCTTCTCCCTGGAAGCCTGCTGCCCATCTGCTGATTCCGTCGCAGATGCCTCAACAGACTGCACTACCTGATTACCAATAAACCAGCGCAACCCAAACTCTGTAGCAACCAACAAAATTACAATAACAATAATGATTATGAGTAGTATTTTCCCAGCGGACGAACGTTGTTTCATAACAATCCAGTCTGACTGATAAAAACCAATCTCGCCACAAGCCCCACCCCGTCAGACGCAACAACCTATCTAGCTCACACTACATCGGATCTACTACCGACCATGGGACTGTCAACACATTATCCCGCAACAGCCGCTGCCGCGATACCGGTAATTCCATGCGCAAGAGATTTTGCGCCTCTCGCCACTGAATACGCGGCCCAAAAGCCGCCAAACTACTTGTTCTCTTCCAACACTCATCACACAATTGCAATAACGAATAAATTTTCTGTCCTGGTACATTCCGATGAATCAGTATCTTAGGTAACCGTTCAGCTACATCTGAGGGTTTGGCCACATCCCACGGATTCCACGCCAAAGTCAATGACACTGGTCCCCGTTCATCCAACAACACCCAACTAGCCCGCCGCCCTAATTCATCGCACGTCCCCTCAATAAAAAACCCACCCTGCGCCAACCGGCCACACACCATATCCCACGCATCCACCACCTGCGCCACATCATATTGCCGCAGCACATTAAACGCCCGCACCAAGTGCGGCCTATATCCAGCTAGTTCAAACCCACCCCGTTCAAACCGCACCCCATCCCGTGGTGGCAGTACTCGATCCGGATCAATCTCCAACCCCATCACCGACACATGGGGATTAATCCGCCGCAACCACCATGCCCATTCACACGTGGTGGTGTAACTATCCCCATATCCCACATCCAGGGCCAACGGTTGGGCGGTTGTGCGTGGCTGTAATAGTTGTTGTATTTCCGGGTGATAAAAAACCCACCGGTCTACTCGCCGCAACCGGTTGAAACCAGTGGTACCGCGAGTAATAACCCCGATGGGTTTAGCGGAATTGTGGCGAAACTGCGTGCGTTTATTATGCCCATGATTCGCCATAGCAGCAGGTTAAACCTAGTGTGATTCAATCCAAACCGCAGTGATAGCACCCTCGTTATTGAAGAGTTCACCCAGGGCCTCAGCAACCTTAGGTTCAATGGCGGACCCCATGAACGGAATATTTACTGTGACTTCATTCGCATAGCTGAGGGTGGTTTCCTCACCAGCACCACTCAAGGAAATATCACCCTTGAAATCCACCGGTGTGCCTTTGACATCCGCAGTGTAGGACAGTGCAGCAGAATCACCATCAAGTGGGCCAACGGTAACCACACGTTTGACCTTCAACGCTTGGCTGATCATAGCCCGCACTGCCTCCGGCAGAATTTCCAATGGTAGCACCTCATACAGGGTGACTTCTGCGCCGCCTTCGGTGGGCACAAATTCGTGGACTTCGCCAGGCTCCGGGGATAGAGTGGCAGCAACATGAGCCCAGTACTCCTGATTAGTGAGTGCAGCATGCACCGACTGAGCTGGATGTTTAATGGTTACAGTATTCTCGCTACGCGTAGTCATGCATACAGATTACCCTTAATATGGTGACTATGCTCATGGAACCCCTGTTACAACTTTTCGACGCGCGCATTCGCCCCCGCATCGAAAACCGTGATGATATTATCCTCGTCGACACAACCTTTGCCGAAATAACCACACTCCACCTCGGCGGCCGCCCAGCCCACACCCTGCGATGCACCACCCGCGAAGCAGTCGTAGAAGTAGTACGCCTCTTAGACACCCACAAAATCCCACTACTCATCGTCGGCGGTGGCTCCAACCTTGTTATTGCTGATGGTGACATTCCGTTAGTGGCAGTCATCGTTGCTTGCGACACCGTTTACCTGGATAAAGAAACCGGTGAATTAGAGGCCGATGCCGGCGCAGTGTGGGATAGTGTTGTAGCCCGCTCCGTAGAACACGGAATGGGTGGAATTGAATGCTTATCCGGCATACCTGGTAGTGCTGGTGCCACCCCCGTGCAGAACGTTGGGGCGTACGGTGTCGAAATCGCCGATGTGCTCACTGAAGTGGAGCTATACCACCGCGACACCGGGGTGCAAGAATGGGTGAGAGCCTCCGACCTAGAACTCGCTTACCGTTACTCGAACCTCAAATTCACCGGCCGGGCCGTGGTCTTAGGCATTAGGTTGCAACTGCGGATAGATGGCTTATCAGCCCCCCTGCGATTCGGTGAATTAGCGCGGGTACTCAAAGTATCCGTCAATGAAATTGAAGCCCGGCGGCTAGCCACCACCGTGCGGGCAGAAGTCTTAAAACTACGTCAAAACAAAGGCATGGTTTACGACCCTGAGGATCATGACACCTGGTCAGCAGGTTCTTTCTTCACCAATCCGGTGGTTTTCCCGGAAAAAGCTGAAACAGTACGAGGCATCGTCGAAAAGCTTCATGGGTCGGAACAAGCAGCAGCCATGCCATGTTTCGACGTGAGCGGCGGGCAGAAAAAACTCTCCGCAGCCTGGCTTATAGACCGCGCCGGGTTCGCCAAAGGCTACCCGGAAAACGGCCGGGCCCGCATTTCCACAAAACACACTTTGGCGCTCACCAACCGCGGCACAGCCACAACAGAAGATTTAGTGGAATTAGCCCGCACAGTCCGCGACGGCGTGCACACAACCTTCGGTGTGCAGCTGGAACCGGAACCAGTATGGATTGGTACTAGTTTGTAAACTTGCTGAGTAACTCCGCCTGCACTTCCCGGCGGCGGATTTTACCCATTTGGTCACGTGGCATGTCCTCAAAGTGGTAAAACGTGCGGGGCACTTTGTAGCGGGTGAGGCGTTGCCGGCAGAACTCCTTCAAGCCTTCCGGATCAAGTGCCGCGCCGGGCCCTAATGTGATGGCGGCTACCACTGATTCCGAGCCGTCTTTGCGCGGTAACCCGACGACTGCGCAGTCGGTAACATCCGGATGCGTGAGCAGTACTTCTTCGACCTCTAGGGGGTGGACGTTGAAGCCCCCGGTGATGATCACTTCCTTGATGCGGGACACTAACCGTATGAACCCATCTTTTTCCATGATTCCCACATCACCAGTGCGGTACCAGTCGTTGTGGAAGGCCTGTTCAGTGGCCTCGGGATTATTCAGATAACCAGAGAAAACCTGCGGGCCGCGGACAAGAACTTCACCTTCTTGGCCGTCTGGCATGGTTTCGTCTAGGTTTTTGGGGTTGCCGATGCGCACTTCAGTGTCAGGGAAGGGGATCCCCACGTAACCCGGGCGGCGGTTGGAATTCATGGGATTCCCCACGATGATGGGGGAAGTCTCGGTCAGCCCATAGCCCTCCACCAGCAGGCCGCCTGTGAGCTCCTCCCACTGCTCCACCGTGCTCACCGGCAGTGTTGAAGCCCCAGAGAACGAATTGCGCACCCCATTGATGGAAATGCCGTCTGCCTTCGCGGCGTCTACAATTTTTTGATACAAAGTTGGCACGCCCGGCACCCAGGTGGGAGTGCGTTTCTTCATGATCTGCATGATCAATGGGATCTGCGGTGCCGGCAGTAGCATGATTTCGCCACCAACATAAACCGCCAAGTTCAGCACAATGGTGAGGCCATACGCATGGAAGAACGGCAAGGCGCCCAAAAGCCGCTCATCTTGATTGCCTAACCCTTTCACCCAGGCTTTACCCTGCAAAAGATTGGCGAATAATCCGCCATGGGTAAGTTGCGCACCCTTCGGAGCACCTGTCGTCCCAGAGGTGTAGAGAATCACAGCCACGGACTGCGGAGTGACATCAATGGCGGAGACGATATCGCCCCCATTGCCGCCCAAGGCGGTACTCGTCAGCATTTCCCACGGGATGGAATTGGGGGCGGGGGCAGTCAATGCTTCTCGACGCTTGGTGATCATGGGCAATGGTAAGCCCAGTAAAAACTGCTTCGACTTCGGCATCGCATTAATCATGTTGACGGACACGATGGTTTCTAGGGGAGTGGTGCGACGCAGCTTCTCTAAGGTGGCGGCGGCTTTGTCCCACACGATGGCTACTCGGGCAGCATGATCATTGAACGGGGATTCCAGCTCGTGGGCGGTGTACAGGGGATTATGCTCCACCACGATTCCGCCTAGTTTCAAGATGGCAAAGTATGCGGCCACGTGTTGGGGGCAATTGGGTAAAACTATGGCCACCCGGTCACCTGGGCGAACCCCTAAAGCACGCAAGCCAGTTGCTGCGGAACGCACTTGTTTATCTAATTCACCATAGGTTTGAGTGCGCCCAAAGAAATATGTTGCTGGTTTATTCGCATTAAGTGAAAGATTATTGTCGTAAACATCTAAGAGTGTGTTGTTTTCATAATCCAGTGAGTGCGGGGTCCAATCGCCATAAGAATTCAACCAGGCTTTGGTTTGATAGGCTTGCTGTTCCTGCGGCTGGGTTTCTTGCTTCGGCTTCTGATCATCAGAAGGTTGGTTGTTCGCGGGTTCAGCGCTGGGGTTTCCAGCATTTACCGGCTGGGAATCATGATCCGACATGGGATAATCCTTCAATATTATTAATCTGGGTTGGGGTTCATACGCATAGTTGGGCTAATACATATTTAATAATGGCTGCAATGGCCAACAATGACCACAATGATTACATTACGAAACTAACACCAGCCTAGGTGGCATTACGCACCACGCTTGAACATAATCAGCGAACAACATAATCAGAGGACGTTCAGTTAGAGCATACCGCAAGACGTGAGTATGTCCTTATGAAACAACCTAAGAGCGTTACACTATGTAGCATGCGCGTTGCAATGATCTCCATGCACACTTCGCCCCTACAACAACCAGGCACTGGTGACGCCGGCGGCATGAACGTTTATATCCTCAATGTGGCAGCTCAGCTGGCACAACAAGGCATCGCAGTAGATATATACACTCGTGCTACCCGCCCAAGTCAGGGGTTAGTCGTCAACGTAGAATCTAACCTACGGGTCATTAACGTCATAGCTGGCCCCTACGAGGGTTTAAAAAAAGAAGAATTATCCACCCAACTCGCAGCCTTCTCCCGCGGCATTTTAGAATTTGTCACCAACTACCACATAACCTATGACCTGGTGCATAGCCATTATTGGCTATCCGGCCAGGTTGGTTGGCTGCTGCGCGACATTTGGCACATCCCCCTGGTGCACACCGCACATACGCTAGCGGCAGTAAAAAACCACCATCGCACGCCCACGGACACTCCAGAATCAGAAGCCCGGCGCATCTGCGAACAACAACTTGTCGATAACGCAAACCTGTTAGTAGTCAATACGCTAGAAGAAGCCAATGACCTGATCTGCCACTACGATGCGCAAGAAGACAAGATCAAAACCATGGCGCCCGGCACCAACACCGAACTTTTCACCCCAGGAACCGGCCGCAACACCGAACAAGCCCGACGTGAATTAGGCATCCCACTGCACGCCAAAGTGGTGGCGTTTGTCGGCAGGTTACAAGAATTCAAAGGCCCACAAGTATTAATCAAAGCTGTGTCGCGACTCCTCGACCGTGACCCCCACCGCAACCTCCAAGTACTCATCTGTGGCGGTGTGTCCGGTGCGGTTAACACCATGGAAAAATACACCAGCTTAGTGCAGCAATTAGGCGTGGAACACCGCATTCGGTTTTTAGAACCCCGACCGCCCGAGGAATTAGTGCAGATTTACCGTGCGGCCGATATCGTGGCAGTGCCCAGCTATAACGAATCATTCGGCCTTGTCGTTATCGAAGCACAAGCATCAGGAACCCCCATCATTGCCGCGCGGGTGGGTGGCCTGCCCATCGTCGTTTCGGAAGGCGAAACTGGCATATTAGTTGATGGCCACGACCCCGATGATTGGGCAGACGCAATCGCTAATTTGCTTGACGACGACGCCACCCGGATCCGCATGGCGGAAGACGCCGTAAAGCATGCATCCCAATTCTCTTGGAAATCCTCTGCAGAAAACCTCATGGAGATCTATTACGACGCTTTAACCAGCGCAGATGATGACTAAAATGCCGCTACTTCATAGGTGTAATCTTTAGTGCGCCACCAACTGCGTGATGCGCCGGGCAATTCGCGTCGGGGCTAAGCGCCGGGCCAGATAAAACGCCTTATCCAGGCGTGAAACTCCGTAGTGAATTTTGCCGCGCTGCCACCGGTTACGTGGATGCACCGCATCCCAAATAGCTTGAGCCACCTGCTGTGGGGTGATGTGTACTCCCAAGCGTTTGATGGAGCCTGCGGCAACATCAGTGGCGAGGGCGGTTTTGGCCCACAGGGGCCAGATTGCTACGATCCGAATTCGGTTCTTTGCCCACTCCAAACTTAATGCTTCGGTGATGCCTGTGACGAAAAACTTGGTTGCGGAATACACCGCAATGTTGGGCTGCCCGAAGATGGCTGATGCGGATCCCAGATTCACCATGGTGCTGCCGGCCCGGAGGTGCGGGAAGGCTGCTTGTGCACCCAACGCCACCCCAGTGCAGTTCACGGAGATTTGTGTTTCCACGGCTGTAGGGGAGATATCTGCAAGAGCACCTGCTTGTAACACCCCAGCGTTATTGACGACAACATCAATAGTGTCATTTGTACTGTGGGTGGTGAATTCTGCAAGCGCAGTAGCCCAGGAATCAGGATCAGTGATATCAAGAAAACCCGTTATCAACTGGGGATGGGAGTATTCAACTGGGCTGATATCGTAAGCCCCGACCTGCCAGCCGGCTTCTAGAAAAGTTCGGCAGTTGCCCGCCCAATTCCTTGGGCTGCACCGGAAATGAAGATGTTTCGCATGCTTCCCAGCGTAGGCTAGTAAAAAAATTATCAACCATTCCCACCCATTACCCCCAATATTTGCCAACGCTGCCACCAGCTATGACCGTTAGGAAAAATTATGAGCAATGCTGACACCATTGAGGTTATCAATCCGCGTACTGGCCAAGTTTGTGCGACTGTACCTGCATGTTCTCACGATAATGTGATGGATGCCATTGC
Source organism: Corynebacterium sp. (assembly GCA_030527885.1). Classification (GTDB taxonomy): domain Bacteria; phylum Actinomycetota; class Actinomycetes; order Mycobacteriales; family Mycobacteriaceae; genus Corynebacterium. The sequence continues at coordinate 43,442 of JAUMZY010000008.1, forward strand.
TAACGCCCGGACGGCTCAACCAGCATGGGCTGCACAATCAGTCAGCCACCGCGCCCAGATTCTCATGCGAATCCATGACGACATCGTGGCGCATCGTGATGAACTGCTGGATGCTATACAGTTGGAGACCGGCAAAAACCGGGCAAGTGCTTTAGATGAAGTCATGGATGTCATCAATAACGCCCGGTATTATGCGCGCAATGCCGCCAGGTTATTGAAACAAACCTCAGCCAAAGGCGCTCTACCTGGCCTCACCAAGGTCACTGTGGAGCGGATGCCCCATGGTGTAGTGGGAATCATTGCCCCGTGGAATTACCCATTGACCTTGACTTTGTCCGATGCTTTCCCGGCACTTGTGGCGGGAAATGCTGTGGTGATTAAACCTGATTCCCGCACCCCATTGTCGGCTTTATTGGGTGCACATATCATGCATACAGCCGGCATCCCATCGGATATTTTTCAGGTGCTGCCTGGTTCGGGAGCTGTGGTGGGGCAGGCTATTAGCCACGCAGCGGATTACGTTATGTTTACTGGTTCCACCGCCACGGGGCGGAAATTGGCGGAAACAGCTGGACAGCGATTGGTAGGATTCTCGGGCGAACTTGGTGGTAAAAACCCCATGATTGTGGCTGCTGATGCGGATATTAATAAAGCAGTGGCAGGGGCAATCAATGGGTGTTTTAGTAATTCCGGCCAATTATGCGTTTCCATTGAACGGATTTTGGTGGATCACACGATTGCCGAGGAGTTCATTGATCAACTGGTTGCGCGTGTGGAAAAGCTCAAAATTGGCACGGGGGATTGGTCTGAAGATATCGGGTCACTCATTTCACCAGAGCACCTGGAACATGTATTAGCACTGGTTGATGATGCCACCAGTCGTGGCGCTCGCATTTGTACCGGTGGCAGTCGCCCGGATTTGGGCCCGAGTTTCTTGGCACCCATGGTGCTTGCGGATGTGCCGTCTGATGCCACGCTGTATCGGGAAGAAGTATTCGGCCCTGTGGTGTATGTTGAGGTCACCGCGAATGAAACTGAGGCCATAGCTAAAGCCAATGATTCGGAGTACGGTTTGGCGGCTAGTGTTTTTGCGTCCCCTGAGACTGCGTATCGCATCGCGCGTCAGCTTGATGTGGGGAGTGTGAATATTAATGAGGGGTTTGCTGCTGCTTTCGGCTCTGTTGCTGCCCCCATGGGTGGGCAGAAAGCAAGCGGCGTCGGGCGTCGACACGGCGAGGCGGGGTTGTTGAAGTACACTGCGGAGAAAACCATTGCTGAACAGCGTGTTATGCCGATTTCTGGCCCACGATTCTTGCCCCGGCAGGTGTATGCCAATCTCATGACCACTGCATTGCGGCTAGGAAAGCGGTTCCTCTGAACGTATGTAAGGGTGCGTAACGAGTGTGGTTTTTGGCTGTTGCAGCGGGAAGAACGCACATTTCACCCTAAAACGTGGGGGCACCCGGGATTATTAAAACCGGCGCCATATGCTATTAGGTATTTATTAGCTTTATGTAGGGTATAGGTGTACTCTGAGGAATTTCGCAACAAAGTGAGGTAAAAAATAATGGCGCAGCAACGCTCGGAGGTGGTGGTACTCATTGGTACTGGCCCCATCGGTCAAGCAATCGCGCGCCGAGTGAGTGCAGGCAGAATACTAATTCTGGCCGATGTTAATCTTGACGGAGCAGATCTCAGCGCGCGTCAATTATTGCAAACTGGATTCACAGCGGTGCCAACAGCGGTAGACATTACCTCCCGGGATTCCGTGCAGGCATTATGTGATTTCGCGGTAGGGCAAGGCGATATAACCCATGTGATTCATGCCGCAGGCGTGTCATTAGCCCAAGCTACTGCTTCGGATATTCTGACCGTAGAACTATACGGCACAGCTTTGGTGCTGGAAATATTCGGTGAGGTGATCGCCGAGGGCGGCGCCGGCATAGTGGTTTCCTCCCATTCGGGGCATCAGCTGCCAGCACTGTACGCGGCGGAAGATAGGCAACTTGCCATCACGCCCACGGAGAAATTGCTGAATCTTCCAATGCTGCGGTACATCACGGATCCGATTCATGCCATGCAGATTTCCAAGCGGGCTAATACGTTGCGGGTCCAAGCTTCCGCCATGAGCTGGGGCATTCGGGGCGCCCGGATTAATGCGATTTCGCCAGGCATCGTCATGACGCCCATGGCGCGTGAGGAATTCGCTGGACCTAGCGGCGATTTGTACCGTGACATGATAGAGAAAAGTCCTGCTAGACGTGCTGGTACGCCCGATGAGATTGGCCAATTGGGTGCGTTTTTACTAAGCAAGGATGCTGGTTTTATCACTGGTTCGGATTTCCTCATTGATGGGGGAGTGACGTCCGCTTGGTTTTATGGTGGGTTGCAGCGTAAGCATGCTTAACGAGCTTCCCAAGAGTTTAGGCAGTGCCTGACATGTTGCTTCGGGCGCTGCCCCCAAGTGTTCCCGAGTGCTCCCTAAGTGCTGCTGAACAATAAGAAACGGACATAAAACCAATAAAGTGTAAGAAAGTCCACAAGAAGTTTAATGTTCGGGCGTGAAAATTGTGGCACACTTGGATTATGGCTAATGGAAAACTAGTGCTCATTCGGCACGGTCAGAGCGAGTGGAATGCCTCTAACCAATTCACGGGCTGGGTAGACGTTGATCTAACCTCCCAGGGTGAGGCAGAAGCCAAGCGTGGCGGGGAACTCCTGAAGGAAAAAGGAATTCTTCCCACCGTTGTGTACACCTCTTTGCTGCGCCGGGCTATTCGTACCGCAAATATTGCCCTCAATGAAGCAGATCGTCATTGGATTCCCGTGGTGCGGGACTGGCGTCTCAACGAGCGCCACTATGGTGCTTTGCAGGGGCTGAACAAGGCAGAAACCAAAGAAAAATACGGCGATGACCAATTCATGGCATGGCGTCGTTCCTACGACACCCCGCCGCCACCCATCGAGGAGGATAACACCTACTCGCAGGCGCATGATCCACGGTATGCGGATTTGGATGCTGTTCCAGCAACCGAGTGCCTCAAGGATGTGGTGGTTCGATTCGTCCCATATTTCGAAGAAGAAATCTTGCCGCGTGTTGTGGCTGGGGAAACGGTGCTGGTGGCAGCGCATGGCAATTCACTGCGCGCCCTGGTGAAGTACCTGGATAAGATTTCCGATGCGGACATTGCGGAATTGAACATTCCTACCGGCATTCCGCTGGTTTATGAAGTTGATGCCTCCGGCAACGTGGTCAACCCAGGTGGCACCTACCTGGATCCGGAAGCCGCTGCTGCTGGTGCTGCCGCAGTTGCTGCGCAAGGCGCGAAGAAGTAATCGGAGAAATAATTCCGTCGCCATCAGCGCATAAGGCGCCTTAAGAGGCATAAGGCGCTAAGGCGTGTAGGGGAGGCCGCAATGGCTTCCCCTTAATCCGTGCCGGTTTTGGGGATTTGCTTTTCCGCAAAAGCCCGCACAGTAGCCGGGTGCGGGACCAACGCTGCAGGCGGCAAACCTTGGGCGTCGAAAAGCTCCGCTCGCATGCGTAAATGCGCAGCTAGAACCTCAAAACTTTCGTCGCCCATCAGCGCCCGCAACTCTGTTTCGCATGTTTGCCACAATGGTCGCGCATTGGCGTGGCAGGCGGGTGCCGTCGTGCAATACCAATCGAAGTCCTCGCCGCCATTGCCCCAACCCCGGCGCTCGTATTCTGTGATGGTGGTGCGGAGGATTTCTTCGCCGTCGGCGCGTTCTTCCCATGCTTCTAGCCTGCGTAAGGGCAATTGCCAGCACACTTCTGGTTTCACGATGGTGAGGTCTTCGTCGGCGTCTAATGCCCATTGGTGTAGTGCACATCCGGCCCCGGTGGGCCAGCCTGGTCGGTTGGCGAAGATGCAGGCACCGTCTACGATTTTGGTTTTTAATGCTGGTTCTGGGTTGCCGTCTTCGTCATCTAGTTCGTCCCACACTAGCCATGGTTCTATGTCTGTCACATCCGGGGTTAATAGAAATTCTGCTATATCTTCGGTGTGGTGTTGCCAATAGCGCGGCGGCATGCGGGAGACGGCGTCGAAAAGTTGGTCCCGGTCGGTTTCGTCGCATAAAAATGCGCCGTGGTTACAGCAGCCTACGCTGGGTTGATCGGCCGAAATACCCCGACATGCGGGGGTCCCAAAACTGCAGGAATAATGTGATTCCAGCCACGTTAAGTCGATGGAAAACACATGTTTTTCGTCGATTGGATTAATAAATTCTAACCATTGCCGGGGGAAATCTGGCGCAAGCTCCTGACCAGCAAGAATAGCGGCAGCGGCTGGTGAAGATTTCGGAAAACCAAGATATACAGCATTTGTGTCGGGGCGGTTCACAATTTAATACCGTAGACCGTCTAACCTTAATCATGTGAGATTAGGTGTATTGGATGTGGGCAGTAACACGGTCCACCTCGTTGCTGTGGATGCACGGCGAGGTGGACCGCCAACACCAATGAGTGATTGGAAAACTACCCTCAAACTTGTTGAGTATCTTGATGCTGACGGTGCCATCACTGATAAGGGCATCAAGAAACTCACCGATAACGTGGCAGAGGCTGTGACCTTGGTAGATCAGCTCGGCTGCATGGAACTTATGCCATTTGCTACCTCTGCGGTGCGGTCAGCAACCAACGCAGAGGATGTGCTAGCGCACATACGGACGAAAACTGGCGTAGAATTGACCATTCTTTCGGGTGAAGACGAAGCCCGGATTACCTTTCTCGCTGTGCGTCGTTGGTACGGTTGGTCTGCTGGACGTATCATTAATCTTGATATTGGTGGCGGTTCTTTGGAAATGTCCACCGGAGTTAATGAAGAACCTGACTGTGCATTTTCTTTGGACCTTGGTGCCGGACGACTAACACATAGCTGGTTTGATACTGATCCGCCGGAGCGGAAGAAAATAAATCTTCTGCGGGACTACATTGATGCAGAGCTGGTTGAACCAACCCGGGCAATGCATAATTATGGCCCCGCTCGGGTGGCCGTGGGAACCAGCAAAACTTTTCGTACGTTAGCACGATTAACTGGTGCTGCACCTTCGTCAGCGGGCATTCACGTCACTCGTGAGCTCACTGCACCAGGATTGCGGCAGCTCATTGCGTTTATATCGCGCATGACAGCAGTTGACCGTGCGGAACTAGAAGGAGTTTCTCCCAGTCGTTCGCATCAAATTGTTGCAGGCGCACTGGTTGCAGAAGCGGCGATACGGGCATTAAATATAGATAAGCTGGAGATTTGCCCTTGGGCGTTGCGCGAGGGAATTATTCTTCGGCGAATTGAACAGAGTATTGACTCTGTACGAAAAAATGGGAAGGCAAAAGACAATGAGTGATAAACAGCTTACTGTCGCCGAATTGCTGGCTAAAGCTGGTCGAGAAGGCGACGGGGATACGCCGCGGCGGCGCCGTCGCCGAAGCGTGGAATCCGGCGGGGTTTCAGTTGCCGAATTAACCGGCCGCATCCCCAAAGTTGAGGCGAAACCAGCGGAGTCGCGGCACTCCAGCGATCCGTTGGATGCCGAGGAGACCTACACCGGCCCATTCAGCGCAGTTGCGAACTCCGGCTCGCTGTTTGGCGATTCCCCGTCCGGGTCGAGCCATGTCACTTCGCTTTTCGACGACCACAGCAACCGTGGTCCTGGCACCCAGGATTTGGTGGATCAACCTGATCCATCGGAGCCGCCTGCCACATTGTCTTTCTTCACCAAGACGGATAATTCTGGCCCTGGCGGTTCAGCCCCCAGCTCCTTTGATGCGACCTCTGCAACGACAGCGCGGAAACCACCAGTCGCTTCAGCACCTACACCAGCGGCAGCACCAAGCGTGCCACCTACTGGTGGGGGTGGGTCGGCCGCTGCGGCCACATCGGCACCGGCTGCCGCTTCGTCAGCAGCAATGACACCACCAACCATGGCTAAGCCCACGGTGAAGCGAGCCATGAAACCTGTGATGAAGCCAGTGATGAAACAATCACTGATGGATGAGCCCATCACACCACTAACCTCAGAAGTGGAATCAGAGCAGGACTTTGTGGATCTCGGCCCCAGCGATGATTCCACCATTGTGCTTTCTGTGGTCGATGAGGGCGGGCCAGTGCGGTTAACCACCGGCACGTTCCCGCGGCTCAAAGACCACCACTTCACCAAAGCATCCGTCGAGGATCTAGCGCAGCCACCAGAACTGCCCATGCAGAAGAAAGTCGCTGAGCCCACCCGCGCTGAACAAGCACTAACACAGTCCTTCCAAAAAGTTGCGGAAGAACAAGCAGCAGCCCAGGAAGAGCAAGATCTTCTGGAAGCCCCAGTACAAGAGGACGAACTGGAGCGCACAGCCATCGCAGGCTTCCCGGTGATCAGCGAGGAAGCCGCCGCTGCCGCGGCTGAGGAAGTCGATGAATATGACGACTACGAGTTCGAGGAAGACGATGATGAACTCATCGCCGATGATCTAGTAGACGATCTAGACGAAGACGAATTAGAAGACGCCTTAGTTCTAGAAGAAGATCTAGACGAGGAAGAGGAAGAAACAGACTTCCAAGAACCTTCATATCAGGCAGCCAGTCGGTTCCGCCGCCAGCAGCCACAACCAGCGGCAGAACTAGATGACGACGACGATGATGAGGACAACGATCCCTTCATTGATGAGTTTGACGAATTCGACGAAGAGTTCGACGACGAATACGACGAGGATTCCGCCAAAGAAAAAATGTCAGTCCTAGCCATTTTGGGCATGGCTGCTTTTGGCATCCTACTAGGTGTTGGCATCTTTGCTGGTTTCCAACTGCTGTGGGACAAGCTCGAAAATAAACTCATTGTCGGTGGGCTTGCCATCCTCGTCATTGCCGTAATTGTGAGCGTGGTGCATGTGCTGCGTACATCCCGCGCCGGGTTCTCAATGACATTGGCTGGCTTGGTTGGTGCCACGATGACATTTGGCCCCTTGGCGATAGTTGGGATGCAGTAAACCTTCCTGAATCCTTAACTAAACACCGCGTGCTTGCTTCGCCCGCCTTCCCTATAGAAGCAAGCAACGCGGTGTTTTAGGGCGATAAGGGGCTATAAAAGGCCGGTTGGTTGATTTTATCTAGTAATTTTTCCCGTAATGCTGCATACCTGGTGAGTTTTTGGCATCGTAGAGTTCATGAGTTCCATAGCAGTGATTGGTGGCGGGCAAATTGGTGAAGCACTTATTGTTGGCCTCATTAACGGGGGCATTAGCCCCAAAGACATCCATGTGACCAACCGCGAACCAGAACGCAATCAATACCTTCGGGAAAAATATGGGGTTATTACCTTCGAGGACAACCCCGTGGCAGTCGACGGCGTTGATGTGGTCTTCTTGTGCGTAAAACCCAAAGTCATTGGTCCCGTGGTCGAAAAAATAGCTGACACGATCGACAACAACGATGCAACCACCGTGGTATCCATGGCAGCCGGTATCACCATCGCAGCTATAGAAGAGGGGCTAGCGGCCGGCGCCCCCGTTATTCGTGTGATGCCTAACACTCCCATGTTGGTGGGGGCTGGCATGTGTGCCATTGCCCCCGGCCGATTTGTCGAGGAAGAACAGCTAACCAAGGTGAAAGATCTACTCAGCACTGTTGGTGCGGTGCGGGTGGTGGATGAACGCGATATGGACGCCGTGACTGCCATGTCAGGTTCCGCACCAGCGTATTTGTTTTTGCTGGTAGAGGCGATGATTGATGCGGGGGTGAACCTGGGGCTCACCAGAGATGCCTCCCGGGAATTAAGCACCACAGCGTTCTATGGGGCAACAAAAATGCTCCTGGAGACGGGGAAGGAACCTTCTGAGCTTCGCGCTAATGTGTCGTCACCTGGTGGTTCCACCATCGCTGCTATTCGGGAATTTGAAGAGGCGGGACTGCGGTCAGCGGTGTACCATGCTGCTGAAGCGTGTGCGCGGCGATCGAAAGAACTTGGGTCGGCGTAGTTCATGTGACGCCTATTCGGTGCGGATTTAATGCGGTTTGATAGAGAGCCTCACATGACTCTTTTTCGTGACCGCTATAAAACCATAATGTATCTAAAAACAATAATATGAGACATATGTCACTCATTTTTATCTTGTTGCGGAAACCCCAGCAACTAGCGTTTTCTTTGGAGCCATGAAGTAGGATTTTTATTTCTTTGGCATATTTTCGACACAATAGGTCGCACCAGTCACATGTTTCACGCTAAGCTTCTATTAGCACGTGCGTGTTTGTTCTGCGGGAGGGGAAGCCTGCAGCGCGCCACTTGCTGAAGGGTTAGATATTATGGCTAGAGAAGATAACGGAACCTTCTTGACAGTCGCTGAGGTCGCGGAGATTATGCGCGTTTCTAAGATGACTGTGTACCGTTTGGTTCACTCCGGTGAGCTACCAGCGGTTCGAGTAGGGCGAAGTTTCCGCGTCCATGAGACGGCAGTAAACAAGTATCTTGATGCTTCGTATTACGAGGTAGGTTAAAGATGCGTGGTTAATGCCTCATCAACCATAAAGCGGCGTTCCATAACTCATTTCGCATTTGGGAAATGAGTTAGGAGCGTCGCTTTGGTTTTTGTTGGATGCCTGCTCAATCGGTAAGATAAGGCCCATTCGTGTCAGCACCACGCCTAGATACGGTCTTGTTTGCCATTGTGATACCTTTTAGTCCCAGGTGTTAGTCCCCAGTGGCAAACGACTTCGCAGGCGAAAGTGCACTTCGGCTGCGTCGTGGTGTTTTGGTCCGTGCCGGCGGCTGACAAGAAAGTACGTACATCTAGAAAGTAAAGCGAGGAAACCTCATGGGGTCTGTGATCAAAAAGCGTCGTAAGCGTATGTCTAAGAAGAAGCACCGTAAGTTGCTACGGCGTACCCGGGTTCAACGTCGTAAGCTCGGCAAATAATGACCGCACCGCCCTTTGCTGGGCGGTTTTTGGTTTTCTGGCTTGTGCTTATCCTGGTGGGTGGCGTCGACAAGCAATACCGATTATTTCGGCAGGATGCTGTTGCGCTGCCTCCGCTTCACCGCCCGCCAGCTAAATAATGCCGTTATCAATGTGGGAAGGCCGAACGTTCGGATGGCCTTTCTGAAGCTGCGGAAATCAGCAATTTTCCAGCCGTGTTTGAGTGCCTCTTTGCGCAATTTGCGATCTGGATTAATCGCAACAGCCATGCCCGTCATCGACAGCATGGGTATATCGTTGATGGAATCCGAATACGCGGTGCATCGTTCCAGATCGAGTCGCTCTAACGCCGCCAAAGCCGCAACCGCATGACGCTTACCCGGGCCGTGCAAAATATCGCCCACCAAGCGGCCGGTAAACACCCCATCTTTGACCTCTGCGACGGTTCCCAGGGCGCCTGTGAACCCGAGCCGCTTCGCCAAAATCTGCGCGAGCTGCACGGGGGTAGCGGACACCAACCACACTTGATGCCCCTTGGCTATATGAGTGTCAGCCAGTTGCTTCGTGCCTGGCCACAATTTTTCACTCATGTTTTTATCAACGATCTCTTCACACAGCGTGACTAAATCAGCTTCGCTGCGGCCCTTGATGAACTCCAACGCTTGCTGTCGGCCTTCTGCAACATCTTCGGCGTTTTCTGCACCAGTGATGCGGAATTTCAACTGCTTCCACGCTACCGGTAGGATTTCCGATAACTTTAGGTAGCGTTTTTGAGCCAACCCAATGGCAAACACAATCAACGATGACCCCTGAATCAGGGTGTTATCAACATCAAAAAACGCCGCAGCACCCAAATCCTGAGGGACAGACGGATCCGGGGGCGTGAGACGGGAAACCCCAGCAGCCGTAAACGAACCCGAAACTGAATCAAGACCCGAAGTGAACTCCTCAAGATCTAGATCAAACAGTTCCGCTACAGCTTTTGCCGCGGCTGCTTCACCAGCTTGCTGCTGCGTGGAATCATCAATCGGGGGTAGCGCAACATCTTCGAAAAACCGCCGCAAATTGCCGCGGGAACTTGACCAAGCAGCAAGAAAATCCTCAGGTTGTTGGTGCCAATGTGGATCAAACGAAGACACGACCTGCACCCAACCTTTCCAAACTCACTATCAAATCCTATCTAATGGTAGTCTTCCCCTGCATATAGTGGGGCAAGGGCTAGAAATACTTACTGTAGTTCATCCACCAGTTGGTATGATAAAGCACTTAACCAGCAGAAAAGAGAGCAGAAATATGGCACATACAGTTGAGCTGATGGTACGAGAATCATGCGGCTCCTGTAAACGCATAGCAGCCCAAATAACCCCCATTGTGGCCGCCGCCGGCATCCAACTTATACAGCGCGACGTGGACTTAGATGCAGACTTACGTGCCGAATACGGTGACCGGGTGCCCGTGGTGGTGGTCGACGGCGAAGAATTTGCATGTTGGGAAGTAGATAACAGCGAGTTAGCCCATGCTTTGTTGTGAACTTACCAACCCCCTACTACGGTGATATAAACCAGAGTAACGTCTGGCACTCAACCTAAAGTTTGAGTTGGACTGTTACAGTTGTGTGAACGTCATAGTACAAGTGGCAACCTTTGTTAATGCCGAACCTAATCGGCGAGAGGAAAACGGTGATGCAAGCGTGAGTGTGCTGGTAGTGGGGATGTCCCACCGCTCCGCGCCAGTGGCGTTGCTGGAGAAATTAAGCATGGATGAATCCGTGCGATACCGAACCGCCGTAGCTTTAATACATCGACCCGCATTAACCGAGTCGATGATCATCTCCACCTGTAACCGATTAGAGGTTTATTGCACAACAACTAATTTCCACCACGGGGTTTCCGATGTCGTCGACGTGCTCCACGAAATGAGCGGCGTCCCCATCGAAACCCTACGCAGCTGCCTATACGTGCGCTACGCCGACGCCGCCGCTGAACATCTAATGCTGGTGACGGCAGGCATGGACTCCATGGTGGTGGGGGAGCAGCAAATCATCGGGCAGGTCCGGGCCGCCTACCATTACGCTTCCGAAGCCGGAACCGTAGGGCCCAAACTACATGGCTTGGTGCAGGCAGCACTGCACACCGGCAAACGGGTACACAGCGAAACTGACATTGATGACGCCGGAGTCTCCATGGTCACCTTCGCTTTCGACGAAGCGATCTCCCAATTGGGGGTAACCAATGAGCTATACCCCCTCGCTGGCCGCAAAGCGCTGGTCATCGGTGCCGGCGCCATGGCTTCCCTCGCAGCCACCCACCTGGGCAAACAAGGAATTGATGAACTCATCATGACAAACCGCACGCGGGAACGTGCAGAACGGCTAGCGCAACACGCACGCGAAGCCGGCGTGCGCGCTCAGGTCGTAGATTTTGACAACCGAACCCAAGCATTAACGCAGGTAGATATAGTGGTATCAGCTACAGGATCCCAAAATTTCACCATTGCCCGAGACGACATCCCCAACAATCATCCCCTCATGTTGGTTGATCTCTCACTACCCCGCGATATCGACGATGATGTGACAATAGACACATATGCGCGGTTGGTGAACATCGAAAAACTACGCTCCATACGCCAAGACGAAACCGAAAGCGACAGCGCTGCACTACAAATCGTCGCCGAAGAACTCCAGGCATACAGCTCCAAGCAGCGCATCAAAGACGTCACCCCCGCTGTCACTGTTTTACGACGCCACGCCGCCGACCTCGTCCAATCCGAACTGCTGCGCCTGCAATCCCGCACGCCCGACATGGATGACCAAGAATTCGAAGAAGTCAGCCGCACCGTACGCCGAGTCGTCGACAAGCTCCTGCACCAACCCACAGTTCGGATTAAAGAACTCGCAGCCAACTCCGGCGTAGTAAGCTACGAAACCGCACTACAAGAACTATTCGGCCTGGAAGACATCCAACCCAAAGCGGACATTGAAGCACTTCCAGAAACCACAGAACTAGCCACCGGTGGCCCCAACGCCGAGTGCACCAATGTCAGCACACTAAAGAAACAACGCAAGTCATTGCGCCAAACCCAAGGAGTGTAAATGCTCACCATCGGTACCCGTGGTAGTTTGCTTGCCACCACCCAAGCAGGCCATGTCCGTGACGCACTCACCAACAACGGGTACCCCAGCGAACTACACATAGTCACCACAACCGGCGACATCAACCTCGCCCCAGTAGAACGCATCGGCGTGGGAGTCTTCACCCAAGCACTACGCGACGCACTGGCAGCAGGCGAATGCGACATCGCAGTTCACTCCTTCAAAGACCTCCCCACCGCACCAGACGACCGCTTCCACCTCATTGTGCCGAACCGTGCCGACGCCCGCGACTGCCTGATCGCCCGCGATAACCTCACCCTCGCCGACCTGCCCGCCGGCGCAGTCATCGGCACAGGTGCGCCACGCCGCATCGCACAACTGAAAGCACTACGCCCAGACATTCACACCGCCCCCCTACGCGGCAACATCGACACCCGTATGGCAAAAGTACGCGACGGAGAACTAGACGCCGTGGTCCTAGCCTATGCCGGCCTGTCGCGCGTCAATCGGTCAGCTGAAGCCACCGACGTCTTCAACCCACAAGATTTCCTACCTGCCCCAGCACAAGGCGCCCTCGCCATTGAATGCCGAGCAGACGACATCGACACCATCAAAGCCATAACCACCATCGCGGACCCCACAGCCCAAGCCTGCGCACACGCAGAACGAGTGGTATTAAACCGGCTGGAAGCAGGATGCACCGCACCAGTAGCCGCCTACGCCACCGTCACGGATGGCCTCATGACTCTCCAAGGTGCGGTCATCGCCCTAGACGGCAGCGTGACTCTACGCGCCCAGGAAACCGGCCCCATGGCTGCCGCTGAACAATTAGGTGCCACCGTTGCAGCGACATTATTCAACGATGGAGCCCCTACACTGCTGGCATCATCATGATTCAGCACAACCAACCACTGACCGGGTGGAAAGTCGCGGTGCTCCGCAGCCCAGAACAATCACAATCCCTAACCACCCGACTCACAAAACATGGGGCGGAAGTCATAGGCATCCCCACCATTCAAACAGTCTTGCCAGAAGACCCAACCCCACTGCACCACGCCATTGCCCAATTAAGCGCCGGGACATTCCACTGGGTTGTGTTTACCAGCACCAACGCGGTGAGATTCGTGGCTCAACAGCTCACCTCGCCACTTCCCCCACACACCAATGTGGCAACCGTTGGGCGTGCCACCGCCAAAGTAACACACCAATACCACCTCGAATCACACCTGCAACCACCCATTGAACAGCAAAATGCCCTGGGCTTGATTGACACATTTCCACTAGCTGATACTCAACCCCAAGACCAGCACACCATCCTGATCCCACATGCCGACATCGCCAAACCCACCTTGGCGGAAGGACTACGCGCCAAAGGCTGGGATGTCACTGAGGTGATAAGCTACCGCACGATTCCCGCCGACCCACCCCCACCAGATGTGCGCCAGGCGGTGACTACGGGCGCCATCACCGCCATCTGCATCACCTCGGGTTCCACCATCCGAAACCTCATAGCAATTGCCGGCCGGCCGCATCCTGACACCCTGTTAGCATGCATCGGTCCAGCCGCAGCTGAAGCAACGAAAAAACTAGGATTAGAAGTAACAGTAATCCCACCAGTGGCAGAGGCTGAATCCCTGGCTGATGCGCTTGCTGCTTACGCCCAACAAGCAAAACCTGGCTGACACAGCAAAGGTGGATTACACCAAACTAGGGTAGAACGCACTGTGACGCACATGCTTAGGGCACACTCGACTGGGATGTATCAAGCAGGACGTATGCCCAGTGCGGTGCATCCAGCGCGGTACACTCAGTGGAGCGTGCTCGGTGGGGTGCGTCGCATGTGCCACGCCCAACCAGAATAAACTTTTCAACATCTTAACCAGGTCAATCTGCACAGGAGAACAAAACATGACTGATAGCCACGGCAATGGTGGTTTTCCGCTCCGCCGCCCACGGCGACTTCGCACCACCGCGGCGATGCGGGAATTAGTCGCAGAAACCACCGTTGACCCAGCAGATCTGATCTACCCCTTATTCGTGGCCGATGGTTTGACGCAGCGGCGAGAAATTTCCTCAATGCCAGGCCAATACCAACACACAATGACCACCCTCAAAACCATTGTGGCAGAAGCCATCGACGCAGGTATCCGCTGTATAGACCTGTTTGGGGTACCAACAGATGTCGATAAAGACAACTGTGGTTCACCCGCCTGGCAAGAAACCGGAATCCTGAATGTCGCAATCGCGGAATTACGAAAAGAATTCGGCGATGACATTCTGATCATGGCAGACACCTGTTTGGATGAATTCACTGATCACGGCCATTGCGGCGTGCTGGCCGAAGACCGTTACGGCCATATGTACGTTGATAACCACAAAACATTAGAGCTGTATCAAAAAATGGCTGTGGCACAAGCAGCAGCCGGGGCGCACATGGTCAGCCCATCCGGCATGATGGATGGCCAAATTGCTCATATTCGCCAAGCATTAGACGCCGCAGGCTACCAAGATGTTGCTATTATGGCGTATTCGGCTAAATATGCTTCGGCATTTTATGGGCCGTTTCGTGAGGCGGTTGGTTCATCCCTGGATGGGGACCGTCGTACTTATCAACAAAACCCAGCTAATTTTAAAGAATCACTTTTAGAAGTAAGTCTTGACATCGCAGAGGGGGCAGATTTTGTTATGGTTAAACCAGCAATGCCTTATCTTGATGTTCTGGCCACAGTGGCACAACGGTCGCTAGTACCAGTCGCTGCATATCAAGTGTCCGGTGAGTATGCTATGTTGCACGCTGCTGCTCGTAATGGGTGGCTAGATCTTGATACTGTGATGTTGGAATCATTAACCTCAATTAAACGAGCGGGGGCAAATCAAATACTTACTTATTTTGCTCTTAGTGCGGCACATATGTTGCGCTAGTAATACCCCCCTTGGTTTGTTACTTGGTTTGTCACCAATATCCAAAACAAGCCATGATGGAATTGCCCATATAAATTGACGTGCAGAAAGGAAGAATAAACTTGGTGATTCTACATAACACCACTGAGCCGCCAGCCCCAGCTAGGCGCCGGCGGCGTTCTTCCACACCTAAAAAACGATTTTGGGTACTGAAAAATAAATCCCCAAAGCATGCACAAACTGATAATAGTCGGCGTAACACCAAAGACGAATTAGGCCGCCCAGAAACCGTCGTGCTGGCGGTTAAAGCATGGGCTTTTACCTTATTCTTTGAGGTGATCCATCAAATCATCATCATCATAAAGAAAATCCTCAATAGGGAAGAAGAAGCACACCAGTTAATTGAACAAATGAAAGAAACTGGTGGCCAGCAAATCAGCACCGACGCCACGCTGCAGCTTCGCGTTGTTGTGTTCAGCATCATTTTAGGGGCAGTGGCAATTGCCTTTGTTGGTGTTATTTTCGCACTCGTAAATAGCTTCAATAAAGCTACTAAACGGGCGTTTTTAGCGCGCCGGGCGTTGGCGTATTATGGCTTATTTTTAGGGTTGCGAATAGTCATTATTTTCAGTGAAACCCCTGCGAATTCCCTCCCCATTGCGCTGTTTGCAATTGACGGTGCGATCGCCATTACTGTGGGGGTTATTGCACTGGTGGCGGTTGTTTTAGGGGCGCGTGATGATTCACTGAAGTGGGTGGGTGAAACCCCTGTGGGGTTCTCCCCGCCACCAACTGGGCAGGATGAAAAGAAAGACTCACGCAAAAAATAACAAGTGGTGATTGGGGAAGCTGAGTGCTATTGTCCAGCTCTTACGCCAATCACCATATTTTATTGGCTATCACCATGATTAATGGCGTAGTGCCATAATGGCGGTATAACATGAGCCACCATTGTTGGTGGCCGGGATCCTGGCTGATTACTAGAAGTCTGACACATCAGGGCATACCTGATACGTCGGTTCATTTAGTGCAGCAGATTCTGGTTCAAGCTTGGTTTGATCTTAGTGTGATGGCTTCAATCAAACACCACATGTCACATTCTGGTAGTCGGCGGGAAAGGATGACACCATGGCGGAAACCCCAGAGGCAGCACACGTTTCGGATTCTGCCGATGATAAATCACAAGTAACATACACCTCTGTATCTAGTGCTATATCGCAGGCGAAGCGGGCAGCTGAAAGCGCTGGCATCAACACCAATGACATCAGTTTGCAGGATTCCGCCGAAGACCCATCCCTGGGCCGCACATCATTTGCGTTTGAGCTTTGTGGGTTGGACAGCGCAACTAGTGTTGGTGAAATCGAGGAAGCCCTAGAGCAACTTGGTGGGGTTAAAGCCCGAATTGTGTATACCTCGCACATGGCGTGGATTACCGCTAACCGGGGCGTTGAGATTCAAACGTTAGTGGATGTGTTTCACCGCTATGGCATAGAGGCGAATCTTACTGATTCGTCACTGCGCCGCCGCATGGCATGGTCTGATGTGGAGGAAGGCCGGCATAGGAGGTCACGTCGGCGCCGGCGTCGGAAACTTCTTGCTACTCAACGCTTTTTACATAAACAGGCTGCGGAAGAAGAAAAGCAGCTAGAGCATCTGCGTAAAGCTGGGTTTCTGGATGGGGTCGAACACAGGTTCGTCCACAAAGAACCCACAGATGTGCTGTTTACTGCCCGCACATTGATTACCAAGTGGCGGCTACTTGTTAGCCTCATTCTGACCATCCCGGTGCTGCTGATTTGTTACTTACCAGGCTGGCAGTTTAACTATTGGCAATGGTTGCTGGCGCTTTTAAGCCTGCCAGTGGTGACATATAGTGCCTACCCATTCCATCGGGCCTTTATTGGCGGGCTGCGCCGCGGTATGTCTGCCTTGGATGGCGCAAGCTCCATGGCGATCCTGCTTGCTTATGTATGGTCAGTCATGTTGATGATCTTCACTGATGTAGGAAATGCTGATTACCGCGTTGATTCTGATTTATTTGCGATTGAACTAGCGGGGTTTGTCAATGGGGCATTATTCTTCGATGTCGCATGCGTCATGACGGTGTTTTTGCTGTTCGGGCGGATTTATGCTCGGAAAAGTCGGGCAAGTTTAGCAATGGAATTGGAGCAGTATAAACCAGTCCCCAACAGTACTATCACCGTGGTGAAGAAGGGCCGCAAGAACGGCAAGGCCACGGAACAAGAGGTGCCAATTCAGAAATTAAATGTGGGTGATGATGTCATTGTGCCTGCTGGTGCAGTCATCCCAGTTGATGGTGTGGTTATTGGTGGTTCCGCAACCATTGATGCCCACATTCTTGGATTGGGCCAGATAACAGCCAAGGTCAATGGCAAAGTGTACGCAGGGTGCGTCAATGGTGAAAAGGCCCTAAAAATCCGCGTGATTGCCACTGGCCACCGCACATGGTTGGCTGCTGTGTATCGGTGGGTAGCTATTTCCTCGTTAAATCAGGATCATTCTGATGCCCTTGCTACCAAAACCGCATCCTTTTTAGTGCCAACAGCCACAGCCATTGCTTTCATTGACTTCAGCCTGTGGGCGTTGGCCACCAATAATATCAATCAGGCATTTGCTACTGCCTTGGCTATTTTGGGGTGCGTTGCGCCGGTGTCTTTGGCTGTGTCTGCGTCGGTTGCCATGCGGCAAGGTATTGAAAATGCTGCACGCAAGGGGGCGCTTATTCGAGATGCCAAAATTGTTCGTAAGCTGGACCGCGTAGACACCATCATTTTTAACCGCGTGGGTGCCTTGAGTGAAGGCGAAATGACAGTGGAAACCGTTACCGCTGGGCGTGGTGAAAATCCCGATCTTGTGCTGCGGGTGGCAGGCGTGTTGACGCTTGAATCTGATCATCCGGTTTCTCGTGCCTTAGTCCGGGCTGCCCGCGAATCACGCGACTCGTCCAGTGATAGTTCTATCCCGGGTTGGATTGAAGTCAGCCAAATTGAGGTTGATGAACTTGGCAGTTTTACGGGGATCATTGAGATCCCCGTGCAGGACTCTGATGGCAAGGTGGAAAACCGAAGTGTGGAAGCAAAGCTGTGGCGTCCCCGGAATCTTTCGGATCTCCAGGGTCGACTAGCTGCCGCTGCCGTTTCGGGGGGTACCCCTTTGGTGGTGTGGTGGAAAGGCAAAGATCGGGGTGTTATCACGCTGCATGACGACGCCAAGCCGGATGCGACTCGTTCGGTGGACGAGCTGGAATCAATGGGCATCGAAACCATGATGCTCAGTCGAGACACCTATCCAGTGGCCCGACGCTATGGCGATTCCGTGGGTGTGTCCCATGTTCTAGCCGGGATTCAGCCAGGGCAGAAAGAACAAACCGTCCGGCGCGTGCACAACCACGGTGCCATCGTTGCCATGGTTGGCGATGACAGCGTTGATGGTTGCTTCCGCGTTGCCACCGTGGGGATCATGGTTGGGGCCATGAATAGTCTGCCTAACCCCTCCCATCTAGAAGACACCGCAGCTGATGTGGTGTTGCTTGACAGTAAAACCAGCCCAATTCCGTGGTTATTTTCCGGTGCGCGACGCATGAACCGGTTGATTCGATACAACTTGCTCTTAGCCTGGTTGTATAACTGCATTGCAATTACAGCCGCATGTTTGGGGTTGTTGCACCCCATGTTGGCAACGGTAATGATGTTGGCTTCGTCATTGCTGATCGAATTCCGGTCTATATGGGCACGCACTTTCTGATGCGCCAATAGCTCGGGCGATGTAAAGAGTGGTTGTGGTGTGAGGCATCACGGGATTTGGTGATGCCTTCACGGCTTTAGTCGCAACAATACTGGCCCAAAATCACCCCCGATTGGTATTTTATGCCACGCGGCACGCCCGACGCCTTAACCTCTCAAGCCACTTGTTTCACTTGCGTATCAACCGCGGCTAATCCCAGTTCAGTCAGCTGATCAAGGAGCGTACACCGTGCCTGACTCACCAGGCTCTGAAGCCCAGCGGTATCTTGAACCGTGAATGTGCCCAACCCATCAATCACAAGATTTCCCTTGTGGTCAGCAATACCAAGCAGTGCAATTGGTGGATTAACCAAATGCGTCACACGCTGGTACAGGAAGTCCTACACCGGCTGTTTCGCTCGGTGTACAGCAGCTGTAATCTGCTGACGAAAATCCGGCGCATGCTCGTTTGACACCCGCAACGTAATTTCTGCACAACCATCAGGCAACTCCGCCAAAACTGCTGGTTTGGTTTTGTTAGCTTGGGCCTCAGCCCGTTTTTCTGCTTGCGCTGCGGCTTTCTCACGTGCCACCTCATCAACTTCCAACCGCGCCTGAACAAGCGCAGTACGCAAGGCACTGGTGCTCACCCAATCAGCCTCACTACATAGCGCGTGCAGCCGTGGTTTTAACTGCTTGAGCTGCGCGGTTGTTAATCCACTGAGTTGCTTGCCGACGATAACCAACCGAGCGATATCAATGGTGCCATTCTTGGTAATCGCGCTGCACACAGTAGGGTAGCGCCGCAACACATGAGCAGCAGTGATGAGATGGCCGGCATGGGCTTTGGTCACCCCAAAAGTGTCCATGATGATGCTGCGTAAGGCATCCTGATCTGGATTCACCTTTGACCGAGTGATGTCCAACAAATGAGTGAAAGCGGCCCGGTTATAGTTGCGGGTTGCTGTCATGAAATTGGGGGTTGATTGATGAGTCTTCTGAGTGCACCGACTGCGCTGACGATGGGACATGATGGAAGCTCCTAGGTTCCATAGTGGGAATGATGGTGAAAGCCATGAATGGCGTGCTGAGAGCATCGAAAAGCGAAAGCTCTAGCTCGGGAAATCAGTGTCAAAATCGTGGAATAGTTGATCCTGCGGCTTCATGTGGATCCGGGGCATTTTGCGAAGAAGCTCAAGGATATTTTGGTGCAGCGACCCGTCTTCGGTGATGAAACAAGCCGCAGACGTCGCATCGCTGATGGTGGAAGCATCGACGACACGGCTGACGGTTCTGACACTGAAATCACTGGCGTCACTTCCGTTCCTGGCGGCATACTTTGAGTCATTGCGCTGCAAACTCGCCGCATAATTTGACAGTTGCTTGCCCAGTTCATCAAGGTCAGGCGCACATTCTGGCTCGCCAATAACATCCGCAACCCCATAACCAAGACAAGAAAGCACATCTGTCAGATTGTGCGTTAGTGGGATCGCCCCCACGATGGCCTTGCCAAATAATGCCTGGAACTGCGCCAAAAATTCTGTTTCCAACTCCGTCTGCTCATCCTGCTCAAGCGTGAGCGCAAACGCCCGTGCGGTCGCCACACCAGGCAAAAATGCCAGCGTAATTTCCGACAAATACTGAACCGAATCAGCCATTTCCTCAGCAGTAATCGAAAGACTTGCAGCCCGGCTAGCCACAGTATTAATAGCCTGGTAAACTTCCGAAACAACCTCACCAACATTGTCATCCCGCAGGTCCGCGGCAATGTCATGGAGCTCCTCGGAAACCTGCTGCGCGATTGTCGAAAGCAACCGCCAAGAACTCAACGCATGTTGCGCCTGAACATGATCAGTATCGGTGAGCTGATGAACCAGCTCATCAAGTGACGTGGGCGTGGTCAGCTCTGGCTTAGGAAAAATAAAATCCTCCACACGTGGTAACAGATTCGGGTTGTGTCGCGTGTAGTAGTACTTGACCAATTGCAAGATATTGCCTGATGACGGGGGCTTACTGGGGCTATGATTCTGGCCCAAAAATGCCCTTGGATCCCCCTCTAGATTGCGGCGGCACCAAGCCACTCGCGCAGCCAGCGACTGCGCGATGATCAGTGCGCTTCCGGGACTGCCATGCAGCACGCGACCATGGGTTTTGCCCAGTTCGCTGAGCTCCGGCAACCCGGAATACGAGGCGTCAAGCGTGTTGCTACTAGCAGTTGTGATCATGGATTGGATGAGGTCATCGACTTTTTTCAATCGTTCTACTCCTCGGGCAGCGGATGCCGCACTGATGGTAAAACTCATGATGTTTCTCCTGTAGTGGTTTGCGCCCCACCCTGCATACGGTACGGATGCACGAGGTAGCGCATAGGGGTGGCACACTGGTGGCTGTTGCAGAGCATCAGTGTGGAAAGCGATTTGTGCCTTCATATAGTTGGACTGGTTGGAGCATGATTTCGGGCAGGTAAAAATACAGAAAATTTTTATGATTTACATCACACATAATTGTGGTGGTGGCGCGGGCCCGGAATTATCACCAGAATTCACGCATCAAGGGCCCAGCACGCTTAACCGTTATTAGCCACTGCTGGCTGCCCACAAACCGCCACAAACCAGCACGCAGGTGAGACAAGCCACGGCCCCACCAACTAGGCCAACCACACCAGCCCCGAAACGCACCAGCCCAGCCATACCAACCCCAACCCGCGGCTACCCTCAACCTGACTAAGCC
>JAUMZY010000009.1 GCA_030527885.1 Corynebacterium sp.
CCTACTATTCCTTCTCCGAGAGCAATGATGGCTAGGAGGCTGTAGCGTTCAGCCATGTGATGTGGATGCCACTTCGGGATGGGTAATTTGCGTTCCACCCAGAGCATTCCGAGAAGTTCGTAGAAAAGGATAGCGCTGCTGACGACTAGTACCGGCACGAGGTGTAGATTGGCGAAAGCCATGGCAACCCAAGCAAGTTGGGATGTGGCTATGATAACCACCTGGGCGATGGCGGTACGCCGGTAGGTGGGATCGCCGTTAATCACTCGCAGCCACTGCGTCAGCAGCGCCACCCTGATAATAACATAGCCGAGCACAACAATCTTGTTATCTAGGTGATCATCCTCAATGGACTTGAAAACGATGGGTATGCCAATGCAGAAAATAACCACACCGATCATGGCTGCAAACATGGCAAGTCGGTAGCCCCAGTCGTCAGTGTCGAAGGCACTGGCAAACCAGGTGTAGTAGATACATGCCCACACGATGGCGAGAACGGAGAAGGAAAAACCGATAAGTCCGGCCGATGATATGTGTACCGCCTTCGGCCACAATGTGGGCGAATTGGGCGCTGGCTGTACCAAAGGCAACGATGAAGACAAGGTCAAAGAGGAGGGAGCTCTAGTGGGGTTGCAACGCGGTGTTCCTCGTGCGGATCCCGGTTGCGCATGGATATGAGGGCTGCCCGAGGTTTGAGGGGAATTCGGAAGTCACTTGTTTGATCTGACATTATAATTCACTATATACCGCAGATATATAAGATACACTATCCATTATGGGTTTACAGTACATTGCAATCTATGCCACTGACACGATAGCGGATTGGGAGTATTCGTACCTCACCGCCTATGTGGCAAATTTCAACCAGATGAAACCAGGACACCTCCACATTCTGTGGGTGGGCGATGGTTTAGCACCTGTTCATTCTCTCGGAGGGATGGAGGTTACCCCCACCGCTGACCTAGATGAGTTAGATAATCTCCCGGTGGCGGCGCTGATGATTCCCGGAGGAGATACGTATCATGCGGGGCATGAGCGGTTGTTGGGGAGCGTCGAAAAGCTTATGGCGCGGCAGATCCCGGTGGCGGCGATTTGTGGGGGCACTACTGTGCTGGCGCGCGCTGGGGTGTTGAATGACCGAAAGCATACATCGAATGCCCCGGAGTTTCTCCAAGCGGACGAGTATACGGGCGCAGCTCACTATGTGGAGGCGCCGGCGGTGACGGATCAGGGTGTGATTACTGCCGGAGGAATTCACGCAGTGCCGTTTACAGCAGCAATCATGCGGGCAGTGGGGTTCGCGCCGGAACCAGTCATCGCAAACTGGGAGAAATTATTCACCTCCGGGAATCGGCAGTTTTTCACCAAATTCTCGGAGGCGATGGTTGCATGGTTACACACTGAACCCTAGGGCTCGGAGTTGTTCCCGCCCGTCTTCGGTGATCATGTGTGGCCCCCAGGGTGGCATCCATACCCAGTTCAGCACGAGTTTTTCTGCTGCGCCGCTTTCAACGACGGCGGCTTGGGCTTGTTCTTCCAGCACGTCGGTGAGTGGGCAGGCTGGGCTGGTGAGGGTCATGTCGATGTGGGCTTCGGTGCCGTTTTCCATCCAGATATTGTAGACGAGTCCGAGGTCGACCACGTTGATGCCTAGTTCGGGGTCGATGACGTCGCGCATGTATTCTTCGACGTCGCCGATTTTAGCTAGGTCTTCTGGGGTTTGTTCGGGAATCTCGGAGGGGTCGGTTTGCACGGGGATGCCGTTTTCTTCCGTCATGTGTTGTCCTCTACTGTTGTTGATTCGGCCGCTGCTGCTTGGAAGGCTTTCCAACCCAGCAGGGCGCATTTCACGCGGGCGGGGTATCGGGATACGCCGCTGAAGGCCACGCCGTCGCCGATGATCTCGTCGTCGCCGTCGTATGTTCCGCGGGAGGTGATCATTTTTTCAAACTCCTCCAGTTTAGCGAGAGCTTCCGGGAGGGGCAGGCCAATGACTTCTTCAGCCATCACCGACGTGGAGGCTTGGGATATGGAGCACCCAATGGCGTCGTAGGACACATCGGCAATGGTTTGCTTATCATCGGAGAGTTTCACCCGCAGGGTGAGTTCGTCGCCGCAGGAGGGATTGACATGGTGCACTTCCGCGTCGAAAGGTTCCCGGAGACCGGCGTGGGTGGGGTTTTTGTAGTGGTCCAGGATGACTTCCTGGTACATGGATTCCAGGTTCACTTTGCCACTCCGAAAAATTCCTGTGCGGCTTTCACCGCGTCCACGAATACGTCAATTTCTCGGAGGGTGTTGTAGAAGTACACAGATGCCCGCGCCGTCGACTGCACTCCGAGGCTGCGGTGGATTGGCCATGCGCAGTGGTGCCCCACCCGGATGCATACGCCGTGGTTGTCGAGCACTTGCCCCAGGTCGTGCGGGTGGATGCCGTCGACAAGGAAGCTGATGGCTCCGCCTCGCTTTTCGACGCTCCCCGGCCCCACAATCCTTACTCCGGGAATTTCCTGGAGCTTTTCCAAGACATAGGCAGTGAGTTCCCGCTCGTGGGCGGCTACTTTATCCATTCCGATTTCCCGGAGAAGGGAAATTGCGGAGCCTAGGCCCACCACTTGGCTGGTCATCTGCGTCCCGGCTTCGAATCGTTGCGGCGGCGGCGCGAAGGTGGTTTTCTCCATGGTGACTACCTCGATCATGGAGCCGCCGGTGAGGAAGGGCGGTAGGTTTTCCAAAAGTTCCGCCTTCCCGTACAGCACCCCCACCCCGGTGGGACCGCACATTTTGTGCCCGGAGAAGGCCGCGAAGTCCACATCCAGGGCATGAAAATCCACCGGCATGTGCGGCACGGATTGGCAAGCGTCAAGCACCACCAAGGCCCCCACGGCCCGGGATTTCGCCACCATGGCCGGCACGTCAGCAACAGCCCCGGTCACGTTGGATTGGTGGGTGAATGCCACCACCTTCACCGTCTCATCCAACTCCAGGGACTCCATGTCAATGCGCCCATCCTCGGTGGTGGTGAACCATTTCAGGGTGGCGCCGGTGCGGCGGCAGAGTTCTTGCCAGGGCACCAGGTTAGCGTGGTGTTCGAGTTCTGTCACCACGACGGTGTCCCCGACACCCACCAGCCCTGCGTCACCAAGGGTGTAAGCCACGAGGTTGAGTGCTTCGGTGGCATTTTTGGTGAAAGCGATTTCCTCGTCTTTGGCGCCGACGAAGGCCGCGATGTCGGCGCGGGCTTGTTCGTAGGCGTCAGTGGCTTCTTCGGCTAGTTGGTAGGCACCACGGTGTACAGGAGCGTTGGTGTTAAAGACGAAGTCTTCTTCGGTTTTCCATACTCGCAGGGGGCGTTGGCTGGTGGCCCCGGAGTCGAGGTAGACCAGGGGTTTGTCCCCGCGGACGGTGCGGTGCAGGATGGGGAATTCGGCGCGGATGGCGTCCACGTCGAGGGTGCCGTCTGGGTGGTGGAATGTAGTCATAATGGTTTAGACGAGGAACTGATCGTAGCCGTGTGCTTCGAGTTCGTCGGCGAGTTCGGCGCCGCCGGAGGTAACGATTTTGCCGGCCGCGAACACGTGCACGAAGTCGGGCTTCACGTAGTTGAGGATGCGCTTGTAGTGGGTGATCATGATGATGCCGCCACCAGTTTCTTCTTGGTAGTTGTTGATGCCGTCGGAGACGATGCGCAGCGCGTCCACGTCGAGTCCGGAGTCGGTTTCGTCCATGACTGCGAATTTCGGCCGCAGCAAATCGAGTTGCAGCACTTCGTGGCGTTTCTTTTCGCCACCGGAGAAGCCTTCGTTGACGGACCGCTCGGAGAAGGCTTTGTCAATGTGCAACCGGTCTTGCGCTTCTTTTACTTCCTTGACCCATTGCCGCAGTTTGGGGGCTTCACCGCGCACAGCTGTGGCTGCGCTACGCAAAAAGTTGGCCATGGATACTCCGGGAATTTCCGTTGGGTATTGCATGGCGAGGAAAAGGCCGGCGCGGGCGCGTTCGTCGATTTCCATGTCGAGGAGGTTTTCGCCGTCGAGAAGCACTTCGCCGTCGGTGATTTCGTAGCGGGGGTGCCCGGCCAGGGTGTAGGCGAGGGTGGATTTACCAGAGCCGTTGGGGCCCATGATGGCGTGGGTTTCGCCGGAGTTGACGGTCAAATTCACGCCTTTGAGGATGGGCTTGGGTTCGGCGTTTTCGTCGGCTGGGATGACTTGGGCGTGCAGGTTACGGATTTCAAGTGTGCTCATGGGTGTTCCTTTTAGTTTTGCTTTTCGACGCTCTGGCGTGCGTGGAGAGTTTCGAGTTCTGCGGCGACGCGGTTTTCTAGTTCTTCCCGGATGTTGGCCACGGGTATGCGCCCGATGACTTCGGAGAAGAAACCGCGGACGATGAGCCGGCGGGCTTCTTCTGGTGGAATACCACGGGCCCGGAGGTAGAACTCTTGCTCGTCGTCGAAGCGGCCCACCGTGGCGGCGTGGCCGGCGCCGGCGATTTCGCCGGTTTCGATTTCGAGGTTGGGCACCGCGTCGGCGCGGGCGCCTTCGGTGAGCACGAGGTTGCGGTTTGCTTCGTAAGTGTCGGTGCCTTGGGCGTTGGAGCGGATGAGGACGTCGCCCACCCAGGAGGTGTGTGCCTCGGGTTTCTTGGAGTCTGGGTCTGCCTGCAAAGCGCCTTTGTATAGGACGTTGCTGCGGCAGTTGGCAGTGGCGTGATCCACCAAGAGGCGTTGTTCGAAGAATTGGCCGTCGTCAGCAAAGTACACGCCGAGCATTTCGGCATCGCCGCCGGGGGCAGTGAACCGCACGCGGGGAATCATGCGCACCACATCGCCGCCGAAGAGGGCGACGGAGTGCCGCAGGATGCTGTCACGCCCGAGAACAGCGGCGTGCCCGGAGAGGTGCACAGCATCGTCGTTCCAGGAAGCATCAACAATGACGGTGAGTTTTGCGTTATCACCGATGACGAATTCCACGTTGTCGGTGTGGACGCCGCTGCCGGTGTAGCGCAGGTCCACAACAGCTTCGGCGCCTTCTTCAACTTCCACGACGATGTGGGCGAAGGTGGTCACGTCCATGCCGGCGCCGGTGGTCACTATCTGCACCAGGTCTTTGGTCACCGAGTTGGCGGCAAAGTTGAGATAGTGGGCGGTTTGGGCAGAGGTGAATGCTTGGGCACCAGTGCGGTCGACGGGTGCGGAACTGCGGCCAACTCGGGCATCAATCTTGGAGATAACCTCGGCGCTGACGCCTTCAAGCCCCTCGGGGATGATGATCTCTACTTTTTCGGGGGCTTGGGGGGCGAAGGTGCCGTTGTGGAGTCCTTTGAGTCTGCGCAACGGCACGAAGCGCCAGACTTCGTCTTTGCCGTGGGGGATGTCGAAGTCGTCCACGTTGAAGGAGGTGAAAAGGTCACCTTTGGTGTTGTGGACCGTTGCGTTTTTTACGGTTTCAGCCATGGTGGTTAGCCCACCGATCCTTCCATTTGCAGTTCAATCAAGCGGTTTAGCTCCAGGGCGTATTCCATGGGGAGTTCCTTGGCGATGGGTTCGACAAACCCGCGCACGATCATTGCCATGGCTTCATCTTCTTCAATGCCGCGTGACATCAGGTAAAACAGTTGCTCTTCTGACACCTGCGACACAGTAGCCTCATGCCCCAACGACACGTGGTCGTTACGAATGTCGTTGTAAGGATAGGTGTCGGAGCGGGAAATGTTATCCACCAGCAGGGCATCACATTCCACATTGGAGGTGGAGTGGTGAGCGTTAGCGTTGATGCGCACCAGGCCACGGTAGGCGGCGCGGCCACCACTGCGGGCCACTGACTTGGACACAATGTTGGAGGAAGTATGCGGAGCCATGTGCACCATCTTGGCGCCGGTGTCTTGGAATTGGCCTTCACCAGCGAACGCCACGGACAGCACTTCACCCTTAGCATTGGGGCCGGTCATCCACACTGCCGGGTACTTCATGGTCACCTTGGAACCAATGTTGCCATCCACCCATTCCATGGTGGCGCCTTCTTCACACTTGGTGCGCTTGGTCACCAGGTTGTAGACGTTGTTGGACCAGTTCTGGATGGTGGTGTAGCGGCACCGACCGCCCTTCTTCACAATGATCTCCACCACGGCGGAGTGCAAGGAATCCGACTTGTAAATCGGGGCGGTGCAGCCCTCCACGTAGTGCACATAAGCATCCTCATCCACAATGATCAGGGTGCGTTCAAACTGCCCCATGTTCTCGGTGTTGATGCGGAAATACGCCTGCAGCGGAATTTCCACATGCACGCCTTTGGGCACATACACGAAAGAACCACCAGACCACACCGCGGTGTTCAGGGAAGCGAACTTGTTATCCCCGGGCGGAATAATCGTGCCGAAGTATTCCTTGAACAAGTCCGGGTGTTCCTTCAGGGCGGTGTCCGTGTCGAGGAAGATCACGCCTTGGCGTTCCAGGTCTTCCCGAATCTGGTGGTACACCACTTCGGATTCATACTGGGCGGCCACACCAGCGACGAGGCGCTGCTTTTCCGCCTCTGGAATACCCAACCGGTCGTAAGTGTTCTTGATGTCTTCCGGGAGTTCCTCCCAGGATTCCGCCTGCTTCTCGGTGGAGCGCACGAAGTACTTGATGTTGTCGAAATCAATTTCGGACAGGTCGGCACCCCAGGTGGGCAGTGGCTTTTTCTCGAAGAGGGACAGGGCCTTGAGCCGCATGTCCAGCATCCACTCGGGTTCGTTTTTCTTTGCGGAGATGTCGCGCACTACGTCTTCGTTGAGGCCGCGGCGGGCTTTTTGGCCGGCTTCGTCCGAGTCGTGCCAACCGTAGTTATACGGACCGATTGATTCAATGATCTCGTCATCAGTTACTGGCTGAGTCATGAATCGCTCCTTCCATTGGGGAGGTTATGGGTGAGTACAGTGATGGGAATGTTGGTGGTGCACACGCCGTGGCCGCTGGCGATGGACGCCAAGGGTTGTACATGTTGCCCCAGGAGGCTGGCTATGACTTCGTGTTCGGCTTCGCACAATTCGGGGAATTGTGCCGCCACGCCAGCAATGGGGCAATGGTGTTGGCAGATTTGCAGGCCGGGGCCGGCGGCTGTGACGGTGGCAGCGTATCCGTTGCGGCTGAAGGCGTCGACAAGCGCATGCGCAATGTGTTCAACGTCATGATCATGGTTGTCTATTCCAGCAACGATCGCAGCTGCGCGTTTGCGGGCGAACGCCATGACGGCGGCGTCGCCCCCGGTTTCCCGGATTGTTTCCAACGCCTGCGCAGCGAGGGAATCGTAGTCGTGGCCGAACACCGCCTGACCGGCAACGGTCAATCGGAATGCTTTCGCTGGTCGGCCGCGACCACCACCAGTTTTTTTCCGTGGTACCAGTTCCGCATATCCGTCGTCGACAAGATTGTCGAGGTGACGGCGGATACCAGCAGCTGATAGTCCAAGATTTTGAGCCAATTGGGTTGCCGTGATGGTACCGGCGCGCAGTATGGTCACCATGATGAGGCGTCGGGTTTCGCCTTCCGTGGAACGACTGTCACCGTGATATGTCATCTTGCGCATGTACCTCCTGACATCACACTCAAATTCTTTTAGACAACACTAGTGTTCCTTAAATCCGCACTACTTACAAGCTGCGCTTTTAAGCATCGTCCCTAGCTGGCTTATTTAGGGCACCCTACCGTCGTCGCAGTCCTGAAGCTATTACCATTGGCTGCTATGACACAACAACGCGAGCCCTGGTGGAAACATTCCATGGCCTTTTTGCCCCACCTCGGCAAAGCCGGCTCCCGTTCCGCCCTCCTGCACAACACCGAAGCCGAAGTTCACCCCTACCGGGACGCCTCCCTGCTGGTCACCGCCGCCACCGGCGTAGACCTCATATCCCCCAACCGGGACGGCAGCGTGCGCATCGAAGGACCGGACCCCACTCCCCTCACCCCATTTCGACTGCCCACCCTCAAAGTTTCGGAACTGCGGCGGTTTGCCTTCCTCCGGTGGCTGGGCACCCTCGGCGCATTGCTGCTGGGGTTCGGCGGGTTGGGGGCCGGCGCAGTGCCGGTGCTCGACAACCCGTATGCGCAATTTCCCGGAGGGGAAATCATTACGCAAATGTTGCAGACCCCCACGGCGTTGTGCTTCATCGGCATTGGATTGATCGTAGTGGCGTGGTTGATCATGGCACCGTTTACAGGGGTGACGTTCCAGCGGGGGAAACCACGCGCTGGGGTGTTGACCATGTCCATGATGCGGCGCACGTTCCTTGCGTGGACAGTGCCTATTTTGTTGGGGGCGCCACTGTTTACGCAGGATATTTATTCATATTTGGCCAATGGATCGATCATTACCCAAGGGTTAGATCCGTATTCGGCGGGGCCGGTGGATTTGTTAGGGGCAAATCATCCATTAGCACGGTCGGTGCCGTTGATTTGGGCGCACTCCCCTAGCCCATATGGACCGGTGGCGTTGGGCATTGCGGCGGTGATCAGCTGGCTCACCAATGACAACATTGTTGCCGGGGTGCTTGCACACCGGTTGTTGGCCATCGGCTGCGTGACGTTGATTGGGTGGGCTGTGGTGCAGTTGGCGCGCCGTTGTGGGGTGATTCCCCAAGCAGCATTGTGGTTGGGGGTGCTTAACCCGTTGACCATTCTGCACCTGGTGGGTGGTATTCACAACGAGGCGATCTTGTTGGGACTATTGCTGGTTGGGGTAG
Organism: Corynebacterium sp.; assembly: GCA_030527885.1. Lineage (GTDB taxonomy): Bacteria > Actinomycetota > Actinomycetes > Mycobacteriales > Mycobacteriaceae > Corynebacterium. Next base: position 8,722 of record JAUMZY010000009.1, read on the forward strand.
AATTAGGGTTACGGGGGGCCGATCGACTCCCGGCGTGGGGGTGGATTCTTGCCAGCGGGTTTTTGATCAGCTGCGCCGGCATGGTAAAGGTCACGGGGTTTTTAGGTTTGGGGTTTACGGGCATGGCGATGGCTCGGGCGTTACGACGCTCCCCGGTGGTATCGTGGGCCATAACGATTGCCGTGCAGTTGGCCATCATGGTCACGTCCATCCTCTTGGTAACATGGATCACTGGGATTGGGTTGGGGTGGGTTAGTGGCCAGGGTGGGGCAACGACAATCCGCAGTTGGTTGAGCTTTACCACCGCCATTGGGGTTTTTTTTGGGTGGATTGGGCAAATGCTGAAGTTGGGGGATCATACGGAGGCAATTTTGTTGCTGACTCGTTCCGTGGGAGTCATGATTGCGGGCTTTTTGATGGTGCGCATGTTGTTTGCTACGTATGCTGGTCGGATTTCACCAGTGGGAGCGTTGGGTGTGTCGACGTTTGTGATGGTGGTGTTTTTTCCGGTGGTGCACCCGTGGTACATGTTGTGGGCGATTTTGCCCCTGTCTGCGTGGGCCAATAGGCCATTCTTCCGCAGTTCAGTGGTGATTTACAGCACTATTTTGTCGTTTTTTGTGCTGCCGCGAGGGTTAGCATTAGTGCCGGGTTCGGTGATATGGATATATTCAGCAGCGGTTATCGGTTTTGCGATTATCATTGGGGTGTCTTGGTTCGTTTTGAGGCGGCGTGGGGTTATTGGCCTAAACTAATTCTTCGTGACTTCTCACTATGCACTTGAGCTTGTCGACGTCGTCAAGCGCTTTGGCGATCATGCTGCAGTTAACAACCTCAGCTTCACAGTCGAAACCGGAACGGTCGTGGCCCTGTTGGGCCCCAATGGGGCTGGCAAAACCACCACCATCGAGATGTGTGAAGGTTTTCAACAACCCACCTCCGGGAAAATCTCTGTGCTGGGTATCAACCCCGTCACCGATCCGAATCAGGTGCGCGCAAAGGTGGGAATCATGCTGCAAGATTCCGGCTCGTATTCCGGCATTAAGGTGGAGGAAATGCTACGATTATCCGCCAGCTATAACAAAGACCCCCTGGATCCCGCCTGGTTGCTGCAGCTCTTTGGGTTAGAAAATGCCCGCAACACCACCTACCGGCGGCTTTCTGGCGGCCAGAAACAGCGGTTAAATTTGGCCGTCGCATTGATTTCTCGCCCGCAATTGGTTTTCGTGGATGAGCCGACCGCCGGCATGGATGCCCAATCGCGCATTTTGGTGTGGAACCTCATCAAAGCATTGCGCAATGACGGGGTGACGGTCATCCTTACCACCCACCTGATGGATGAGGCGCAAGCGTTAGCCGATAAGGTGCTTATTTTAGATCGGGGGCAATTAGCTGCCGAGGGGAGCCCCGCAGAGTTACAGGCCGCTACCACCACCGCGATACATTTTGAGACGGATAAAGATGTGGATCTCACGGCCCCACAGTGGCGAGAATTTGATATAACCAGCATGAGGCCTCGCACGTATGTGGTGCGTGCGGTTCCTACTCCGGAGATCGTCGAAAAGCTAGCGCGCAATGCAGCCGCTGAGCGGATCTTGATCACACATCTTGACACGCATGCTCGAAGTTTAGAAGATGTTTTTCTTGACATCACCGGACACACTTTAAGGAGTTAAGCAGCATGGTCACCGAGGACGTCACGTTTACGGCCGGCACTTTCAGCCCCAATCCCCAACGCGCCAATATTCGCAGCATGCTGCGCGCCCAAGCACTCATTGAAGCCAAATTATTCCTCCGCCACGGCGAACAATTACTCTTGAGCTTCATTATTCCGGTGTGCATGTTGATAGCTATCACTATCATCCCCATCATCAAGCAGGACGAACCCATGCGGATCGCCTTCCCCATAGTGCTGGCTATCGCTGCTATGAGTTCCGGTTTTACCGGGGAAGCCATTTCGTTGGCGTTCGATCGCCGCTACGGCGCCCTCAAACGCACCGGGGCCTCCGGGGTGCCCGCGTGGACAATCATCGTGGGGAAAATCCTCGGCCTGCTGGCCGTCGCCGTGATCCAAATCATCGTGCTGACCAGCATTGCATTGGCCTTGGGCTGGTCCAGCAGCTTCGGTGGGATTCTCACCGGCACCATCGTGTTCCTCTGCGGCATCACCACCTTCACCGCCTTGGGCATGCTCATGGGCGGCACCTTATCGTCCGAACTCGTGTTGGGCCTAGCCAACCTCATTTGGGTCCTGCTCGTCGGCGGCGCCAGTTACCTCATTTTCAACCACGATACGTTCCCCATTGCCCTCAATGCGATTCCGTCCATTGCGCTGGCCAGCGGCCTGCTGCACGGCTTCGACGGGCATATTCCATTGGTGTCAATCGTGTCGCTTCTGGTGTGGACTGTGGTGGGTGTTGCGGCGGCCACCCGCTGGTTCAAATTCGCTGATTAGCATTCGAGGTTTAGTGCGACACCAGGTACTATTAAGGCCCGTGTCATCCAAACTAACAGCGTTGAAAAATCGCTATGCTTCGGTGCCCACCATGGCACTGCAGCAAAAACTAGCCCTTCTGCTTCTGGTGTCTCAAGGTGGTATCACCGTCAGCGGCTCCATCGTCCGAGTCACCGGCTCCGGGTTGGGGTGCAACACCTGGCCCAACTGCCACGAAGGTTCCCTCGTGCCCGTCGAAGGCGCCGCCCCCGCCATCCACCAAGCCATCGAGTTCGGCAACCGGCTGCTCACCTTCGTGCTCATCGCCTTCGTCATCGCCGTCTTCCTAGCCGTGCGGGCCGCACACCGCCGCAAGGAAATCATCGTGCACGCCGTCATCCAGGGCTTGGGCATCATCGCCCAGGCCATCATCGGTGGCGTCTCTGTGCTTCTGCAACTGGCGTGGTGGTCGGTGGTCTTGCACTTCCTGCCGTCCATGCTGTTGGTGTGGCTGGCGGCAATCCTGTATTTCCGCATCAAGGAACCCGACCACCTCGCCCCGCAGCGCACCTACAGCACCCCGCTGCGCATCCTGAACATAGTGTTCGCCACCGGCATTGCCCTCGTCCTGGTCACCGGCACCATGGTCACCGGCGCCGGCCAGCACTCGGGTGACATTAATGTGGGGGCGGATAATCGCCTGCAAATCTCGTTGGCCCTGATCGCCCATATTCACGCCTGGACGCTGTACGCCACGTTGGGGATTCTGCTGGTGCTCGTCGTAGGGTTGTGGTTGACGCACACGCCGCGGCATATTCAGAAGACCGGCTGGATACTGGTTGGCATCATTCTCATGCAGGCCGCCGTGGGCATCACCCAATTCCGGTTGGGTGTGCCCCGGTGGACCGTGCCGATCCACGTGGGGTTGAGTTCGATGATCGTGGCGTATTCGTCGTTCTTGTATTCGCATGGGTCCGAGCGGATTTCTGAGGTGAATCCGAAGACCACCACTGGTTCCCCCACCGGGGATGAACTGTACGCCGGCGAATTATATTCACTTGCTACCTAAAAGCCGCCCTGAAGTTTTATACTTTTGCGCATGTCTTCTTTCCGCGCTGCTCTACGTCACGCCGGCGCAGTGTGGGCTGGGTTCTTCGCCATGTCCTTCGGCTTGGGCATCCTGGTGGTGCATGCCGGATTAGCCTGGTGGGTGGCACCCCTGCTGTCGGGGTTTGTGTATGCCGGCAGCATGGAGTTCATCATGATTGGGTTGCTCTCTGGGGGTGCTTCCTTATCGACGATTGCCCTCACCACATTTTTCACCAATTCGCGGCACGTCTTCTACGGGCTGACCTACCCGTTGCAGGTGGTGCAGGGCAGATTGGCGCGCTTCTACACGGTGTTCACCCTCGCGGATGAAACCTACGCCCTGGTGTCTGCCATTCCACCAGAAGAGCGCACTTCTGGGCGGATTCTCTACACCACGGCGGGGTTGCATTTGAATTGGGTTGCGGGTTCCACCGTGGGGGCGTTATTCGCCAGCAAAGCCTTAGGTCATGTCCCTGGCCTTGATTTTGTGCTGGTGGGGTTGTTTACCGTCATCGCCATGGACATGTTTGCCCAGTACCGCGACGTGCTCACCACGGGCATGGCGGTTGGTTGCGCCCTGCTGGCGTTACTGCTCACCCCGCAGCATATGCTGGTGGTAGCCATGTCGCTCTTTGCCGGGCTGCTGCTGGTACGACACCAATGGGAGAAATCATCATCATGAGTGCGACTTATGTGATCAGTGGCATTGCGGTGGCGATGCTCATCACGTTTGCCAGCCGGGTTATTCCTTTTCCGCTGCAAGCGAAGCTGGCCAACAGTGTGTTTTTGCGGCAGTTTTCCCGGTGGATGCCGTTGGGCGCCATGGTGATTTTATTCGTGTATGCCTGCCAGACGATTCCTTTCACCGGTGGGTATCAGCGCTGGCTGCCGTACCTGGTGGCGCTGGTGGGTACCATCATCATGCATTCGTGGCGGCGGAATGTTTTGCTGTCGATTGTGGTGGGCACAGGTATGTGCGTGGCATTATCCATTGCGTTAGCGCCGTAAGTGGATTGAAAAGTCTAGAACAGAATGAAGCTAAACCCGAACATTTCACTAATGGTTTGCAGCCCCATGACGGCGTCGATGGATAAGCCCACGAACAGCAACGCTAAGTAATTATTGGAGAGAATAAACAACTTCAGGGGCTTGACCTTGCCGCCGTTTTTCACCCCCATGTGCAGCACGATCGCCATGGTCAAAAACCATATGCCCGTAACCAGTGCCGTAACGGCATACACCAACCCGGCCGCCGGAATCAGCAACAAAGTTGTGAGCACCGTCGCCACCGTGTACCACACGATTTGGCGCGTCACCTGCACGGGTTCCCGCACCACCGGCAGCATGGGCACCCCCGCGACGGCGTAATCTTCTTTGTACTTCATGGCCAACGCCCACGTGTGCGGCGGCGTCCAGAAAAAGATGATCATGAACAACACCACAGCCTGCCACCATTGGTCTGGTATCTCCGGGGGCATGTTGTCCGTAATCACCGCCCAGCCGACCACCACCGGCATGCAGCCAGCCGCCCCACCCCACACGATGTTCATGTGCGTGCGGCGCTTCAAAAACTTGGTGTACACGAAGATGTAAAAAATGATCGTGAGCATGACAAACACCGCAGCCAGCAGGGAATGACACAGCAGCCACAACCAGAGGAAACTCACAACCGTGCACCCCCACGCAAACCGGGCAGCATCACGATTGCTCACGGTGTGGCGCACGAGTGGGCGCGCCCGGGTACGCCCCATTTTCTGGTCAATATCGGAATCGGCCACCATGTTGAACGTGTTGGCGGCCGCCGCCCCCAACCAACCCCCGATGAGCGTGAGCAGAATCAGGGCGATGTTGTTTTCGCCGCGTTCTGCCTGCAACATTGCGGGAATCGTAGCAACCAGGAGAAGTTCAATGACCCGCGGTTTTGTCAACGCGATATAGGCCTTGATCGTCTCCAAGGGGGTTTCCTCCAGCTTAAACAATGATATCTACTTGAATTTTAGTCAGAACCGGCACCAGAAAAATACTCGGCGTCAGAAGCAACGTCACCATGGTAGCCGTACCGCTGAGTTTTACCATAGTCGACACCGCAGCACCCCCACTATTTGCAGCTTAACCATGGCGATTTCCCATAATCCTGCGATAGAGTATCCGCAAACCCCCGTTAAGGGGTTTAAAGTAGAAACGTAAACCCTGTTTCCATGTATTAAAAGGACGGAATGTATAGTGTCTTCCTCCCAGCCTCATAATCCGCAGCAACTGCCCGCGGACCTCCAACCAGTCATCACCCGCAACTACCCGAATGACTGGACAGAATTAGACACCCAAGCAGTAGATACTGCTCGGGTCCTCGCCGCCGATGCCGTGCAGAACTGCGGCTCCGGCCACCCCGGCACCGCCATGTCCTTGGCGCCCCTGGCGTACACCTTGTTCCAACGAATCATGCACCTCGACCCCACCGACACTACATGGGCCGGCCGCGACCGATTCGTGCTGTCCTGTGGTCATTCCTCACTGACCCAATACGTGCAGCTCTTCCTCGGTGGCTTTGGCCTGGAATTGGATGATCTGAAGGCACTACGCACCTGGGGTTCACTCACCCCCGGCCACCCGGAATACCGCCACACCAAAGGTGTGGAGATCACCACTGGCCCACTGGGCCAAGGCTTGGCGTCTGCCGTAGGCATGGCCATGGCGGCCCGCCGGGAACGCCACCTCTTCGACCCGGCAGCACCCGCCGGTGAATCCCCCTTCGACCACTACATTTACGTCATCGCTTCAGACGGCGACCTAGAAGAGGGCGTCACCGCCGAGGCTTCCTCCCTCGCCGGCACCCAACAACTGGGCAACCTGATCGTCTTCTGGGACGACAACCGGATCTCTATCGAGGAAGACACCCACATCGCCTTCACCGAAGACGTCAAAGCCCGCTACGAGGCCTACGGCTGGCAGGTGCTTGATGTGGCCGCCGGTGAAGACGTTACCGCCATTGAGCAGGCCGTCGCCGAGGCCCAGGCCGATACCTCCCGCCCCTCCTTCATTCGGGTGCGCACCGTCATCGGCTATCCGGCGCCCACCTTGATGAACAGCGGTGCCGTGCATGGTGCCGCGTTGGGTGAGGCTGAGGTGGCCGCCACCAAGGAAGTGTTGGGCTTTGACCCGCAGGTGGATTTCTTCATTGGGGATGATGTGTTGGCGCATACGCGGCAGTTGGCGCAGCGGGGGCAGCACAAGCACCAGGAATGGCAGCAGAAGTTCGATGCGTGGGCGGTGCAGAACCCGGAGGGGAAGGCACTGTTCGATCGGTTGCGCACCCGGACGTTGCCGGAGGGTTTTGATGCGGATCTGCCCACCTGGGAGGCTGGGGAGTCGGTGGCTACCCGGAAGGCTTCCGAGGCGACGTTGCAGGCGTTGGCCGCGACGTTGCCAGAGTTGTGGGGTGGTTCCGCGGACTTGGCGGGTTCGAACAACACGGTGATTAAGGGGGCACCGTCGTTTGGCCCGGAGAGCATCACCACGGATACGTGGACGACGGAGCCGGGCGGCCGGAATCTGCACTTTGGTATTCGGGAGCATGCGATGGGTTCGATTTTGAATGGTATTTCGTTGCATGGTGGGACGCGGCCGTATGGTGGCACGTTCTTGATTTTCTCGGATTACATGCGGCCGGCTGTGCGGTTGGGGGCGTTGATGGGCACGGATGCGTATTACGTGTGGACGCACGATTCCATTGGGTTGGGTGAGGATGGTCCCACCCACCAGCCGGTGGAGCAGTTGGCGGCGTTGCGCGCCATTCCGGGTGTGTCGATTCTGCGGCCGGCAGATGCTAACGAGACGGCGGCGGCGTGGCGGGCGGCCTTGTTGTACAAGGAGTCGCCGAAGGGCTTGGCGTTGACGCGCCAGAATGTGCCGGTGCTGGAAGGCACGAAGGAGAAGGCTCGGGAGGGTGTGGCCCGGGGCGCGTATGTGCTGGTTGAGGGGTCGAAGCCGACGCCGGATGTGATTTTGTTGGGCACGGGTTCGGAGGTGCAGTTGGCGGTTGAGGCTGCGGCGCGCCTGGAGTCTGAGGGTATTGCGGCCCGCGTGGTATCGGTGCCATGCCTGGATTGGTTTGTGGAGCAGGATGCGGAATACCAGGAGTCGGTGTTGCCGGCGGCTGTGACGGCGCGGGTTTCGGTGGAAGCTGGCTTGGCGTTGCCGTGGTGGCGGCTGTTGGGTTCACGGGGCCGGGCGGTGTCGTTGGAGCACTTTGGGGCTTCGGCGCCATATCAGAAGTTGTATGAGGAGTTTGGCATTACCACGGATGCGGTGGTTGCGTCTGCTCACGAATCCCTCAACGCTTAAGCTTGTCGACGATCTACGTAAAGGAATTTTTATGAACGCCATTGATAATCTCGCGCAGGCGGGTACGTCCACCTGGTTGGATGATTTGTCCCGCGATCGGATTGAAACCGGCAATCTGGCGGATGTGATTGCGAAGAAGTCTGTGGTTGGTGTGACCACCAACCCGGCGATTTTTGCTGCCGCCATGTCCAAGGGCACTGCTTACGACAGCCAGATTGCGCAGTTGAAGGAGCAGGGCGCTGGTGCGGACCAGGCTGTCTACGCCATGAGTATTGCTGATGTGCAGGCTGCGTGCGATATTTTCGCGGACGTTTACCAGGCTTCCGGCGGGAAGGACGGCCGGGTGTCCATTGAGGTGGACCCGCGGATCTCTGAAGATACGGAAGCCACCATCGCACAGGCGCGGGAGTTGTGGCAGAAGGTGGGCCGCCCGAATGCGATGATTAAGATTCCGGCAACGCCGGGTTCATTGCCGGCGATCACTGCGGCGTTGGCGGAGGGCATCAGCGTGAATGTGACCCTGATTTTCTCGGTGGCGCGTTACCTGGAGGTGATTGCGGCGTTCACGGCTGGCCTGGAGCAGGCGGCGGCGAATGGGCAGGATGTTTCGCAGATTCATTCGGTTGCGTCGTTCTTTGTGTCCCGCCTGGATACGGAGGTGGATAAGCGCCTGGAGGAGATTGGTACGGATGAAGCGTTGGCGTTGCGGGGCCAAGCTGGGGTGGCTAACGCCCGGCTGGCGTACGCGGCGTTCCTGGATAAGCGGGCAGATATTGAACTGCCGGCGGGGGCGCATGTGCAACGCCCATTGTGGGCGTCGACCGGCGTGAAAAATCCGGACTACTCCCCCACGTTGTACGTGTCGGAGCTTGCCGGCCCGGATACGGTGAACACCATGCCGGAGGCCACCATTGATGCGACGTTGGCGGCTGATGATGTGCGCGGCGATACGCTCACCGGCACCAAGGAGGCGGCAGAGGCCACCATGTCGGCCATCAGTGCCGTTGGTGTGGATTTCGTTGATGTGTTCGATACCTTGGAGCGGGAAGGTGTGGAGAAGTTCGTGGCGGCGTGGCAGGAGTTGTTGGATTCCATGCAGGAACGCCTCACCTAGGAAGTGTGCTGTTTGTAACAGTTTTTGTGTGGGAGGTTCGACCGAACCCGCAACCATGGGTAAACTAGGCGTTCGTGAGCGACCACGAAACAGCAGACTTGTCACCAGCAGTTCCTTGGGCCAACCCGTTACGCAGTGTCCAAGATAAACGACTCCCCCGCATCGCCGGCCCTTCTGGGATGGTGATCTTCGGGGTGACTGGTGATCTGGCTCGCAAGAAACTGTTACCTGCCATTTACGACCTGGCCAGCCGGGGGTTATTACCGGCTGGTTTTGCCTTAGTGGGCTACGGCCGACGCGATTGGTCCAAAGAGGTCTTCGAAAACTACATCAAGGACGCCGTGAAAGCCGGCGCCCGCACGCCCTTCCGGGATAACGTGTGGGAGCGCCTGGCTGAGGGCATGGTCTTCGTGCAAGGCAACTTTGATGACAATGATGCCTTTGACCGGTTGGCGGCCACGCTTGCGGAGTTGGATCAGACCCGCGGCACGGCCGGCAACTGGGCGTTTTATTTGTCGGTGCCGCCGGCGAATTTCTCGGATGTGTGCAATCAGTTGCAGCGGTCCGGCATGGCGCAGACCGCTGGCGGTGGTTGGCGCCGGGTGATTGTGGAGAAGCCGTTTGGTAATAATCAGGAGACGGCGCAGGAGCTGAACCGGGTGATTAACTCGGTGTTCCCGGAGAAGTCGGTGTTCCGCATTGACCACTACTTGGGTAAAGAAACCGTGCAGAATATTATGGCATTGCGGTTCGCCAACCAGATCTTTGATCCCCTGTGGAATAGTCACTATATTGATCATGTGCAGATCACCATGGCTGAGGATATTGGCTTGGGTGGTCGTGCGGGTTATTACGATGGCATTGGGGCGGCCCGGGATGTTATTCAGAACCACTTGATTCAGCTTCTGGCGTTGATAGCCATGGAGGAGCCAGTGGATTTCACGCCGGCGGAGCTGCAGGCCGAAAAAATCAAAGTATTGCGCGCCACCAAAGCGGTGGAGCCGTTTAGCAAAACCACGGCCCGGGGGCAGTACGCTGCCGGCTGGCAGGGGTCAGAATATGTGTGTGGCCTGCGGGAAGAAGAAGGCTTCGATCCGAATTCCACCACAGAAACATATGCTGCCTGCACGTTGGAGATTAATTCTCGGCGCTGGGCGGGGGTGCCGTTTTATTTGCGTACTGGTAAGCGGTTAGGCCGGCGGGTAACAGAGATTGCGCTAGTGTTTAAAGATGCGCCGCATCAACCATTCCCGGCGGGTACGCGGCATTCGCAGAGCCGGAATGTGGTGGTGATTCGGGTGCAGCCGGATGAGGGCATGTTGATGCGGTTTGGTTCCAAGGTGCCGGGTTCGGCCATGGAAGTTCGGGATGTCAACATGGATTTCAGTTATTCGGAGGCGTTTACGGAGGAGTCGCCGGAAGCATATGAGCGGTTAATTTTGGATGTGTTGTTGGATGAAGCCAGCTTGTTCCCTACTAATGAGGAAGTGGAGTTAAGTTGGAAGATTCTGGATCCGGTTTTGGAGTATTGGGCTCATCATGGCCGGCCGGAAAAATATGTTGCGGGCACGTGGGGTCCGGAGTCAGCAGATAAAATGCTTGGTTCGCAGCGATCGTGGCGGCGCCCCTAATTTTTAAGGTGAAATGATGATCTTTACTCTTTCTGGTACAAATACGCATGAGATTGCTAAGACGTTAGTGGAGATTCGTGATGATGGTAGTCAGGGAGCTACGTCGCGAGTATTGACGCTGATTGTGGTGGCGAAGGATACGGATGATATTAAGTCGGTGACGGATGCGACGAAGGATGCGTCGCGAGAGCATCCATGTCGGGTGATTGTGTTGGTCACTGGGGATCCGGATAAGGATAGTCGCATTGATGCTGAGGTACGGATTGGGGGTGATGCGGGTGCTTCGGAGATCATTGTGATTGATTTGGAGGGGGAAGTTACGCGGCATTTAGTGCATGTGGTAACGCCGTTGTTGTTGCCGGATACACCAATTGTGGTGTGGTGGCCATATACGGCACCGGTGAATCCTGCGGAGGATCCGTTGGGCCGGATTGCACAGCGGCGAATCATGGATGCGCAGAAAGATTCGTTAGTGGATGCGTTATATAACCGGCGGAATTCTTATGCCGATGGGGATTCTGATTTAGCATGGGCGCGGATTACGCCGTGGCGGGGGGTGTTAGCGTCGGCGTTGGACCAGCCGCCGCATGAGGATGTTTCGGAGGCCCGGATTTATGGGGCGGCGAATTGTCCAAGTGTAGATTTGGCAGCTGGGTGGTTGGCGAATCGGTTGGGGGTGCCGGTGACGCGGATTGCTACAGATGGTACGACCATAGTAAAGAAGGAGTTGAATCTGCATGTGATTCCGGTGAGCCGGGTGGAGTTGGTGCGTGCTTCTGGGGTGGTGGTGTTGGAGGCGTTGGCTGATAATCAGACAATTGCGGTGACGGTTCCGGGCCGGGAGCCGGCGCGAGTAGCGGTGAATTTGCGTACTGATGCTGATTGTTTGGCGGAGGAATTGCGTCACCTTGATCCTGATCATGCTTATGGTGAGGTGTTGCGTGGTCTTAATCGTGTGTCGTATCCGGTGGTGTAAGGAGTTTACTCTTGGTGAACGTTGTACGGCTTGCTACTGTTGATGATGTGTGTCAGGCGGCGGCGGCGGAGTTTGTCAAAGTGGTGCAGGAGGTGAGCAAGACTGGTGGGAAGCATGGGGATGGGCATGCCCGGGTGGTGCTTACTGGGGGTGGTGCTGGTATTGGATTGTTGCGGTTGCTTGTCGACGCTGACATCAACTGGGAGTTAGTGCATATCTTTTTTGGCGATGAGCGCAATGTGGCGGTGACGCATCCAGAGTCGAATGAGGGGCAGGCTCGGGAGGTATTATTGGATCGCATTCATATTCCGGAAGCCAATATTCATGGTTATGGTTTGGGCCGGGGTGTGGATTTGGGGGATGCAGCGGAGGCGTATCAGGCGGTGCTGCATGATTTTGCGCCGCAGGGGTTTGATCTGCACTTGTTGGGTATGGGTGGTGAGGGGCATATTAATTCCCTGTTTCCGCATACCCCGGCGGTGGCGGAGGAAACGGCGTTGGTGGTGCCGGTGTATGATTCGCCGAAGCCGCCGCCGGAGCGCACCACGTTGACGTTGCCGGCGGTAAGGTCGGCGGATCGAGTGTGGTTGTTGGTTGCTGGTGCGGAGAAGGCGGAAGCTGCTGCGCAGGTGGTGTCTGATGCTGATCCTGTGGAGTGGCCAGCAGCGGGCGCGCACGGTCTGGTAGATACGACGCTGTTTGTGGCGGCAGATGCGGCTGGGTTGATTGAGTCGTAGTATGCCGGAAAGGCTCTGTCTAAGGTCTCCTACATACCTTAGACAGAGCCTTCTTGCTACACCATCTTATTGGCGGATACCTTGCTCCGCTTTTTATACCGATAACGGTTGATGGTTGCACGTTGTAAATCTTTGCCCCTAAGTATAGCACATCTACATTTGAGTATGTCAAGGGCCACGGCATGGTTTTTGGTTCATACCGTGGTCGGGGCGCATATTTTTAACCGTATAGTTGCAATAGGTTGAGCACCACGATACATGCGATCCACACGAGGCCGGTGATGATGGTGAATCGGTCCAGGTTTTTCTCTACCACGGTGGAACCAGAGAGGTTGGATTGGACGCCGCCGCCGAAGAGGCTGGACAGGCCACCGCCTTTACCCCTGTGAAGTAACACGAAGAGTGTCATTAACACGCAAGATACAACCAGGATTATCTGGAGTGCAAGTGTCATCTAACTAAAACCTTCAATCTTCATTACGCTGTTTTCTCACCAAAGCATACACGAATTTTTAAGGTTAACCAGAATTGCGGAGGGCGGTAGCTAACCCATTCATGGTGAGTCGGATGCCGTGCCCTACCCATGGGTCGTCGGTTCCTTCCCGGTAGCGGCGCAGCAGTTCCAGCTGAATGACGTTGAGCGGCAGCAGGTAGGGGTAGCGGCGACGTACGGAACGGGCCAACATGGGGTTATCAGCTAGCAGGCTGTCTACCCCCGTGATGGCGAAGAACATTTGGGTTGTGAGTTCGAATTCTTCCCGAATGTTGGTGTAGATGCGATGTGCGGCTTCTTTGTCTGCCACGAGGTCGGCGTAGAGGCCGGCCAGGGTGATTTCTACTTTGCTCATCACCTGCGCCATGTTGGAGAGCACCGAATTGAAGAAGGGCCAGGTTTCGTACAGGTTCCGGAGGGTGGCAAGCCGGGTGTCCGGGTCCTGCGCCACCCATTGTTGCAGGGCGGTGCCCATGCCGTACCAGCCGGGCAGCATGACGCGGGCCTGCGCCCAGGAAAGCACCCAGGGAATGGCCCGCAGGTCGGAAATGGCGGCGGTTTGCTTCCGGGAGGCGGGCCGGGAACCAATGTTCAGGTCGCCGATTTCTGCCAAGGGTGTGGAGGAGGTGAAGTATTCGATGAAACCGGGGTCGTTGTGGACCAGGTCAGCGTATTTGGTTTGGCTCAGGGCGGAGATGTCGCGCATGATTTGGTAGGCGGGTTCGGGGTCGCCTTGCCATTCCTCTACTTCTAGGAGGGAGGCTTCGATCGTAGCCGACACGAGGGCTTCGAGGTTGCGGCGGGCGGTTTCTGGGGAGCCGTATTTGGCGGAAATGATTTCGCCTTGTTCGGTGATGCGCACTGCCCCGTGGACGGCACCTTGGGGTTGAGCCAGAATGGCATTGTAGGAAGGGCCGCCACCACGGCCGACGGCGCCACCACGCCCGTGGAAGAGCCGGAGGAAGATGTTATACTGGTTACTGACTTCGACGAGGTCAAGTTCAGCCTCGTATAGCGCCCAGTTGGCGGCAAAATAGCCACCGTCTTTGTTGGAGTCAGAGTACCCCAACATGATTTCCTGCACATCTCCGCGTTGCTGCACATAGTTGCGGTACAGGGGGATGTTCCAGAGGTCTTCGATGATGCCGGCGCCGGCCTGCAAATCCTCAATGGTTTCGAACAGTGGAATGATATCCACCGTGCCCGTGGGGTGGTCCCCGTTGGCGTGCACCAGGCCGAATTCTTTCAGCAGCACCATGGCTTCCAGAATGTCGGATACGGATTGCGCCATGGAAATGATGGAGTGCGGAATCATGCGCGGCCCGAAGGCGTCCACGGCTTGCTTGGCGGCGGCCAGCAGGTCGAGTTCGCGCTGCGTGGCTTCGGCGAAAGGCTCGGGGTCGTTCGGGATGATCGGGCGGGGGCTCTTCAACTCCCCCACCAGCAATTCCACCTTCTGGTCTTCCGGGAGGCTGCGGTAGTCCGGGTGCACGTGGGCGCGGGCGAAGATTTCGGTGAGGAAATCCTCGTAGCTTTCGGAGTTTTGCCGCAGGTCCATGGAATAAAGGTGGAAGCCGAAGGTGCTCACTGCGGTGCGGATGCGCTGCAGCCGGTCGTCGGCAATGAGGTGATCGTGATTGGCGCGCAGGGAATCATCAATGACGGCGAGATCATCGAGAACCTGATCGGGGACGGTGTATGGTGCATGCTTGGTAAACCAGGAGCCTTCCACGGCGTCGCTGTTGATCAGGGCGGCCAGGGTGGCCAGAACGCGGCCGCGGATGCCATGCACGGCCCGTCGATAAGGCTCATCAATGCGGGCGGGAATGTTGTTGTGCCCCTGCTCGGCGAGTTCGAGGAGTTCGGGGGTGACGTTGGCCAGCCGGTCCGACAGTGACAGTTCGTGCTCTAATTGGTGCAGTTCCTGCACGTAGTACTTCAGAACGGTTTCGGCCGCGCGGGACGTGGCGTAGTGCAGCGTGTCGGCGGTGACGTAGGGGTTACCGTCGTGGTCGCCGCCGATCCACGAACCGGGTTGGATCACCGACATGTGGTTATTGCTGATGCCGAATTGGGTGGCGAAGGCTTCGTTCACCGCCTGGTTGATGTCCGGGATGGCCTGCAAGAGAGACAGTTTGTAGTAGCGCAACCCCACTTCAATTTCATCTTCGATGCGGGGGCGGGCCACCCGGATTAGGGCGGTTTGCCACAGGGTGGTGAGCCACCGGGTGAGTTGCTGCTCAATGTCGGCTAGGCGGCCGGCGGTCAGGGCGTTCTCTGGGGCGGCCAGCACCTCGTGGCGGCGCAGCATCAGGGCGGTGATGTGCTCCTGGGCGTCGAAGACGGTGCGGCGGCGGGTTTCCGTGGGGTGCGCCGTCAGCACGGGCGCCACCTGCGCGTTTGCGAGTAATTGGTTTACCTTATCACGGTCGATGGTGGCGCCGGCGAGTTTGGTCCAGGTGGCTTCCAGCGTCGAATCGGGAGCGGGCAGGCCAGCTTCCCGGTCGGCAATGTAGGTGTCATTGTCGTGAATATCTTCCACCAGGTTGGCCAGCAATGCGAAGTGGTTGAAGGCACGCACGATGGGCAGGAATTCCTGAGCAGTACCGTCGCGGAATTGGTTCACGAGGGCGGAAATATCGCCTTTGCCTTGGGCAACGTTGAAGGCGGCAGTGCGGGCGTTTTCCACCCGGTTGAATACATCTTCGCCTTCTTGTTCGGCAATGACACTACCGAGGAGTTTACCGAGGTAGCGGATGTCTTTTTTCAGCTGTTTAGTCATTTTTACTTTCCATAGGTGCCAGCACACAATAGGACCGCTGCTTTAGCAAAAACAGCGGTCAAGTTATGGGGTTATGTGGGTGATCAGAAAGGCCCGCCTGCAGCGTTGGCTGCCAGCTTGGCAAAATCTTCACCGTCGAGCGAAGCGCCACCGACGAGGCCACCATCAACATCAGGCTGCCCAACGATTTCGGCGACGGTATCGGTCTTGACGGAACCGCCATACAGAATGCGGATGGTATCGGCAATATCGGCCCCGGCGAGTTCTACCAAGAGTTGGCGAATGGCGTGGCAGACTTCCTGCGCGTCCGCAGCAGAAGCAACTTTGCCGGTGCCGATGGCCCACACGGGTTCATAGGCGATGACAGTGCGTTCCAGTTCCTCGGCACTGAGCCCAGCCAGGGACCTGCGGGTTTGCTCTACCACGTATTCCACGTGGTTGCCGGCTTCCCGAATCTCCAGTGGTTCGCCCACACACACAATGGGATGTAGTTGGTGCTTCAGCGCAATCTTGGCTTTGGCTGCAACCAGTTCATCGGTTTCGTTGTGGTATTCCCGGCGCTCTGAGTGGCCTACGACAACCCAGGTGACGCCAAGAGGTTTGAGCATTTCGGCGGAAATTTCCCCGGTGTAGGCGCCAGATTCGTGTTGGGATACGTCCTGTGCGCCGTAAGTGATGTGCATTTTGTCACCTTCGACGAGGGTTTGCACGGAGCGCAGGTAAACAAAGGGGACGATGACTGCGACGTCTACTTTTTCGTAGTAGTTTTTGGGGAGTGCGAAGTCAAGTTTTTGGACTGTGCCGATGGCTTCTTTGAGGATGAGGTTCATCTTCCAGTTGCCTGCGATGAGTGGTTTACGTGCCATAGTGGTTCCTTTCGGTGGTTGCTTTTCGATGAGTTAGCTTTCCAAGACCTCAACGCCTGGGAGTTTCTTGCCTTCCAGGTATTCCAGGGAGGCGCCGCCACCGGTGGAAATGTGGCTGAAACCATCCTCATCCAGGCCGAGTTGCCGCACAGCTGCGGCGGAATCGCCGCCACCTACCACGGAGAAGGCCCCTTGGGCGGTGGCCGCAATGATAGCTTCTGCTACGCCGCGGGTGCCTGCGGAGAAGGCTTCGAATTCGAACACGCCCATGGGTCCGTTCCAGAAGACAGTCTTAGCGGTGGCTAGAACGTCGGCATATTTCTTGACGGTTTCCGGCCCGACATCCAAGGACATCCAGACTTCTGGGATGCCGTCGAGTGGTACCACTTTGTTTTCTGCGTCGGCGGCGAAGCCTACGGCAGCTACCAGGTCGACGGGGAGAACCAGTTTGTCACCGAATTGCTTGAGCAGTTCCTTGCACTTGTCGATTTGTTCTTCTTGGAGCAGGGATTGTTGCACGTTGATGCCCTGTGCTGCGAGGAAGGTGTAGCACATGCCGCCGCCGATAATGACTTTGTCAGCTTTTTGGGCAAGTGCTTCGATGACGCCGAGTTTGTCGGAGACTTTGGCGCCGCCGAGAACCACCACGTAGGGGCGCTCGGGGGCTTCGGCGACTTTCTTTAAGACGTCGATTTCTTTTTGCACAAGGCCGCCGGCGTAGTGCGGCAGGCGCTTGGCTACGTCATAGACGGAGGCTTGAGCACGGTGGACCACGCCGAAACCATCGGAGACGAAGGCGCCGTTTTCGGCGGCGAGGGCCACAAGTTGGTCAGCAAAGGTGCCGCGTTCTGCTTCGTCTTTGGAGGTTTCACGGGGATCAAAGCGCACGTTTTCCAACAGTAGGACATCACCGTCATTGAGGCCGTTGGCACGTTCGTGGGCGTCCTCCCCTACAACGTCGCCGGCTAGTGCTACGTATTGGCCGAGAGCATCGGCTAATGCGGCGGCGACGGGTGCCAGGGAATATTTGGGGTTGACTTCGCCTTTGGGCCGTCCGAGGTGGGCCATAAGGATGACGCGAGCACCGGCCTCCGAGAGTGCCTTGATGGTGGGCAGGGATGCGGTGATGCGGCCTGCGTCGGTGATTTCACCGGCGTCGTTGAGGGGAACATTGAAGTCGGATCGTACCAGGATATGGCGGGATTCTACGCCTTCGCTGATGAGGTCTTGGAGGGTTTTTACAGTCATCTACGTGTGCCTTTCACAAAATTATGTTTGTTCTAAAAAATCCCCGAGGCGCGGGTGGCTAACCTCGGGGACGTCTATATCAACGGTACTGGGTCTTAGAGGCGCTCACCAACATATTCGGTGAGGCTGACCAGCTGGTTGGAGTAGCCCCATTCATTATCATACCAGGACACAACCTTGACCTGGTCGCCGATGACCTTGGTCAGACCGGAGTCCACGATGGAGGCGTGAGGATCGGTGACGATGTCGGTGGATACCAGTGGTTCCTCCGAGTAGGTCAGGATGCCCTTGAGTGGGCCTTCGGCTGCCTTCTTCAGCACCTCGTTGACCTCTTCCACGGAGGTTTCGCGGGATGCAGTGAAGGTGAGGTCCGTTGCAGAGCCGGTGGGAACTGGGACGCGCATGGCGTAACCGTCGAGCTTGCCCTTGAGTTCTGGGAGCACCAGGGCCACGGCCTTGGCTGCGCCGGTGGAGGTGGGCACTAGGTTGATGGCTGCGGCGCGGGCGCGACGCAAGTCACTGTGAGGGGCATCGACGAGACGCTGGTCACCGGTGTAAGCGTGGACGGTGGTCATAAGGCCGCGTTCGATGCCGATGGCATCGTTGAGGGCTTTGGCCAGAGGCGCCAAGCAGTTGGTGGTGCAGGAAGCGTTGGAAATGATGTTGTGCTTCGCTGGGTCATAGTCTGTGTGATTGACACCCACGACGAAAGTTGCATCTTCGTTCTTGGCTGGGGCGGAGATGATGACCTTCTTGGCACCTGCATCGATGTGTGCCTTGGCTGCTTCAGCGTCGGTGAAGAAGCCGGTGGATTCTACGACAATGTCTACACCAAGGTCACCCCAGGTGAGGTTCTTGGGATCGCGTTCAGCGAAAACCTTGATGCGGTGGCCATCAACGGTGATGGAATCCTCATCATAGGAAACATCTTTATTTAGCCGGCCCAGAACGGAGTCATGCTTGAGCAGGTGGGCCAAGGTTTTGTTGTCGGTTAGGTCGTTGACTGCTACGACCTCAATGTCGGAACCACGTTCCGTCAATGCGCGGAAATAGTTGCGGCCAATGCGGCCGAAGCCGTTGATACCTACGCGAATCGTCACTGTGATGTCTCCTAAATGTAGAGTGATCGGTGCCAAGGCAAGTCGCTTGCAATGTGTGAAGGAAATATATGTGTTCCGACTTGTTCCGGCTCGCCTTCGTTTTCCAAGTGTAGCGACGCATTCCCAAGCCTGCACGGATTGCAAAAATCACAGCTGTCCGAATTGCCGAATTGCGGGGGCAAATGGGGGGAATTATTATTTTTCTATTTCAGACAAAACCAAGTGCAGATCCGACAAAACCGGAACATCAACCATTTATCACCCTAATTAAGGGGCAATAAAACCACATATATAAAAACCTTTATGTTGTATCTATTCACCCGAAAAATTGCTCTGTGAACATAATCACAGTGCCGTAACTATTGAATTTATATGTAGCTATATGTTTGTCTATGTGGATGTGTGTCTGCCCATTTTTCATACACACAGGCCGTTACCCAAGGAATCCACATTTTAATCTGAAAATCCAACACAAAATAACAAAAAACCACATAATGGCTGCGCAGTCCCCCACCCGCACCAACCACCATGGGTACTTAACATCGTCCCCCAACCCCCACCCAAAGGTTTTCACCTTTTCGCACACCAACATATCCCCCACCACCCACAGCAACACCCCAGCTCACACCGTGGGCGGCACAAAACCCTAGCTTTCCTCCAAAAGCTCCTCAGTCACCACCGCCTGCGTATCCGGAATCCCCAGCTCCTTGGCCCGCTTATCTGCCATCGACAACAACCGGCGGATCCGGCCTGCCACCGCATCCTTCGTCAACTGCGGCTCTGCCAACCGGCCCAATTCCTCCAACGACGCCTGCCGATACTTCACCCGCAACTGCCCCGCCTCAGCCAAATGATCCGGCACATCATCCCCCAAAATGGTCATGGCCCGCTCCACGCGCGCCGCCGCCGCCACAGCCGCCCGCGCCGACCGTCGCAAGTTAGCATCATCAAAATTCGCCAACCGATTATTCGACGGCCGCGTCTCCCGCCGCAACCGCTTTTCATCCCACTGCAACCGCGTCACATGCGCCCCCATGCGAGCCAACAACGACCCCACATCCTGACCATCCCGAATAGAAACCTTCTCTACCCCCCGAGACTCCTTAGTCTTCGCGCTAATCCCCAACCTCCGGGCGCACCCCACCAACGCCAACGACGTTTCCTGCCCCGGGCAACTCACCTCCAGGCCACTGCTGCGCGCCGGGTCCCCCAGCTGCCCGGTGGCCAAAAAGGCCCCCCGCCAAGCGGCTTCCGCCTGATCCACGCTGCCGCGAACCACTTGCGTCGGCAAGCCGCGTACCTGCTGCCCCGATCGTGTCACCAGCCCCACCCGCCGGATCAGCGTCTGCACATTATCGGTAATCCGCAACAAATACTGCGCCGCCTTCCGCGACGACATCGCCCCCAGCTCCAAGAACGACACATTGGTTTCCGACAACTCTTCTATATTCTGCTTGAGCCGGGTCGCCGCCGCGCGGGCCTCCAATTCCACTTCCAGCACCGGCTTATTGGCAACCACGCTCAATTCGCCGGCGAAGCGGATCATGGCGGCCACTTCCGCGATGCGCACATCCTTGGACTTTATTTCCACCCGACATAATTCTTCTTTGACGCTGGTTGTAAGATCATCGGGCATAGAAAATTCCTTATAACTCTGCTTGTAGATTAGATTTAGTAGTTAATAATTGTGCTAAATTTTGGTGTTAGACACGCGAAGCACGCTGCACCAATACATTCTAACCCGACGCACCCCACCACGGCATTAGTTTGTGCACAAGCGATTAGGCCAGGCACTCCGCCTGCAACGCCGCCGCCAGCTTCTGCGGATCATGCCGAGACTTGTAATACCCCTGGGAATCCTCCTCCCGCACATCATGGAACGCCAACCGCGCCCCAATGTTGGCCGCAGCCCGGGCGAGATACGTGCGATCCACCTCATGCGGAACAGAATGCTCATCAACAATGACCACATCAGCGCTGAAGGAATCCGCGTGTTGCTTCAGAATGTGCAGGTAACGTTCAGCCGTAAACCCAGCCGTTTCGCCAGGTTCAGCATCAAGGTTCACCACAACAATTTTGCGCGCCTTGCAGTTCTCCAATGCATCAGTAACACCCGGAACAAGAAGATGCGGAACAACCGAAGTAAACCACGAACCCGGGCCAAGCGTAATAATATCGGCCGCCTCAAGCGCCGCTAACGCCTGGTCACAAGCCACGGCATCCTCCGGGACGAGTCGGACGCGGCGGACAGATCCAACCGTCGTCGCCACAGCCACCTGACCCCGAACCTGCCGCACAATGCGCGGATCCGCATCCAGCCCACCCACCTCAGCTTCTATTTCTAGGGGTTGCTCACACACCGGAAGCACCCGGCCCTCCGCGCGGATGAGCCGGGCCACAACATCAAGGGCCGCGACTTCTGATTGCAGAATGTCATACAGGCCGGCGATGAGCATGTTCCCCACCGCGTGCCCGGCGAGCGCACCGGAACCACCAAACCGGTGCTGCAGCGTGGCTTCCCACATGCGCCCTTCCTCATCGCGCGGGGCCAGCGCGGACAGCGCCATGCGCAAATCCCCAGGCGGAATGTGGCCAAGTTCACGGCGAATCCGGCCGGAAGATCCACCGTCGTCTGCAACGGTGACGATGGCGGTGATGCTGGCTGGCTTGAGCGTCCGAAGAGCGCTGAGCGTTTGGAAGAGACCATGCCCGCCGCCAAGGCTGGCGACCTTGAGGTTGCTGAGTGTTCCTGGGGTGGGGGTGTTACTGGTGGTCACGTTATTTTTACCTTCCGCTCAACTGCTAGCCGCCATATTAGTGACGATTGATGTCGCGGTGGGAAACGGTTACATCCAAATCGTCATTCGTGGCGAGTCGGCGGGCCATTTCCTCCGCTATGGCTACCGAACGGTGGTGTCCACCGGTGCAACCAATGGACACGGTAATAAACTTTTTACCTTCATGGTTGAAGCCTTCGCGCATATCCATGAGCATTTTATAGAAATTGTCAAGAAACTCTTGGGCAGCTTGAGCCCCTAAGACATAGTCAGAGACTGGTTTGTCCACTCCGCGAAACGGCCGCAATTCCGACACCCAAAAGGGGTTAGAGAGAAAGCGAACATCCACCATGATGTCCGTATCCCGGGGGGTACCGTGCTTGAAACCAAACGACTGCACCGTGACGTGTTGTTTGTTCGACGCAAGGTATTCGAAATTGGGTTCAATGGCGCGCCGCAAATCATGAATCGACAGATCCGAGGTGTCGATGACCACATCGGCGGATTCTTTAATGCTGGCCACCAGTTCCCGCTCCCGCTCAATGCCCACCAGCAACGTGCCGGATCCCTGCAGCGGATGCGTGCGGCGTAGATTATCAAAACGCTTAATCAGCACATCATCGCGGGCATCCATGAACAGCACCAGCGGCTTCAGGCCCTTCGTATCCAGGTGGGATATGACTATATCGAGGCCGAAGGAGAAATCGAGGGAGCGAACATCCGAAACCAACGCCACCTTGTCAACGGGTGAGGTGTCTGCGGCGCAGAATTCAAAGAATTGGACAACCAGCTGCGGCGGAAGGTTTTGGGAAACATACCAGCCCATATCTTCTAACACGCGAGCGGCAGAACTGAGGCCTGCCCCGGACATGCCGGTTATTATTACGGGGGGAATATCAGTGACTGGTTCTGTATTGTGCGGGGGTTCGGCGATCATGTTGGTCATTCTAACCCGCCCATGCCGCTTTTCGACGGTTGACCACGCTACATCAAGGCGCTTCTTCTGATGGGTGAAGCGCATCGTACACGTTTTGGGCGAGCGTGGAACCAAAGCCCTTAACAGCGGTAATCTCCGCCACCGAAGCCTGCTTCAGCTTCTTGACACTGCCGAAATGCTTCACCAATTCGGTTCGGCGGGCCTGCCCCAAACCCTTCACCGCATCAAGTTCACTGCGCCGCATGCGGGCGGACCGCTGCTGCCGGTGGAACGTGATAGCAAACCGGTGCGCCTCATCCCGGAGCTGCTGAATGAGGAAAAGCGCCTGGGAATTACGGGGCAAAATCAACGGATAATCATCGCCCGGGATCCAAATCTCCTCCAGGCGTTTTGCAATACCAATGAGCGCCACATCGGTGATGTTGAGCTCATCCAAAACAGCTTGGGCGGCCTTCACCTGCGGCAGTCCCCCATCAACGATGAACAGCTGCGGCGGGTAGGCGAACCGGTTGGTTTTTTCTTCCGTCTCCTCATCGCTGAAAGCAGAGCCGTCGAGTTCTGCTTGGGAAGGCGTCAGGCGATTGTCCTGTTTGTGGCGCAGGAA
Source organism: Corynebacterium sp. (assembly GCA_030527885.1). Taxonomy (GTDB): domain Bacteria; phylum Actinomycetota; class Actinomycetes; order Mycobacteriales; family Mycobacteriaceae; genus Corynebacterium. Next base: position 31,851 of record JAUMZY010000009.1, read on the forward strand.
TCGACGGCGGGTCACCTCGGCGATGCTGGCCACGTCGTTGGAATGGCCATCGCCGGCAGCCTCGGTGATTTTATAGCGGCGATAATCAGACTTCTTGGGCAACCCGTCTTCAAACACCACCAAAGAAGCCACCACGTCGGTGCCTTGAATGTGGGAAATATCCGTGCATTCGATGCGCAACGGGGCGTCGTCGAGAAAGAGCGCATCCTGGAGCTCCTGGAGGGCGGCGGAGCGGGCCGTCAGGTCTCCCACTCGCTTGATCTTGTGCTGCCGCAGGGCTTCTTCCGCATTGCGGTGCACGGTCTCCATGAGGGTCTTTTTGTCGCCCCGCTTCGGGGTGCGAATGGCAACGGTGCTGCCCCGAAGCTGTGTGAGAATCTCGCAGGTTTGTTCGAAATCGGTGGGTGGGGTTTCCACCAGAATGTCATGCGGAATAACCCGCGCGGCAGCTGATAACCGTTGGGATTCCAGAACCTGATAGTTGTCCACCCCACGCCGCTTGATAGCTTTCTCCTCTGATTCCAGGGCGGTGTGCTCCTGCTCAACAGCATCAGAATAGAACCGAATGAGGAAACTCTGCACCAACTCCGCCAGGCCATCCTCCGTGTCGTCGGGGCGTTCCACAATCCAGCCGCGCTGGCCGCGAACCCGCCCGGCGCGCACGTGGAAGAGTTGGATGGCGGCTTCGAGGGGGTCGGCGGCGATGGCGAGGATGTCGGCGTCGTTGCCGTCGCCGAGGACGATGGCTTGTTGTTCGGTGAGTTTAGTGATGGCGGCGAGGTCGTCGCGCAGGCGGGCGGCGCGTTCGAAGTCGAGTTCTTCGGCGGCGGTGAGCATGTCGGTTTCGAGTTTTTTGGCGATGGGGTCGGTGTGGCCGGCTAGGAAGTTGCAGAAGCCGTCGACGATGTGGCGGTGGTCGGTTTCGGTGATGCGGCCGATGCAGGGAGCAGCGCATTTATCTATGTAGCCTAAGAGGCAGGGGCGGCCGAGTTTTTCGTGTCGGTTGTAGACGCCTTTGGAGCAGGTGCGCATGGGGTAGATGCGGGTGAGGAGGTCGAGGGTTTCGCGGACTGCCCAGGCGTGGGAGTAGGGGCCGAAGTATCGAACGCCTTTGCGGCGGGGGCCGCGGTAGAAGAAGGCGCGGGGTATGGGTTCGCCGGTGCTGACGGCGAGGGAGGGGTAGGTTTTGTCGTCGCGGTATTTGACGTTGAAGTGGGGGTCGAATTTTTTGATCCAGGTGTATTCCAGCTGGAGAGCTTCGACTTCGCTGCCTACGACGGTCCATTCGACGTGGTTGGCGGTGGTGACCATTTGCCGGGTGCGGGGGTGTAGTTGGCTGAGGTCTTGGAAGTAGGTGGATAGGCGGGCGCGGAGGTTTTTGGCTTTGCCTACGTAGATGACGCGGCCGGTGGGGTCGCGGAATTTGTATACCCCGGGGTCGGTGGGTATGTTGCCGGGGGCGGGTCGGTAGGTTGTGGGGTCGATCACCGTTTTTGGTTAGTCCTCTGGCATGTATTGTGCTTCCAGGTCCCGGAATGTGGCGATGGCTTTGACGCAGTCGGGGCCGTCGGCTGCGAGGAGTGCCCACATGGGGACGTATTCGAATTCGGGGAGTTCGAGGCGGGCGACTCTAGCGCCTTCGGGGAAGCTGAGTCCGTAGATGACGGACCAGGGGTAGAAGCGGGATCCGATGAAGTTGCGGACATCGACGCCGTCGGCGTTGACGCGGATGCGGGGGCGGTGGAGGCCGATGAAGATGAGGGCGGCGAAGAGGACGCCGACGAGGAAGTAGCCCCATTGGTCGATGATGGTGATGGCGGTGCCGGTGTCACCGACGGTGACGATGAGGGCGAGGAAGGTGTGTAGGGCGATGGTGATGGCGGCCGCGAGGTAGGCGTAGAGTTTCATGCGTTTTGAGGTGACCTCAAGTTCCCACGGTTTGGTGGTGGTCAACGCGGCGTCGGCAGCGACGTAGGTTTGGATTTCGGTGTCGCTGAGGGGTTGCGGTGGTTTAGGAGCTTCGTTTTCCACGGGTATATCTATCTTGATAGAGGTGAGTCGCTTCTTTAACCAACTAGTCGGTTATGGGTTGGGACTAGTTCCCGGGTGGGGTTGCGGTCGAAGATTCAAGACAGCATTGTACACGTAGATGCGGCTGGCTCCTTATTTAGGTGTTGAGCAGCTTTTCGACGTATTTGGCTAGGATGTCGACCTCAAGGTTGACCTTGTGGCCAGTTTGTAGGGTGCCGAGGGTGGTTTTTTCTAGGGTGGCGGGGATGAGGGAGACTTCGAAGTAGTCATCGCCTACGGCGGAGATGGTGAGGGAGGTGCCGCTGATGGCGATGCTGCCTTTTTCGACGACGTAGCGGGCGAGGTTGTCGGGGAGGCGGAAGCGGACGACGTCCCAGTGTTCGCTGGAGGTGCGGCTGAGTAGTTCGGTGGTGCCGTCGACGTGGCCTTGGACGATGTGTCCGCCGAGGCGAACGTTGACGCGGAGGGCGCGTTCGAGGTTGACGGGGCTGCCGATGGTGGCTTCGCCGAGGGCGCTGCGGTTGAGGGTTTCTTGCATGAGGTCGGTGGTGAAGCTGGTTTCGTCGAAGTCGGTGATGGTGAGGCAGACGCCGCTGACGGCGATGGAGTCGCCGAGGTGGGCGTCTGTGACGACTGTGGTGGCGTTGATGCGCATGCGTATGGCGTCGCCGTATGTGGTGATGTGTGCTACTGTGCCGATTTCTTCTACGATTCCGCTGAACATTTTTCTATAGTGTCGCTAAGGTGCGGAGTTCGTCAACAGCGGCGGCGCGGTCTTCTTGTTTGAAGATGGCGGAGCCGGCGACGAAGGCATCGCAACCGGCGGCTGCTGCCTGGGCAATTGTGTCGGCGGAGATGCCGCCGTCGATTTCGATGAGGACGTTGAGGTCGCGTGAATTAATTTCGTGGCGGAGGGTGCGTACTTTATCTAGTTGGTCGGGCATGAATTTTTGGCCGCCGAAGCCGGGTTCGACGCTCATGATGAGGACGAGGTCGAATTCGTCGAGGTTGGGAAGGTAGGGTTCGATGGGGGTGCCGGGGCAGAGGGAGAAGCCGGCGCGCACACCTTTGCTGCGGATGTGGCGGGCTAAGGCGACGGGGTCAGGGGTGGCTTCGACGTGGAAGATGATGCAGTCTGCGCCGGCTTGGATGTAGTTGTCTACCCAGTTTTCGGGGTTTTCGATCATGAGGTGTACGTCTAGTACTTGGTCGGTGACGCGGTCGATGGCGGCGGTGACGTCGGGCCCGAAGGAGAGGTTGGGGACGAAGTGTCCGTCCATGATGTCGACGTGGATCCAGTCGGCGTTTTTGACGGATCGGACTTCGTCACCGAGGTTGGCGAAGTCGGCGGCTAGGACTGAGGGGGAAATGATAGGCATGGTTTTAAGATTAGTGCTTTTTTAGGACGGCGAAGAACATGGCGTCGGTGCCGTGGCGGTGGGGCCACATTTGTACGGATTTGTGGGGTCCGGTGTCAGTCATGTTGGGGACGAGGGGGGTGGCGTCTAGTTCGGTGACTGGGAGGTTTTCGAGGGCTTTGTTGATGATTCCGCGGGTTTCTCGCAGGTCTGGGGAGCAGGTGGAATACACCACTATCCCGCCGGGGCGTATGAGGTTGATGGCGGATTCTAGGAGTTGGTATTGCAGTGTGGTGAGGTCTGAGATGTCGGTTTCTTGTTTGCGCCAGCGGGCTTCTGGGCGGCGTCGTAGCGCACCTAGGCCGGAGCAGGGAGCATCTACTAAGACCCGGTCGAAGCCTGGTTCTAGGCCGGGGTTGCGGCCGTCGACGGTGTGTACGCGAACTGGTAGGTCTTTGACTGTTTGCTGGATGAGTTGTGCGCGGTGTGGTTGCAGTTCGACGGCGTCAACGATGGCGCCGTCGATGCGTGCTAGGGAGCCCATGAGGGCGGCTTTGCCGCCGGGGCCAGCGCAGAGGTCGAGCCAGCGGCCGCCGTCTGGGCCGTCTAGTTCCACTTCGGCGACGGCGCGGGCTACGAGTTGTGAGCCTTCGTCTTGGACTGCGGCTAGGCCGTCGCGCACCGCGTCGATGCGGCCGGGGTCACCGCTGGGGAGGTACACGGCGTAGGGGGAGTATTTTCCTCCAGAGCCTTCCACCATGAGGGCTAGCTCCTCGGCAGAAATCTCGCCGGGGCGGGCCACCAGGTGGACGGCGGGGCGTTCGGAGTCGGCCGCTAGGGCGGCTGCGAGTTCTTCGCGGCCTAGTACCTGTTCGAAGCTGCGGGCGATCCATTCTGGGTGGGCGTGCCGGAAGGCGATGGCGGCGAGTTCTGTTGCGGGCTCTAGTTTCTTCAGCCAGGTTTCCGGTTCCGTGCGGGAGATTTTGCGCAGGATGCCGTTGGTGAAGCCCTTGGCGTAATCGTTACCGGCGGCGATCACCAGTTTCACGGAGGAATCCACCGCGGCGTGGGGCTCCACCCGGGTGTACAGCAACTGGTACGCACCCAACCGCAATGCGGTGAGCACCGCCGGATCCATGTCCGCCAGGGGGCGCGTGGCGCAATCAGCAATGACCGCATCCAGCACCCCTTGGGCGCGTAGCGTCCCGTAGGTCAGCTCGGTGGCGAATGCGGCATCCCGGCGCTTGAGCCGGTGTTCGCGGAGGGCTTTGGGCAGTGCCAGGTTTGCGTATGTGCCGTCCACTGCCACGCGGTGGATCACGTCGAAGGCGACGGAGCGGGCCAGGTCGACGTCGCCCATGTTCCGGGGGTCGCCGCCAGCCTGGTAGCGGGGGGTTGGTTTGTCTTGTGGTGGTTTTCGTTTCTGTTGGAAGGGGGAGGTGCGTTTTTCCCCTTTGGCGCGGGCGCGGAATCCTCCGGCGGGCTGCTGCTGGCTCATTGAAATGTTATTCCTTCTGTTGTGTTGAGGCCGCGGGCCCAGTCCGTGGCGTTCATCATTTTCTTCCCCGGCGCTTGCAGTTGTGATAGTGCTACTGGTGTGGTTCCGGTGCCGACGAGGATGCGGTGTTTTTCCACGTGGATGCTGCCGGGCGGCAACGTGGGGGCGTCAAAAAGCTGTGCGACGGGGCGGAGTTTGATGCGCTGCTCCCCTAGCGTTGTCCAGGCGCCGGGGGCGGGGGTGACGGCGCGGATGTGGCGGTCGATGGTGGGTGAGGGTTCGGTCCAGTTCACGCGCGCATCGTTAACCATAATTTTTTCTGCATGGGTAGTGTCGCCGGTTTGTGGTTGGAAGGTGGCGGGGCCGGCGGCTAGGTCATCCATGGTTGCCGCGAGCACATCGGCGCCTTGGTAGGCCAGGCGGGTGAGCAGGTCATCGGCGGTATCAGTGTCTTTGATGGGTTGGGGGGCGTGGCGTAGGATGTCGCCGGTGTCGAGGCCGGCGTCGATGCGGAAGGTGGTTACACCGGTTTCGGTGTCGCCGGCGCGGATGGCTGCTTGGACGGGGGCGGCGCCGCGCCAGCGTGGGAGTGTGCTGAAGTGGAGGTTGATGAATCCGTGCGGCACCATGTCGAGAATGTCTTGGGGGATGAGGTTGCCGTAGGCGACGACGGGGACGCAGTCGGGCGCTAGTTCTCGCAATTGTGTGCGAAATTCTGTGCCGTCGGGGGTGTCGGCTTTGAGGGTTGTGGGTGTGAGCACCGGGATGCCGTGTTGTACGGCTGCTGCTTTCACGGGTGATGGGTGCAGGGTGCGGCCGCGGCCACGGGGTGCATCGGGGCGAGTGATCACGGCGATGACGTCATGGGGGCTGGCCACCAGTTTTTCCAACGCCACGACGGCGGGTTCGGGGGTGCCTGCAAAAACGATACGCATGGTTGCCTACTTATTGAACCAGTCGGATTGGCGGATCTGTGCCATGGATTCTTTGCGTAGTTCGGGGCTCAGTCGCTTCAGAAACAGGGTGCCGTCGAGGTGGTCGGATTCGTGTTGGATGCAGCGCGCCATGAGCCCGGAGGCGACGATGGTGATGGGGTTGCCGTCTTGGTCTTGGCCGGTGACTTTGACGGTGTTGAAGCGCTCGGTATCAGCGCTGATGTCGGGGATGGAGAGGCAGCCTTCTGGCCCAGTTTGGGTTTCCTCCCCTACTGCTTCCCAGATGGGGTTGATGATGTGGCCGCGGAGGCCATCTTCGGTGTGGCTGCAGTCGAACACGAAGACCCGGCGTAACACTCCGATTTGGTTGGCGGCTAGTCCGACGCCGCCGGCATTATCCATGGTTTCTAGCATGTCTGCCACTAAGTGTTTGAGGGCATCATCAAATTCGGTGACTTCGTCGGCGCGGGTGGTGAGAACTGGGTCGCCGAATAAGCGGATGTCACGAATGGTCATCGTGGGCAATCTCCTTGGTTCGTAATCGGTGGGTAAACCTAATATGTGAAAGTCTACTGGGTGCTGTGGGTATCGCCAGCATTACCGGATGTTAGCCAATGTGGATGGGGTCAACTTGGGTGCGTACCGGCAGGTCGTTACGTCGCACGGCCCAGGCGATTTGGGCGGCTTTCAGCGCCGCACCGAGTTGGTTGCGGGGCCCTAGTGGTGTGCGAATGAGAATGCGTTGTGGGACGCCGTGGGTGCGTTCGTCGTATTCGCCGGGGAGGTGTACGCCGGGTGGGAGGTCCACGGGCCCGAGTACTTCGGCGTGTTCGGGTAGGTCGATGAGCTGCATGAATTGGGTGACTGCTTCTGCTGGTCCGTCGATGGCGGCCATGTGGGCGGCGGGTGGGAAGTGGACGTCGCGGCGTTCTGTTAGTTCTTTGCGGGCGGCGGCGACCATGTCCCAGCGGATGAAGTGTTGCACAACCGCGAGGGTGGGGTCGGCGACCACGACGACTTCGCCCTGTTTGGTGTTGCTGGCCACGAGGCTGGCGGCTTGGGCCCATTTGGCTAGGGTTTCTTCGGTGGCGCGGAGGTCTTGTTTGCCGAGGAGCGCCCAGGTGTCGAGGAGGACGGCAGCACCGTAGCGGCCGGCTGTGACCTGGGGTTCGGCGCCGGGGGTGGCGATGACGATGGTGGGTTCGGCGGTGATGGTGGGGATGATTTTATTGCCTCCGGAGGTGATGATTTTGGTGCGGGGGAAGGCGTGGCCGAATTCTTCGGCGGTGCGTTCTTGGCCGAGGACGACGGCGCGCACCCCGGTGCTGCCGCATTGGGTGCAGTGGTAGTGGGTGTCTTGGCGGCCGCACCAGCTGCAGGTGGGGACGGCGGCGGCTTGGTGTTGTTGCGGCCGGTGGGTGCGTTGGTTTTTGGGCCCGGGTATGAAGGTGTTGTGGGGGTCGGCGGCGGGGATGCCCAGGGGGCCGTTGCAGTGCCGGCAGCGCGCGGGGGTGCGGCAGTTTCGGCAGGCCAGGGTGGGTATGTAGCCTTTGCGGGGCACTTGGACCAGGGCGGGAGCGCCGCGGCCTAGGGCGGCGCTGATGGCTTGGTAGGCGGCGCTGGGCAGGCGGGCATGCTGGGCGAAGCGGTCGCGTTCCATGGCGGTGTCGCTATCCCCCGCCGCGTGGATGTAAGGCATGCGGGTACGGATGACGTCGCGGGTGGCCACGAGATCGTGCGCCCAGGCGGATTCGACGAGCAGTTGGGTTTCGGCGGTGCGGGAGTAGCTGGCCAGGATGAGGGAGCATTGCTCCTGCGTGGACCTGGTGGTGAGTACTTCGCGGGCGTGGAAGTACGGGGACCGCGGTTCGACGAGGCTGGAGTCGCCGTCGTCTTTGATCACGGCGAGTTTGAGGTTTGCGACGGGGGCGAAAACCGCGGAGCGGGTGCCGATGACCAGTCGGCCTTGGCCGTGCAGGATGCTGAGGAACCGACTGTAGCGGGCTTGGGGCCCTTGGGCGGCGGTGAGGATGGTGATTTGCTTCGGGGACACCAGGGCCCGCAGGGCGGTGTCCATCTGGTCGACGTCGCGCTGATCAGGCAGGATGATGAGTGCCCCATCGCCGTCTTTGACCACTTTGACCGCCAGGGCGGCGAGGGCGGCGGCCCAGTCTTCCCCGGGGAGCATTTGCCAGGCAGCGCGGGCGACGTGGCCGCGCAGAACCGCATCCACGAAGGATTCGCCGTGCACGTAGCTGGACCAGTAGGACAGGTCGGGTTCCTTTGCGGTGCCGAGTTCCGCCCAGGGGGTGGAGGTGTCGGTCTTTTCGGCGCCGGCGTGGCGGGAAGGAATGGCGTGGCGGATGAGGTCGCCGCTCACCCCGGCGTAGCGGGCGGAAAGGGCTTCCACGAGTTTTTTGATCTGGGGTGAGTAGACAACCTCGGGTGATACGACGTTGTCGAGCCAGCTGAGTTCGCCGGTGTATTCGGGTTCGGTGACGCGGTCGATGATGAGGCCGTCGATCATGCGGTTATTGAACCGGGTGCGGATGCGGACGCCGGGTTGGGCTATGGGGTCCAAGGTGGTGTCGATTTTGTATTCGAAGAATCGGTCGACGATGCTTAATCCCAGCAATGGCAAAACCCGTGCTATCGGCGCATGAGCGGCGAGTTCACGGGTTTTCGGCATGGTTGAATTGTACCTGTCGTTTGTATCTACTGTGGGTTTTGGGGGCTAGTTCAGGCCCAGCGCGTCGCGCAGGTGCGTGACCCGGTTGGTTTGCTCCCACGGCAGATCGAGGTCGTCGCGGCCGAAGTGGCCGTAGGCAGCGGTTTGGGCGTAGATGGGCCGCAGGAGATCCAGCTCCCGGATGATAGCGGCGGGGCGCAGATCGAACACCTGTGTGACGGCGGCTTGAATCTGGGCGTCGGTCAGACCATGGCGGGCCGTACCGAACGTTTCGACGTACAGGCCAACTGGCTTAGCCCGGCCGATGGCGTAAGCCACCTGGACTTCGGCGCGGTCCGCGAGGCCGGCGGCCACGATGTTTTTCGCCACCCAGCGCATGGCGTACGCGGCGGACCGGTCGACTTTGCTGGGGTCTTTGCCGGAAAACGCGCCGCCGCCGTGGCGGGCCATGCCACCATAAGTGTCCACGATGACTTTGCGGCCGGTGAGACCGGCATCCCCCATCGGGCCGCCCAGAATGAAGGAACCGGAAGGGTTGACCAGCAGGGTGTAATCCGTGGTGTCGAGGGTATCGGCGAGGTTTGCGTCCGCAACAACCCATTCGACAATGTGTTCTTTTACTTGTTGGTACAGCCATTCCTGGGTGACGTCCGGGTCGTGTTGAGTGGACAACACCACGGTGTCCAAACGCACAGGCTGACCAGCGTCGTTGTAGCCGAGGGTGACTTGGGTTTTGCCGTCGGGGCGCAAGTGCGGCACGATGCCATCTTTGCGTACTTGGGTGAGGCGGCGCGACAGTCGATGCGCTAAGGAAATAGGCAGTGGCATGAATTCGGGGGTCTCGTTGGAGGCGTAACCGAACATGAGCCCTTGGTCCCCGGCGCCGGCTTGGTCGTTGGCGTCGGTGTTGTTGCCGTCGCGGACTTCCTGGGAGACGGAGACGGAGTCGCCGATTTCAGCGGATTGTTCCCCAATTGCGATGTTGACGCCGCAGGTGCGGCCGTCGAAGCCCACGTCTGAAGAGACGAATCCGATATTCACCAGGGTGCGGCGCACGAGGGTAGCGATGTCGACGTAAGAGGAGGTGCGTACTTCGCCAACGACGTGGACTTGGCCGGTGGTGACGAGGGTTTCTACTGCGACGCGGGATGCTGGGTCTTTGGCCAGCATGGCGTCGAGGATGGCGTCGGAAATGGCGTCGCAGATTTTATCGGGGTGCCCTTCAGTGACGGACTCGCTGGTGAATAATCGCAATGTGGTTTCAGGCATGACTGGGCTTCCTCGCCAATAGTTTTTGTTAATAGAGTTGCCCGGGTGATGCCCGAGCACAACTCAATATAGACCAAGCTGTCTAATTCGGCAAGTCTGCTTGGTTTAGTTGCCGCCTAAGTGTTCCTCGATGACATCCATGATTTGGGCCGCTACTACGTGCTTCGTGCCGTCCGCAATGTCAGTGACTGTGCCTTGACTGCTGAACAGGAAGCCGCGGTTGTGGGACTGCCCGAAGACTTTCCCGCCGGCGACGTCGTTGAACATCAAGAAGTCGCAGCCCTTTTTGGCTAATTTGGCTTGGGCGTATTCGAGGGCGGAGCTGGCGGTGTCGCCGGTTTCGGCGGCGAAGCCCATGATGAGTGGTTGCGCGGGCAGCTCGCCGGCTTTTCGCTTGTCGACGAGCCCCTTCAGGATGTCGGTGTTCTCCACAAGCTGAATTGCGCTCAATCCGGTTTGGGCGCTACTCCCCTTCTTCAGCTTGGATTCCGCCACCTGCTTAGGCCGAAAATCCGCCACGGCGGCCGCCATGATGATGATGTCCACCCCGGCGGCTAGCTGCTCCACTTCTGTTTGCATTTCCTGCGCCGAGGCTACGCGGATGACGGTGGCGCCGGACGGGGCGGTGACGGATTCGGTGTGGCCGGCGATCAGAATGACGTGTGCGCCCCGATGCACCGCGATGTCCGCCAGGGCGAAGCCCTGCCGGCCGGAGGAATAATTACCGATGAAACGCACCGGGTCGATTGCTTCCCGGGTGCCGCCGGCGGTGATCAGCACGGTTTTACCGGCCAGGGTTGGTTGGAGGGTTTCACCAGCTAGGACGGTGCGGGCCAACGTCACAATTTGGTGGGGTTCCAGCATGCGGCCGGGGCCGCTGTCCGTGCCGGTGAGCCGCCCGTGTGCGGGTTCCAGCACGGTGATGCCGCGGCTGCGCAGGGTGTGCACGTTGGCTTGGGTGGCGGGGTTGAGCCACATTTCCGTGTGCATCGCTGGCGCCAACACGACGGGACAGGTGGCCACCAGGATGGTTGCGGTGAGGAGGTCATCAGCGCGGCCGCCAGCCACCCGGGCGATGAAGTCTGCTGTGGCTGGGGCAACCACGATGAGGTCTGCTTGTTTGCCCACGTTGACGTGTCGTACTTCGTCGACGGCTTCGAAAACTGTGGTGGATACTGGGTTGCCGCTTAAGGCTTCGAAGGTGGACTTGCCGACGAATTGCAATGCTGCTTCGGTGGGGACAACGGTGACATCGTCGCCGTGTTCGGTGAACTCGCGCACCACATGGCAGGCCTTATATGCAGCGATTCCTCCGGATACGCCAACAACAATTTTCTTTTGATTTTCCACCCCGCCAGTCTATCGTGTTTATGCAGAAATCCCACCAGAAGTACGCATACTCATGGTGGGATGGCTGAAAGTCGGAGGTTAGCCCTCTTCGTGATCCAACATTCCTTCCTGGATCTCTAGCAGTGCGGTTGAGAGTGGTTTCTGATCCGACGGTGGATCAACCAAGGGGCCCACGAACTCAAACACACCTTCATCTTGTTGGCGGTAATAGGAATTGATTTGCCGTGCACGTTTAGCGGCAAAGATCACCAGTGCATATTTAGAGGACACATGATCCAAAAGCTCATCAATCGGTGGATCGGTGATGCCAATGGGTTTGTCATACACGCGCTGGTTGCTTTCCGTCACTTTGCTCACGAGATATTTGCACCTTTGCTTGAAAGTTAAAACTGTGGTTCCTTGATTTTAGTCTCACATGGGTGCGAGACTAAAATTCTCCTTGGACTATAGGTTATTTGTGCTGGTTAATGCGGGCGGCCCAGAAGAATATCCCGCAACTGGGCCACTGTTTCTTCCAGATCATCGTTGACGATGATGTGGCGGAATTCGTTTTGCGCATCGAGTTCTACCCGGGCGGTTTCTAATCGACGTTGGATAACATCATCAGGCTCAGTGCCGCGCCCAGTCAGACGCTCCACCAACACATCCCAGGAGGGCGGAGCTAAAAACACAGTTTCCGCCTCGGGTTTTAAGGCGGCTACGTTGCGAGCCCCCACCAAATCTACTTCAACCAGCACGGGTCTACCCGCGGTTAAAGCATCATTGACCGGGCCCGCGGGAGTTCCAGAGCGTTGCAATCCGCCGTGAATATCTGCCCATTCGAGCATGTCACCGGCGTCAATTCGACGTTGGAACTCCTCAGGAGTCACGAAGAAGTAGTGCACACCATCCACTTCACCCGGACGCGGATCGCGGGTGGTCATTGAGACCGAAAAGTACATGTCGGGCAGTTCTTCGCGGAGGCGATGAACCACTGTGGATTTACCCACAGCAGAGGGGCCAAGCAGAACAACTAGTTGGCCCTTATGGGGGTTATCGCCGGCCACTGCTTAATCCTCGGAGAAGCCGAAGCGCTCCAGCAGGGCACGACGCTGCCGGTCACCCAAGCCCCGCAGGCGGCGGGTTTGAGCGATCTCCAGCTCGTCCATGATTTCCTTAGCTTTGACCTTGCCAACCTTTGGCAGGGATTCCAGAAGTGCCGAAACCTTGGTCTTGCCAATGATTTCATCAGTGGAGGCCTTTGCCAAGACCTCTTTCAGGGAAATATCACCGCGCTTGAGCTGCTCTTTGAGCTCTGCACGTGCCTTACGAGCCTCGGCAGCTTTGGCGAGGGCTTCTTTACGCTGCTCATCGGTCAACTGTGGAAGGGCCACGGGGTTCCTCCGATTCAATAAGTTTGATAAATGTCTATGGGGTGATGGTGAAATCAGATGCTGATTCCACCAGCGGAAATCTACCATACACGCAGGAAACATGCACTGGGAATGCCCCGGTAGATTCCGCCCCAGTGTAGCACCTAATTGCAAAAGATCAGGTAATCGGCGGTTTATATCAGAAAATCGCAGGTCACACCGAGTGTGGTCCTGCGATTACTGTGTGTCGTGAGCTGGAAAAACGTTATAACATTAAAATTCTCTCACCACATTGTCTACTGCTTTTTTCAATGCGGAAACATCTGGCCCGGCGTTTAAAACCGACCGCGATACGCTGGGAAAACCCAGATTTTCCCAGCCATTAGTGATCCGCCTAACATCTTCCGGGGTTGCCCCCTGTGCCCCCACCCCGGGGAGGAGTACTGGGCCGTTGAGGTCGCCTAAATCTGGGGGCATTGTCAGGGTTGCACCCACCACTACCCCGACGTTTCCCGGCGCCGGCCGGTATACCGAATTTTCTTTCGCACAGGCGTTCACAATTTGTTGGGAAATGGTCTCTCCCTGGTCGTTTCGACAAGTTTGCAGCTCATGTGCTTCGGGGTTGCTGGTGGCGGCGAGCACAAACACCCCTTTTTCGTTCGTATGTGCGACATCGAGGAGGGGGCGCAGGGATTCAAAACCCAAGTATGGGGACACCGTCACAGCATCCACCGATAGTGGTGAATCCGCAGCTAGCCAGGCCGTGGCATAGCCCGCCATGGTGGAACCGATGTCCCCCCGTTTGGCGTCGGCAAGCACCAATGTGCCAGCTGAGTGCAGTTCCGCAATGGTGCGCTCCAGGACGGCAAACCCTGCACTGCCGAAGGCTTCGTAGAAGGCTACCTGCGGTTTCACCAGGGCGACGTGGCCGGCGAAGGCGGTGACGCAGATGTCACTGAACCGCGCCAATCCATCGACAGTGTTTTCGAATCCCCAGGCTTTGAGCAGGGCGGCGTGTGGGTCGATGCCGATGCATACCCGCCCATGGCGCGCCCCGGCGTCGACAAGCTTGGTTCCGAAGTTGCTCATGGGATCACCGTGCCTTGGGAGCGTGGTCGAGTTCTTGCAGGGCGCGCACGCTCAGGCCGCCTTTTTGTAGTGCTTCGATGCCTTGTACGGCGGCGGTCACGCCTTGCACCGTGGTGATCAGCGGGACGCCGAGGTTCACGGCGGCGGCGCGGATTTCGTAGCCGTCGTTGCGGGCGCCTGCTGAGCCGGCGGGGGTGTTGAGGATGAGGTCCACTTCCCCGGCGCGGATGAGGTCCACGATGGATTGTGCGGGGCTGTCTTCTCCGGCTTCAGAGCGTTTGAGTACGGTTTGGCATTCGACGCCGTTGCGGCGCAGCATGGCGGCGGTGCCGGAGGTGGCGAGCATGGTGAAGCCTAGGGAGGCGAGGCGTTGGATGGGGAAAATGAGGGTGCGTTTGTCGCGGTTAGCGACGGAGACGAAGACGGTGCCGCTGGTGGGGAGTGCCCCGGAGGCGGCTTGTTCGGCTTTGGCGTAGGCGGTGCCGAAGTTGTCGGCGAGGCCCATGACTTCGCCGGTGGATTTCATTTCCGGGGAGAGGAGGGTGTCGAGGGCGGTGCCGTCGGGCCGCCGGAATCGAGTGAAGGGTAGTACAGCTTCTTTCACGGCGATGGGGGCATCGAGGGGTAGGGATCCGCCGTCGTAGTCGGTGGGGATCATGCCTTCGGCTTGGAGTTCGGCGATGGTGGCGCCGGTCATGATGCGGGCGGCGGCTTTGGCCAGGTGAACGCCGGTGGCTTTGGACACGAAGGGGACAGTGCGGGAGGCGCGGGGGTTGGCTTCGATGACGTAGAGGATGTCATCTTTGAGGGCGAATTGGACGTTCATGAGGCCTTTGACGCCAATGCCGTGGGCGAGGGCGATGGTGGAGGCGCGCACGTTGTTGATGTCTTCGGGGCCGAGTGTCATGGGGGGTAGTGCGCAGGCGGAGTCGCCGGAGTGAATGCCGGCTTCTTCGATGTGCTCCATGACGCCGGCTAGGTACACGTCGGTGCCGTCGCAGAGGGCGTCAACGTCGATTTCGATGGCGTTGTCCAAGAATCGGTCGACCAGTACGGGGTAGTCGGAGGTGATTTCAGTGGCGCGTTCGATGTAGTCGGCGAGGGAGGGTTCGTCGTAGACGATTTCCATGCCACGGCCACCGAGCACGTAGGAGGGGCGGACGAGCACGGGGTAACCGATGTGGTTGGCGACGTCTTTGGCTTCGGTGAAGCTAGTGGCGGTGCCGAAGGCGGGGGCGGGTAGTCCGGCGGTGCGGAGTACTTCGCCGAATTCGCCACGGTCTTCGGCGAGGTTGATGGCTTCGGGGGTGGTGCCGATGACGGGGACGCCGGCGTCGCGGAGTTTTTCGGCGAGGCCGAGGGGGGTTTGGCCGCCGAGTTGGACGATGACGCCGGCGACGGTGCCGGATTGGGTTTCGGCGTGGTAGACCTCCATGACGTCTTCGAAGGTGAGTGGTTCGAAGTAGAGGCGGTCGGCGGTGTCGTAGTCGGTGGAGACGGTTTCGGGGTTGCAGTTGACCATGACGGTTTCGTAACCGACGCGGGAGAGTTCGAGGGCTGCGTGGACGCAGGAGTAGTCGAATTCGATGCCTTGGCCGATGCGGTTGGGCCCGGAGCCTAGGATGATGATTTTTTCTTTAGCCGTTTGTGGGAGTACTTCGGATTCGGCGGCGGGGTCGAGTTCGTAGGCGGAGTAGTGGTATGGGGTGAGTGCTTCGAACTCGGCGGCGCAGGTGTCGACGGTTTTGAAGACGGGCCGGATGCCGAGGGACCACCGGAGGCGGCGCACGCCGTCTTCGCCGGCGAATTCGGGCCGGAGGGCGGCTATTTGCCGGTCGGAGAGGCCGTAGAATTTGGCGCGCCGGAGTAGGTGTTCGTCGAGGACGCGGGCGGTGATGAGTTCTTCCCGGAAGGCTACGAGATTGTTGAGTTCAGCGAGGAACCAGGGGTCGATGCCGGAGGCTTGGTAGACCTCGTCGATGGTGGCGCCGAGGCGGAGGGCTAGTTCGGCGTCGTACATGCGGCCTTCGGTGGGTCGGCGCAGGTCGGCGAGCACGGCTGCTTTGTCGGTGGCCCGGTCGCCGGCGAAGGCGGTGTCGGGGACGGTCCAGAAGCCGGCTTGTTTATTTTCCAGGGAGCGCATGACTTTGCCGAGGGCGGCGATGTAGTTGCGGCCGAGTGCCATGGCTTCGCCCACGGATTTCATGGTGGTGGTCAGGGTGTCGTCGGAGCCGACGAATTTTTCGAAGGCGAAGCGGGGGGCCTTGACCACGACGTAGTCGAGCGTGGGTTCGAAAGCTGCGGGGGTGACGCCGGTGATGTCGTTGGTGATTTCGTCCAGGGTGTAGCCCACGGCGAGTTTGGCGGCGATCTTGGCGATGGGGAACCCGGTTGCTTTGGAGGCCAGCGCTGAAGAACGGGACACGCGGGGATTCATTTCGATGGTGATCAGGCGACCATCCACGGGGTTGAGGGCAAATTGGATGTTGCAGCCACCGGTGTCAACGCCGACTTCGCGGATGATGGCGATGCCTTGGTCCCGCATCTTTTGGTATTCGCGGTCGGTGAGGGTCATGGCGGGGGCGACGGTGACGGAGTCGCCGGTGTGGACGCCGAGGGCGTCAACGTTTTCGATGGAGCAGATGACCACGACGTTATCGGCGCCGTCGCGCATGAGTTCGAGTTCGTATTCTTTCCACCCGAGGATGGATTCTTCAATGAGCACGTTGGCTTCGGGGGAGGCGGCGAGGCCGCCGCCGGCGATGCGTTCCAGATCCTCATTGGTGAAGGCAAGCCCGGAGCCTAGACCGCCCATGGTGAAAGAGGGGCGTACGACCACGGGGAGGCCGAGTTCGGCGACGGTGTCGCGGACTTCTTCCATGGTGTGGCAGACGCAGGAACGGGCGGATTCGCCGCCGATGGTGGCAACGATGTCTTTGAATTTTTGGCGGTCTTCGCCGCGTTCGATGGCGTCGATGTCGGCGCCGATAAGTTCGACGTTGTATTTCTTCAGGGAGCCGCGGCGGTCGAGTTGGATGGCGGCGTTGAGGGCGGTTTGGCCGCCGAGGGTGGCCAGCACGGCATCAATGGGGTGGCCTTGGGCGATTTCTTTTTCAAAGATGCGTTCGATGTATTCGGGTTCGATGGGTTCCACGTAGGTGTGGTCGGCGAACTCGGGGTCCGTCATGATGGTGGCGGGGTTCGAGTTGATGAGGGTCACCCGCATGCCTTCTTCTTTAAGCAGGCGGCAGGCTTGGGTGCCGGAGTAGTCGAATTCGCAGGCTTGGCCGATGACGATGGGGCCGGACCCGATGACTAGGACGTGGTTGATGTCGTTACGCTTGGGCATAAGTGTGGGTCTCTTCTTCCTAGTTTTTGTGAGCGGCCATGAGCTCAACGAATTGATCAAATAGCGGGTTGGCGTCGTGTGGGCCGGCGGCGGATTCCGGGTGGTATTGCACCGAGTACGCGAGGCCCGACACCAACGCCACCCCCTCGACGGTGCCGTCGTTCAAACAGGTGTGCGTCACCTGGGCGTCCCCGTAAGGGGTGGAGAAGACGGTGCCTGCCTCCCCTTCCAACGCGAATCCGTGGTTCTGTGACGTGATGTCGATTTCCCCGGTGAGGTGGTTGAGCACGGGCACGTTGATGCCGCGGTGCCCGAATTTCATTTTGTAAGTTTTCAGGCCCAACGCCCGGCCTAGGATTTGGTTGCCGAAGCAGATGCCGAAGAACGGGATTTTGGCGGCCAGCACGTCTTGAACCACCTGCACCATGGTGTTGGCGGTGGCGGGGTCGCCGGGCCCGTTGGAGACGAACACCCCGTCGGGTTGGTACTGCGCAATGTCGGCGAAGGGGGTGTTGGCGGGCACCACGACGGTGCGGATGCCGCGCTTGGCAAAGTTGCGGGGCGTATTGGTTTTAATGCCCATGTCGTAGGCCACGATGGTGAACGTGTGTTCGCCTTCGGGTTCCACCACGTATGGTTCGGCGGCGCTGACTTCCTCGGCGAGGTCTTTGCCGGCCATGTCGGGTTGTGCCCGCACAATCTCCAGCAGCTTTTCGACGGGTTGGGCTGCGTCTTCCCCGGAGAAAATGCCCGCAGACACCGACCCAAAGTTGCGCAGGTGGCGCACGATGGCGCGGGTGTCTACGCCGGCGATGCCGATGATGTTTTGGGCAATCATTTCTTCTTCCAGGCTGCGCTTGGCGCGCCAGTTGGATACCTGCACGGAGAGGTCCCGGATGACGAGGCCGGCGACCCAGATGCGGGAATCGTGTGATTCGTTGTCCTCGTCGTTCCACCCGGTGTTGCCGATTTGGGGGGCAGTGGCCACCACGATTTGTTGGTGGTAGGAGGGGTCTGTCATGGTTTCCTGGTAGCCGGTCATGGCGGTGGTGAAAACGGCTTCACCCAGGATGATGCCGGTGGCGCCGAAGCTGAGGCCGGTGAAGACTTTTCCATCAGCGAGCACGAGGAGTGCGGTGCTGCGGTGGATTGGTGTCGTCGTCAAGGTAAAACCTTTCGTGTTAAGCGGTGGTGCGGGGTGCTTGGGCTTGACCAGCAACGCAAGTTAGGCGGCCGCGCAGGATGGTAGTGGTGACTTTGGCCCCAAATTCCATATTTTCGTAAGGGGTGTTTTCGGCTTTGGACGCCAGGTCGGCGCCCTTGACCAGCCACTGGTGCCCGGGGTCAACCAGGGTGAGGTTCGCAGGTTCGCCAGCGGCAATGGGCCGGCCGTGGCCGGGCAGTCGCAGGATTTCGGCGGGGCGTTCGCTCATGACGCGGGCCACGAACCGCCAGTCTGCCAGGCCGGATGCCACGAAGATTTCCGCGATGATGGCCAGGGAGGTTTCCAGGCCCAGCATGCCGGGTTTCGCGTGTTCGAATTCGCAGCACTTATCTTCTGAACCGTGCGGGGCGTGGTCGGTGGCGATGCAGTCCACAGTGCCGTCGAGGAGAGCTTCCCGCAGGGCTAGGGTGTCGTGGGTCTCCCGCAGGGGCGGGTTCACCCGGTTGACGCCGTGGTATGTGTGCAGGCGCTCGTCGGTAAGCAGCAGGTGGTGCGGGGTAACCTCGGCGGTCATGGGGATGCCTTGGCTTTTCGCCCAGCGTAATAATTCCACGGTGCCTTGGGTGGAGGCGTGGCAAATGTGCATGCGCTTGCCGTAGTCGCGGCACAGTAGCGCATCGCGCGCCACGATGGATTCCTCCGCCGCCCGCGGCCAGCCGCGCAACCCCAGTTTGGCGGCGGTCTCCCCTTCGTGCGCCACGGCGCCTTCCGTCAGGCGGGGATCTTCGCAGTGCTGCGCCAACAGCACATCCAACCCCTTGGCGTACTCGATGGCGCGCCGCATGATTTGCGGATTGTCCACGCACTTGCCGTCATCGGAGAACATGCGCACTTTTGCTTCCGACTGCGCCAGCATACCGAATTCTGTGAGCTCCTTCCCCGCCAGGCCTTTGGTGATCGACCCCACCGGATGCACATCGCACAGCCCAATGGTTTGGCCCTTGAACCAGATGGATTCCGCAATCACCGGTTGGTCCAGCACTGGGCTGGTGTTCGCCATGGTGAACACTGCGGTGAAGCCGCCTTTCGCGGCGGCGGCTGAGCCGGTGGCAATGGTTTCGGTGTCTTCCCGCCCGGGTTCGCGCAGGTGTACGTGCATATCCACGAACCCCGGCAGGAGCACCTGCCCGGCGCCGTCGATGACCCGGTCGGCGGTA
Source organism: Corynebacterium sp. (assembly GCA_030527885.1). Taxonomy (GTDB): domain Bacteria; phylum Actinomycetota; class Actinomycetes; order Mycobacteriales; family Mycobacteriaceae; genus Corynebacterium. The sequence goes on from JAUMZY010000009.1 coordinate 51,153, forward strand.
GTTGCGGTGGTGCCCACCTCGGTGATGATGCCGTCGGTGATGAGCACATTGATGGGTTTGCCTTCACCGTAGGGGACAACGTTGGTGAGGAGGAGGGTGCCGGGTTCGGCAGCGGCGAGGTTTCCCGTGGGTGGGTGGTTGTTGGTTGTTTGTGTCATGAGTGGTTTAGTAACTTCCTGCTGGTTGGCTGCTCGGGCGGGTTAGAATCCGGGGCTGTCGCTGCCGGCGATCAGGCTGAAGAGGACGGCCATGCGGGTGTGCACGCCATTGGATACTTGTTGAAGGACTGCGGTGCGGGGGGCGTCGGCTACGGCGTAGTTGATTTCCATGCCGCGCAGCATGGGGCCGGGGTGCATGATGATTGCGTCGGGTTTTAGCTGGGCTTCGCGGGCTTTGCTCATGCCGTAGAGGGTGGCGTATTCCCGGTGGGAGGGGAAGAAGCCGCCTTGCATGCGTTCTTGTTGGACGCGCAGCATCATGACGACGTCGGCATCGGAGATTTCGCTGTCCATGTCGTAGCTGGTTCGCACTGGCCAGTTTTCTACTCCGGTGGGGAGCAGGGTGGCGGGGGCGACGAGGACGACGTCGGCGCCGAGGGTGCTGAGGAGGTCAACGTTGGAGCGCACCACTCGGGAGTGGAGGCAGTCGCCGACGATGACTACTTTTTTGCCGGTGATGTCGCCAATGCGTTGCCGCATGGTGACGGCATCGAGGATGGCCTGGGTGGGGTGTTGGTGGGAGCCGTCGCCGGCGTTGATGACGGAGGGTCCGATTCCGTTGGGGGCGACCCAGTTGGCTAGTTGTTGTGCGGCGCCGGAGGCTGGGTGGCGGATGATGAGGGCATCCGCGCCGATGGCTGTGAGGGTGAGGCCGGTGTCTTGGAGGGATTCGCCTTTTTTCACGGAGGAGGATGAGGCGGAGATGTTGATGACGTCGGCGCTCATCCATTTGCCGGCGGTTTCGAAGGAGGAGCGGGTGCGGGTGGAGTTTTCGTAGAAGAGGGTGAAGATGGTGCGGCCGCGGAGGGTGGGGAGTTTTTTGAGTTCCCGGCCTTCGAGGGCTTCGCGGAAGCGGTCGGCTTCGTTCATGAGGCCGATGATTTCGTCTTTGCTGAGGTCGGCGATGCTGAGTAGGTGTTTCATTGTGCTTCCCCTCGGGTGAGAATGACCCCGTCGCGGCCGTCGATGTCGGCGAGGAGTACTGTGACGTCTTCGGTGCGGGATGTGGGGAGGTTTTTGCCCACATAGTCGGCGCGGATGGGTAGTTCCCGGTGGCCGCGGTCGACGAGGACGGCTAGTTGCACGGTGGCGGGCCGGCCGACGTCGCGGAGGGCGTCGAGGGCGGCGCGGATGGAGCGCCCGGAGAAGAGGACGTCGTCGACGAGGATGATGTTGACGCCGTCAATGCCACCGGCGGGGATATTGGTTTTTTGGAGGGCGCGGTGGGGTTTGCTGCGTAGGTCGTCGCGGTAGAGGGTGATGTCTAGGCTGCCTACGGGGATGGTAACGCCGGTGAATTGGTTGATTTTTGCTGCTAGGCGGTGTGCTAGGGGGACTCCGCCGGCGGGAATGCCGAGTAGCATCAGGGGGGTGGCATCGGTGGCGTCCACCGCGGTTTTTTCAATGATTTGGTGCGCGATGCGGGCGATGGTGCGCGACACGTCTTCGCTGCTGAGCAGTTCGATGGTGTCGGCTGGGTTGTCGCTCATCGTGACCTCCTTTCCCGCCTCACTGTGCGGTCTGTTAAAGGATGTCCCAATTCAGCTTGTATCGAGACAGCTATTGGCTTTTGTATGGAATTATCAGGATGTGACTTTATCATTTTTACTGCCCAACTTTCCAGCTGTAATTTTACCCCCTGCGCCTGCCCCCGTTGGCCTGGTTTTATCACATGGGTTGGGTGGGGTGGTTGGGAACTACGGGCGGGGGATGGGCGTTAATAAGGGGAGGAAATCATGCGCGTCGCTCCCCTATTGCCAGCCTGTTAGTACATATTTTTGAAGGATTTTTCTATGAGCCTGAATACCAGCCATGTTGTGCCGGCCCCCCGTGAAGATGTTTGGGCGTGGCATTCCCGGCCTGGTGCGGTGGCTCGGCTTACTCCGCCATTTTTTCCGTTTACGCCGATGAAGCAGACCACGGATTTGGCGCGGGGTACCACGGTGCTTGCGTTGCCGGCGGGGTTGAAGTGGGAGGCGCAGCATGATTTGTCGGGGTATGTGAAGGGGTTTCGGTTTACGGATGTGTGTACTACTGCCCCGATTAAGGCGTTGGCGTCGTGGCGGCATAGTCATAGTTTCATGTCGATTGAGGTTGATGGGGAGCCGGCGACGAAGGTGACGGATGAGGTGTATACACGGCTGCCGGAATCGTCGATCGCACCTATGTTTGCGTACCGGCAGCAGCAGTTGATTCATGACATGGCGGCGATGTATCGGTTTCAGCGGTTGTCGTCGGCGCCGCCGTTGACTGTGGCGATCACTGGGTCCCGGGGGTTGGTGGGTCGGGCGTTGATGGCGCAGTTGACCACGTTGGGCCATAAGGTTATTCAATTGGTGCGTACTGCGCCGAAGAAGCGGCAGCGGCAGTGGGATCCGCAGGATCCGGCCCCCACGTTGTTGGATGGGGTGGATGTGTTGGTGCACTTGGCGGGGGAACCGATCATGGGGCGGTTTACTGATGCGCATAAAAAGGCGTTGTGGGATTCGCGGATTGAGCCGACGGCGAAGCTGGCGGCCTTGGTGGGGCGGTCGCCGCGGTGCACCACCATGATTTCTGCGTCCGCGATTGGGTTTTATGGGTTCAACCGGGGTGATGAGGAGCTCACGGAGGAATCGTCGCAGGGTGAGGGGTTTTTGGCGGAGTTGTCGCAGGAGTGGGAGGCGAGTTGTTTGCCGGCGAGTGCGCGCAGCCGGGTGGTGAATGTGCGCACGGGCGTGCTGATTAGCGGCCGGGGTGGCATGTTGCCGGTGTTGCGCACGCTCTTTTCGACGGGTTTGGGTGGCCATTTTGATGGGGGTACGGCGTGGTTCTCGTGGATTGCGTTGGATGATCTCACGGATATCATCATCACGGCGATCCTGGATAGTTCCCTGTCGGGGCCGGTTAATGCGGTGGCGCCGAATCCGATTCAGAATAGTACGATGGCGCAGATTTTGGGCAAGCAGTTGCGGCGACCGGCACGGTTCCCCATCCCGAATTTGGGGCCCAAGATTTTATTGGGCACGCAGGGTGCGGAGGAATTTGCATTGGCGGATCAGCAGGTGCAACCGGCGGTGCTGCTGGATAGGGGGCATACGTTCCGCTACCCGCTGTATGAGTCGGCGCTTGCCCATGAGCTGGGCAATGAGAAGCTTTTCGACGCCGCCACCGGGTTGGCGACTATACCTGATGCCACGCCGGCACAAGCGAAGGATTCGTCGTGGCGGTGGTGGCGGTGGTCTGGCCGCGGCAAGGATTAATTGCTGTTAGTTATTATTGCCGGGGACGAAGAGGGTGGTTTGCGATTCCCGGTTTAATTGGGGGTCGGCGATTTTCAGCGTGGTTTTCGTGCCGTCTTTGGTGAAGGTAACGTTGATGTCTTTGAGGTCTGCTTCTTTGACTTCGAGGGCGAAGAGGCCGGTGGGCACACCTGCCTCGTTTTTTATTTCCATGAAGTTGGCGAGTTTTTTGCCGTTGATGGTGCCGGACCATTGGCCACCCGTTACGGCCACGACGTTGCCGCCGGAATTGTGCATGTAGCTGAAGGCCACTTGGTGGGTGGAGGCGGGGTCGCTGGTGATTTTGGGGAAGCTGGCGGCGAGGAAATACGGGGTGCTGGGTGGTGTGGTTTGGGGGGCGACGATGGTGCTGGCGGGGGTGTCGTCGCTGGTTGGGGTGTTGGCGAAGATGCCGCTGCTTTTGAGGGTTTCGAGGAGAGCTTGCAGGCCTTGGATGATGCCGCTGGATGAACCACTGAGGTTGATGGCACCGGGGTTGGGTAGTTGTGCTGCGTGCGCTATGTGGGGGGTGGTTATCGTCGTAAAGCTAACAGCGATGCTCATCACTGTGTTGCGGATTCGCCCCCGCCGTTTGGGAACTCTCATCATCCACCACTTTCGTGTTGTGTTGCTGTTCAAGATCTAGAAAAACTCATAATACACTTTAATTAACATGAGTAACATCAGAATCTTGCGAATTATCAATCACTTCTCTCTATTTTAGTCACATAGGCAACAAAAGCAACAGAATACTCAATTTTTCCATAGAAGGTTGCACGCGCAGCCACCACGCCAAACACAAAAATGACCCGCAACACTCCCCCAAGTGTTGCAGATCAATTGATAGTGCGAAAGATCACATCATGGTTCTGGCGCGTCTGATTCCGCCGCATCATCCGCCGGCACTTCGTCTTCTGCCTGCGTCAATGCATCGGCAAAACTTATTTCTCCCAACGATTCCGGCGGCTGCCGCAATTCCGCAATATTCTTCACCGCGGCATCCAGCGCCACGTTGATGTACGCCGGCGCATGCGCCCCGGAGTACTGCGACGCCAATTCCACCGCCTCTGCCACGGCTGTTTTCACCGGCACCTCTGGGTTAAAAATCAACTCCCACAAGGCCACCCGCAAAATCGCGCGATCCACAGCAGAAATCCGATTCAGCTCCCAATCATCCGCCAGGTACCCGCTGATCACATCATCAATGCGATTCAGCTCCTCGGCAACCCCGGACACAATCTGACTGGTGTAGCTAGCAATCGGCGCCGCCAGCTCCACATCCACCCTCGCCAACGTGACGCGGTCGGCGACGATAGCCACCGGGTCCATATCCCGCGCCTCTGCCTCATACAGCACATCGACAGCACGGCGGCGGGCTTTGTACCGGGAACCATACCGCTTGAAATTCTTGCCCTTGGACTGTTTTTTCTCGGGTTGGTCAGACACCGCACCCGGGTTCGAATTCTCGGAATCAGACACGATTAGTTATTCACACGGGACAGGTAGGAACCGTCACGGGTATCAACCTTCACCACGTTACCGGTTTCGATGAACAGCGGCACCTGAATTTCCGCCCCGGTCTCTAGGGTTGCCGGTTTGGTTCCACCACTGGAACGGTCGCCCTGCAGCCCGGGTTCAGTGTGCGAAATGGTCAGGTCCAAGGAGATGGGCAGCTCCGCAAACAGCGGCTCACCCTCGTGGAACGACACCTGCACGGTGGTGTTTTCCAGCAGGAATTTAGCGGCATTGCCAAAAATGTGTTCTGCCAACTCAACCTGCTCGTAGGTTTTTTCATCCATGACCACGTAGGAAGACCCATCGTGGTAGAGGTAGGTCATATCCCGGCGATCCACCGTTGCCGTTTCCACCTTGACGCCAGCGTTGAAAGTCTTATCGGTGACCTTACCCGTCACGACATCCTTGAGCTTGGTGCGCACAAAAGCGGGGCCCTTACCCGGCTTCACATGCTGAAATTCAATGATTTGCTGGAGCTTATTATCGATCTTGAGCACAAGACCATTCTTAAAATCAGCGGTTGTTGCCACGCTGGGTACTTCCTTAATGGTTGAGTTATCAATAAAACACACAAAAACCGACACGCGGTTTTCCAACGTTGCAAGGGTACATCACTGCTACCCGTTGGTGCCAACCACATGCCGGTGAACCACAGAACTACACAATGGTGAGTTCTTTAGCCAAATGCGTCAGATTCTCCGGCTGACCAGCGGTAATAACCAAAGTATCTTCAATGCGCACCCCACCTTTACCCGGCACATAAATACCCGGCTCAATGGTCAACGTCATGCCTTCTTGCAAGTCACCATCCCGGCTTGTAGCCGCCGCCACTGGCGCCTCATGCAGATCCAAGCCCACCCCATGTCCGGTGGAGTGCACGAAGTACTCCCCATAACCAGCCTCTGTGATCACGTCGCGGCAGGCCTTATCCACCGCCACCAGCGACGCCCCCGGCACCGCCGCTGCCACCCCAGCCAGCTGGGCTTTCAGCACAACATTGTAGATTTCGGTGGCGAAATCATCCGCCGCCCCCACCACCACCGTCCGGGTGGTATCAGAGTTGTAGCCAGCCAGGTGAGCGCCGAAGTCAATGGTCACGATGTCACCATGCTCTATCACCTTGTCGCCCGTCGCATAGTGCGGCAGCGCCGAGTTCACCCCAGAAGCAACGATGGTATCAAAGCTGGTGCGTTCTGCCCCCTTCAGGCGCATCTTGTATTCCAGATCCGCAGCCACTTCCTTTTCCGTGCGGCCGGAGCGGATCAGGTTTTCGTCGACAAGCTCCTGGAACGATGAGTTAGCGATCACCGCAACAGCCCGCAGTTTCTCTAGCTCAATGGGCTCTTTGACCAGCCGAATTTCCTCAATCATCCCGGAGATCGGCACCAAAGTGACATCCTCGCCCAGTGCCTCTTCCAGCTTCTGCAATTGCGACACTGATACGAAATCAGCTTCGAATCCCACGCGCTTGGGGCCGGTGACAGTCTTGAGTAGCTCCGGCCCCACTGCCCTAGCGTTCACCGCCTCAATGTCGGGAACTTCCTGAGCGATCTGCGTGAGATACCGCCCATCCGTGGCAATCTGCGCCTGCAAATCCTTGTGGATCAACAAAGCGCCATTAGAACCAGAAAAACCCGACAAATAGCGCACATGCGTCAAATGCGTGATAAGCACAGCATCAACCCGCTGAGCTGCGAACTTAGCAGCCAAAGCGCGGCGACGAGTGAGGAACCGGGTATCAGACAACGGCATGATGTACTCCTAATAAAAAAACAATGGTGACCATTCAGTATATTACATCCGCACATGCGCTTTTACCCAGTTGCGCGCACTCATCGCCGCACGAAGTAGTCCACCGCCAACCGGTACCCCTCAACGCCCAAACCAGCAATAACCCCCACCGCAATCGGCGACAAGAAGCTAGCGTGCCGAAACGCCTCCCGCGCATGCACGTTCGAAATGTGCACCTCAACAAACCCGGCGCCGTCAGCCACCTCTGCGAGAGCATCCCGCAACGCCACCGACGTGTGGGTAAACCCACCGGGGTTGATAATCACAGGCCACTCCTGATCCGCCGCCTCATGCACCCAGTCAATCAGGTCGCCTTCATGGTTGGATTGCCGGAAGGTCACTTCCGCGCCTGCGACCGCAGCGTGCGCCTGCACCAGCTGCTCCACATCCGCCAAAGTGGTGGTGCCGTACACCTCTGGTTGGCGCTTACCCAACCGGTTGAGGTTGGGGCCGTTGAGGACCAAAATGTGCATGTTATTCTCCGATGATGTGCTGGTAGGCTGCTTCTAGTTCGGCCTTGTCGCCGTCTTCGATGCGGGTACACTCCCCCACTTTAGTCAAGGCCACAAACCGGATTTTACCGGCGCGGTTTTTCTTATCCCGAGTCATGCCGAGATACAAGTTTTCGAATTCACCAGCCTTATAGCTGGTCGGCAGCCCAATGCTCGCAAGAATATCCGCATGCCGCGCCACCAAATCAGCGTCAATCAAACCGCGGGCATGACTCAAGTGCGCGATGAACATCATGCCCACCGCCACAGCATTACCATGCCGCCATTCGAATTGTTCATTGAGCTCCACGGCATGCCCAAACGTGTGCCCATAGTTGAGGATTTCGCGCAGGTCGGCTTCCTTCAGGTCTTCCCCCACCACAGCGGCTTTGACCGCCACGGAACGCTGAACGAGCTCCGGCAAATACCCATCAACACGCAGGCAGGCGGCGGGGTCGTCTTCGTAGCGGTCCAAAATGATGGGATCAGCAATGAACCCAGTCTTGATGATCTCTGCCGAACCAGCAATCAGCTCATCTTGGGGCAAGGTCGCCAGCACGTCCAGGTCAATGAAAACGGCGGCGGGTTCGTGGAACGCACCCACAAGATTCTTACCAGCAGCAGTATTAATGCCAGTCTTGCCGCCCACGGCGGCATCCACCATGGCCAGCAACGTGGTGGGCACCTGAATGACCTTCACGCCCCGCATCCAACACGCAGCAACAAAACCAGCCAGGTCCGTGACCGCGCCGCCGCCCACACCAATGACAAGATCCCGCCGTCCAAACGCTAGTTCACCAAGCTTGTCCCAACACTGTTGGGCCACAACCAGGGTTTTTCCGGTTTCCGCATCAGGAACTTCAATGACAACGGGGGCGATGCCGTGGGCTTCTGCCTTAGCCGCCAACGCAGCAGCGTAGTCCGCCACGGCGGGTTGGGTGATGATGGCAACCTGAGCCGGTTGCAGCTCTGCGGTGAAGGTGGTGATGGTGTCGGCGAGATCGTGGCCGATGGTGATGCTGTAGGGGGCGGCACCCGTCACATCGACGGTAGCGGTAGTGCTCAATTCTTTGTCCTTACATGAGGGTTTCCAGATACGCCAGTATATCGGCCACGAGTTGCTGCGGGGTGCGTTTATCCGTCGATACGTAAAAATCTGATACCTGCGAGTAAAACGGCTCGCGGGCCGCCAGCAGCTGGGTGAAATGCGCCAACGGGTCATCCGCGGCCAGCACCGGCCGCGGATCGTCATCCTGGGTGCGTCGCACGCCTTCCTCCGCACTCACATCAACCCACACCACGGGGTGGTTTTCGAGTAATTCGCGGGTGGATTCGGTGAGCACCGCCCCGCCGCCGAGGCTGATCACGCCGCAGTGTTCCAGCGCCAACGCCACCTGTTTTGCTTCCAGTCTGCGAAATTCTGGTTCGCCGAGTTCGCTGAAGACTGCACCGCAGGTTTTGCCGGTGACTTCTTCGATCATTTTGTCGGTATCAATGAGTACCGTGTTTAAGGTGTGCGCTAACCGGCGCCCAATGGTTGATTTTCCAGCGCCGGGTGGGCCGACTAACACAACATGTGGTTTTAACACACTTTGTTGCACTTTTAACTCCGCTCATTTTCAAACTGCAAACGTTGCTCCACTTGTGCCAGGTAGGTGGCGATATTGCGCTTGGTTTCGGCGAGTGAGTCGCCCCCAAATTTCTGCAATACTGCGCGTGCTACCACCAGTGCGATCATGGCTTCTGCCACAACTCCGGCGGCTGGTACCGCACACACGTCCGAACGCTGGTGGATCCCTGTGGCGGGTTTTCCCGTCGCCATGTCCACGGATTTCAGTGCCCGAGGCACGGTGGAAATGGGTTTCATGGCGGCGCGCACGCGCAGGGTTTCGCCGTTCGTCATGCCGCCTTCCAGGCCGCCGGCGCGGTTTGAGGTGCGCACGATGGTGGTTCCTTCGCGCACCATTTCGTCGTGGGCTTCTGAGCCGCGGCGGCGGGCTTCGGCGAAGCCGTCACCAATTTCAACACCTTTGATGGCTTGGATGCTCATCAATGCCGCAGCTAGTTGCCCATCAAGGCGGTCTTCACCACTGATGTGGGAGCCAAGGCCGATGGGGAGGCCACGCACGATCACTTCCACGATGCCGCCCAACGTATCGCCTTGTTTCTTGGCGGCTTCGATTTCGGCAATCATAGATTCCTCGGCCGCTTTGTCCGCAGCGCGTACAGGGGAAGCATCAATGGCTTCGATGTCGGCGAAGGTGGGTTCGGGGCCGGCGTAGGCTTCGGAGCGACCGATCGAAATAACATGTGAAAACACTTCCACGCCGAGGGTTTCGCGGAGGAAATTGCGGGCCACGGTGGCGGCGGCAACGCGGGCGGCAGTTTCCCTAGCGGATGCTCGTTCCAGGATTGGGCGGGCTTCGTCGAAATCGTATTTCAGCATGCCGGAGAAGTCCGCATGCCCAGGCCTAGGCCGGGTGAGTTTGGCGCCGCGGCCGGATTCCATGGCGGCGGCGACTTCCGGGTCTTCGAGGTCGATGGGGTCGGCGGACATGATGGTGGTCCATTTGGGCCATTCGCTGTTGCCGATCATGATGGCGATGGGGCTGCCGAGGGTTTTGCCGTGGCGGATGCCACCTAAGAGCGTGACCTCATCGGCTTCGAATTTCATGCGTGCCCCACGCCCGTAGCCGAGTCGCCGGCGGGCGAGTTGGTAGGAAATGTCCTTGATTGTTACTGGGACCCCACTGGGCATGTGTTCGACCATGGCGATGAGTGCCTGTCCGTGGGATTCTCCTGAAGTTAACCAACGCAGCATGAACGCAATTATGACACGTAATAGGTAAAGTTCTTGCTTTTACCCCCTATCGAAGTGGATAAAAGTACTCGACGCTGGGAAACACAGCAGTATTACTACTGTGCTGAGGATCATGGCGGGCCCATGCGGAATCTTCTTCTGCCGCAGAATTACTGCCCCCATGATGCTTAACATTTGCGCCAAAAGGATGGCGGCGAAAACGGGCCACACTCCGGCCGCCCCAATCACGATCCCCAGGGTTGGCGCCAGTTTGATATCGCCGCCGCCGATGCCGCCCACCACGTGCGCAATCAGGAGGTACAGCAAAAACCACACGACGCCCCCAAGAAGCGCACTGAGGTGGAACCGGCCGGCCAGCATGATCACGCAGCACAGCGCCGGCATGGTGAGGTTATCTGGCAGCCGGCGGTATTTTATGTCCCACCAGCACAGTGCTATTGCCCAGAATGCACCAATGGCAAGCGCCCCGATGCTTGACCACATGGGGTTACCTTCCGGACAATTCGGCGGTTAATGCCGCCCACATTTCAGCTTTCGGGGCTGGCTGGCCGGTGAATTGTTCAAACTGGCCGTAGGCTTGGTGCGCCAACATGACATGCCCGCCCACCGCCGGCACCCCGGCCCGCGCCGCTTGTGCTACCAGCGGGGTGGGCCAGGGCTCATAAATCACATCCAGCAGCGGCATGGTTGCTAGCTTTTCGACGTGCCCAGCCACCGCAGTTGACGGCACTGTTGATATCAATACGGCAGCTGGGGATATATTGTCATCCAGGTGGGCGAAATCAACGTGTATCCCCAAGGCAGTAATGAGATCCGCTAGTTCTTTACTGCGGTCGCTGCGGTTAATGATGGTCACGTGGGATATCCCCAGGTGCGCTAAGGCCCAGAGGGTGGGGCGGGCGGTGCCGCCGGCGCCAATGATGATGGCCCAATCCGATTTATCGAATAAGGGTTTGGTGGGGGCTTCGAAAAGCGTGCGCAGTGCCCCAATGACACCGTCGCAATCGGTGTTGTCTGCCCACCACCCGGAATCAGTGCGCACCAAAGTGTTGGCGGAGCCAATGAGTCGGGCCCGGTTGGTGGCCTCATCGGCAAAAGTCAAGGCGGCAAACTTGCCGGGCATGGTGACGGAAAAACCCCGAAATGATGCGTCTGCCCCACCAACCACCGTGGGCAATTGGTGTTCGTCGCATTCAATTCGGGTGTAATGCCAATGAGATAAACCCACCGCTTCGTATCCCGCGTTATGGAGTACGGGGGATAACGAATGCGCGATGGGTTTACCTAAAACTGCTACCTGTTGGTGTAACACTAGAGTCCTTGGAAAATTCTGGTTTCGGAAGTTTCACTGAACTTTAGCGTACATGGATCAGGCTAGCTGCTGCGGGATGACAGCAGGGAAGAACCGCCCGCACCAGAGCCCGAACCAGACTGGGAGCCTGAACCGGATTGGGAACCGCCACCGGAGAAGAAGCTGGTGATCAACTTGAACACTGCGCCCAACCCGACTACGGAGGACAGCACGCCCAGCAGACCGGAGGAGGAGCCCTGAGAATTGCCGCCGCCGGAAGAACCGCCGCCGCTCAAGGAACCACCGTTGGAAGAACCATCGGAGGAGCCACCAGAGGAACCGCCGTTAGACGAACCACCGGAGGAGCCGCCATCATTGGAGCCACCACCTGGGGTACCAGGAGTTGAGGTAGCCGGAGTGGAAGGC
>JAUMZY010000010.1 GCA_030527885.1 Corynebacterium sp.
TGTGTGAGCGTGTGGGAGAGTAAGACACCGCCAACCAAAAACTTCATAAAATTGGTATGAGAGTGGGGTATAAGGATTGCCTGAAGGTGATGCCTTGTACCCGACTCTCTTTCGCATGCGCCCATGACCTAATAAAAAATGGGAGTTTATTAGGGAAAAATAAAGGTTGCGAACAACCAAGATTGATCAACCTGAAAACTATTTTGCTTAAATCTTGGTTTATTTTCAGTATGGATTAGAATTAACTTAAGTTTAGGCGTGTTGTCTTAGTAAAAGGGTGTACTTTACGGGGGTATTTTGGTCTTACTACTCGTTCAGACTCGGAAATCTTTGTAACGTTCTTGGTGTGGTCATTGACCTCGGTCAATACTTTGTCATTCGTTATAAGAAAGAGGTCTTCTCATGAAGATTACCCGTTCTCTCGTCGCTGGTGGTACCGCACTTGCTGTTGCCTTCGCAGTTGCACCTGCCGTTGCACCCGTTGCTTCTGCACAGAGCAGCCTAGGCGCTGGCATTGTTAGCCTCGCTATGCAATTGGCTGGCCTGGCCATCTTCGTGGCCTTCTGGGGCACCGTGTACAACTTCCTGGTGAACCACGGCACCGTTCCAGGCCGGATCATCCCAGGTCTGCCAGTTTTCTAAAAGAATAGGCGCAAGAAAAAAGCTTTCAGCTTCATGAGGATTCCAGTTGGGGGAGCCTCATGACTGAAAGCTTTTTTACTATATCCGGCGGGCACGCTCCTACGCGCTACTCCTATAACTCAAGCAGGTTGTACGGCGTGGATAGAACGTCGTCAAGCTTGCCAACATTATTGCGCAGTAAATCCCACGAATTTTGCGGAATGGCCTGCTGCGCTGCATTAATAACAGTGGGATCTGTGGTGCCCCAAGCGATCGGCATGGGCGAAATTTCCCCCCAGCGATCTTGCGTGCGTACGCTGCGCCGCCCGGTTACCGCCACGCTGGGTACCTTTTCGCCTTTGTGGCGTGCGTGTCCTTCGATTCGGGTGACCGTGCGGGCAGCCAAACCCCACTTGGGGGTGTCATTCGGGTCGCTGTTGATGTTGACGAGTGCTAGAAGCACCATGTCTCGACTGTTGAGCTTGGCTATGATGGCCGGGCACAATTCGTATCGTGCATACAGGGATGCTGCGTCACCAACTTGCCGGGGGATGACTACGATTAATCCCAGGCTGACCAGGGCCATGATGCCAAAAGTGCTCAGCACGATGATGCCCATTGCGCCGCCAAGATAAGTCTTTAATAAGAATCCAATCCCCAGCAAAATCACAGCAAATAGCAAAGCTGATATTTGTAGGCGTTTGGTGTCTTTGAGCAATTCGTTATTTTGCTTGGCGTGCTCATTATCAACCTCAAATGGGAAAATGTTCATCCTAAATCTTTCCAGTACGTAGATCGTCAGCATCAATGATGCGGTAAGCATAGCCCTGTTCTGTGAGGAATCGCTGCCGGTGCACCGCATAATCTGCATCAATCGTGTCACGGCTGACGATGGTATAAAAATGCACCTCTGTGCCATCCGATTTTGGCCGCAGGAGTCGACCCAACCGCTGGGCTTCTTCCTGCCGGGATCCGAACGTGCCGGACACCTGAATCGCTACCGCTGCTTCAGGCAAATCAATTGAGAAATTCGCTACCTTGCTCACCACCAGCGTGGGGATTTCGCCATCCCGGAATTGCTGGAATAGCTTTTCCCGCTTCTTGTTTGTGGTTTTGCCGTGGATCACCGGCACCCCTAGTTCTGCCGCAATGTCATCCAGCTGATCCACATAGGCCCCGATGATCAACGTGGGTTGCCCCGCATGCTGCGCCAGGATTTCTTTAATGGTCCGCAGTTTCGTGTGTGCACATGCCGCCAGCCGGTAGCGGTCGGAAATTTCGGCGGTGGCGTAGACCATGCGTTCGGATTCGGTCAGGGTGGTGCGTACTTCAATGCATTCTGCGGTGGCGATAAATCCCTGGGCTTCTAGGTCTTTCCAGGGGGCGTCGTAACGCTTGGGCCCAATGAGGGAAAACACGTCACCTTCGCGGCCATCCTCGCGCACCAGGGTAGCGGTTAAGCCCAGCCGCCGCCGTGATTGTAAATCGCTGGTCATGCGAAACACGGGTGCCGGCAATAAATGCACCTCGTCGTAGATGATGAGGCCCCAGTCGCGGGAATCGAACAACTCTAACGCCCGGTATTCGCCTTTGGTTTTGCGGGTGATCACTTGGTATGTGGCGATGGTGACGGGGCGGATTTCTTTCTTCTCGCCGGAGTATTCCCCAATTTCTTCTTCCGTCAGGCTGGTGCGACGTAATAGCTCCCGCCGCCATTGCCGGCCGGCCACGGTGTTGGTGACCAGGATCAACGTTGTGGCCTGTGCCTTCGCCATGGCGGCCGCCCCCACCATGGTTTTGCCCGCCCCGCAAGGCAGCACCACCACACCGGAGCCACCTTCCCAGAAGGAGTCTGCCGCCATTTCCTGGTAGTCACGCAGCTGCCAGGTTTCTTGTGCCGTGGAGAGGCTGATGGGGTGTGCTTCGCCGTCGACGTAGCCAGCTAGGTCTTCTGCCGGCCAGCCGACCTTGAGGAGCTCTTGCTTAAGGCGACCACGCTCTGAGGGGTGAACAGTAATGGTTTCGCTATCAATGGCGGCCCCGAGCATGGGTTTGATTTTCTTGTGCCGGGAGATTTCCGCAATGATGGCGGGTTCTTTGGATTCTAGAATGAGCCCGTGCGCCGGATGCTTGTGAAGTCGAACGCGGCCGTAGCGGGACATGGTTTCAGCGACGTCAATCAAGAGCGCTTGGGGGACCGGGAACCTAGAGTACCGTTCCAGCACGTCCACGATTTGTTCAGCGTCGTGGCCGGCGGCGCGGGCATTCCAAAGGGCTAGCGGCGTGATGCGGTAGGTGTGCACATGCTCGGGGGCGCGCTCTAGCTCCGCGAAGGGGGTTAACGCAGCGCGGGCTACGGTGGCATCGGGGTGATTGATTTCTAACAGTACGGTTTTGTCGGATTGGACGATGAGGGGCCCCACGGTGCGTCTCCTATTGGTTTAATCGTTGGTTATTGCGTGAATGCGATGTAACGGTATTCGGATTAACGTACCAGTTTTTTCGTCAATGGTGGATACCATGTTGCTTTCGAGTGAGATGGGCGTAAGCACTCGCAATAGTAATTCATTATGTGAGTCAACGTATTTTATGGTGAGGGGATGGTTTTCCCGAATGGCCGCCCGAATGAGGGCTGGAAAGGTGCTGCTTTTCGACGTGCTATCGCTGGCGTTGGCGGTGGGTTCGGTGTGCAGGGCCGCGAGGACGGCACTGATGTGTTCTGGGGTTAGGTCAGTTGGTGGAGTGGGCGTGTTGAGGCGTTCTTCGTATGGTTGGTCAGGTTTGCGACCTATGCGTGCGGGTTGAGGGCGAATGTCGATGCTGGTGCCGTCGATGTCTTCGGCGATGGCATGGAATCCATATTCTTTGATGAGCTCTAGGATTTGGCGCAGCGGCGTGGGGGAGATCGCCACCGTTGGAGCGATGAGGTGAAGGCCAGTTTTCTGCGCGATGGGAGAGCGGCTTAGCTGGAGCATGAGCGCCTCATCGTCGCAACGAAGATAGCTTTGGGCGGCGCCACTGCGCAGCTGGCCGTGGTTCCTGGCGATGTCCTGGATGATGAATTCTACGGTTTGGGGGAGGTCGCCCTGGAGATGGTTGGTGAAGAAGGCAGTGATGTCTTGGGCACTGCGGCCGGCATCAAAAGCACGACGAATGCTGGCTTCACTGATGCGGTAGGTGCTGGCCAGGCCAGGGGATTCCACATCTGCCAGCAGCGTTAGATCTTGTTGTATTTCGTACTCCAGGGGGCCAGGGGCTAGGAGGGTCATGTCGCCCTGCGGAATGAGGTAGGAGATGGGGGCCGGGGTGAGTGGTTGAGTAATCTGCGCGAGGGCGGAGAAAGTTTCGCCGGATGTGAGCGCCTGGAGCAGGGTGGTGGGGATGAATTGTTCCGGGGCATCAGTTGCGGTGACGAGCAGGCCCAGCCAGTGGGCTTCGGTAATGATTTCGGTGATGGTGGTAGGGGCGATCCGGTGGGCGATGAGGGGCTGGTGGTAGCCGAGAATCGCGCGGATATTGGTGATGGTGGCGGCACCAGTGAAATAGTCAAGCAGGGTGGAGCGTAGTTGCAGGAGCTCGGTGCTGATGCTGTCTGGGGATAAAGCTTTGGTGGGTTTCTCTACTTTCCACGGCATGAGAGTGCCGTTGTCCCACCAGCCTTGTACCAGGATGGCCCATTGTTGGTGAAGTGGCCGGTTGAGGAATTCATCAACGTCATGGGTGGGGGCGAGGATGAGCTCGCCCTGGGTGGTGTCGCGGTCCCAGCGTGTTTCCGTGGCGACGAGTTCTGTGCCGCGGGCTACGTTGATGGTGCGCAGTGCGTCTTTTTCGCTGAGGTCGAGGGTTTTACTGAGTTTTCGGAGGGCGCGGACTCCGATGGTGCCATCGGATAATAACTCCAGGGGTGCATCGCCCAGGTGTTCGAGGAGAGTGCGCACGTGCCGCACTACTTCCAGAGCTGTGGCGGTGCTGTGATTATCCGCTGCTTGCTGTTGCTTTGGGGTGATGGGGGTTGGTTGCGGGAGTGTGAGCGGTATGAGAGGTGGCTCTTGCCCAGTGAGGGCCCATTTAAGGCGGTCCGGAAGCTTTACAGTGGTATTGGTGACGCGGTGGAGCAGGCCTTGCGCGATGAGAGTGGGGATTGGTTTGGTTGGGTCGGCATCAGGATCTGCGTCCTTGGTGGTTCCGATGGGGCCTGACTGGGCGAGAGTATCAAGGATGCGGCGTTGTACGGGGTTGAGGGTTCGCAGGGCGTGGTGAAATTCGTCGTATGTGAGGCCAGCTTCCGGAAGCGCGGTGATGTTTTTGACGTATTCAAAGAGGTGAGGAGTGAGCTGGAAGCGTTGGGGTGTGCCGTAGGCGAAGGCATAATCGAAGAGCGTGCGGATTGCTGCCAGGGTGTCTTTTTCCGACAGAAATTCGGCTGCATCTTTGATGATTGTGGGGGTGTCCACAGGTTTGATGTCACCCCCATGACGGGTGGCCAGGTGCACGACGGCGATGGCTGGTGCGGGTAGGTGAATGGCAGCCCGCAGGATGGAGCCGGGGAGTTCTAAACGTGCAGCTAGAGCAGCAAAACCTGGAGGTAAGGGTTTGGTGCTGTCGGGCCGGTTGGTGATGATGGTTGTGAGTTGTGCATCGTCACGGGTGGCTAGCCAATGGCTGAAAGTGGGAAATTCTGCGGGGGCTTGTGCGGTTTTTGCCATAACGGTTATTCATTGTACCCACTGCGTATATGACTTTAGGCTTGAGGTTTGGAACAATAGAGGCATGGCAAACATCGAGAAGAACGGTTATGTTGATCCAGGCTGGCCCAAGCACGTCCCTGGTGGCGGCCATTATGTTACAGAAATAATTGCGAAATTCGCGGGTGCTAACAGCCCGTACGGTGATGTAGAATTCCCCGTCCCAGCTGATGAGCTGGGTTATGTGCATCCGTATACCCGGACCAATAAATAACTGTATACAGCACAAAACCGGCGCGATGCTTGCTTATCGACGCCGACCTTTGTCACGTTTGCTAGTCAGTTGAACGGCCGGAAATGATGTAGGCTGAGCATGCCGCCACCAGCGAGAAGAACGTGACTGTCATGATTCCGCTGGTGGACTCCAGACCATCAAAAACCAGGCCGGTTATGCAGAATACAACCATGAAAACCAATAAAGCTTTAAAATAGGGGCTCATGTCGGCTACTTTCTGTGGTCAACAGGAATGGTGTTGTTTTGTCGATTCTTCCCTATTTTCTTGACGTTTGCAATGGGGCAGATGGGTGCGTCGAAAAGCTAATCCCACCAGAAAAGCCACATCTTGTTTTGTAATGTGTTGCCGTATTCGGGAAAAGTCTCACTGGACTGGTCAATATTGTCGGGGCAGAAAATGTAGTGCTCCAAGGTGAGATTAATGAGCTGATTGTCAGTGAGGGGGCGGAACTCCCACGGCCAGAGCAACACTTGGTCGGAATCCAACCGGATGAGAATTGCCCCAAATCGTTCCTCCCAGCTGCGCAACACGGTCGAAATGGTGGCGCCAGTGTAGCCGAAATTAATGGCACCCATCCAACCTACCGCAGCAGGCGCATCGGCAGGCCGTGTCGTGGGGACGATGAGCAAACTACCTTTGAAATTGCCGTCATCATCGACCATATCAAGCACTTCACTGTTGAAGCTGTTTGCCGTGAGCGCATTGAAGGTGTGGAAGTCGGCGAAGCTTTCCAACCGTTCATCTGTGAGCTCGGGGAACGTGGGGTTATTCCAGCCCTGTTCAATGATGTTTTCAAACCAGGGGAGGGTGTTGTAGGCATAAAACCTGCTGGCGGTGCCGATGTCTTGCACGCAGGGCGCATCCAATTCCCGATCGAAGCCTTTGCTGTAGAGTGGCCAGAATCCCAATTCGGGGAATGTGGCGAGCAGATGCCCCCACAGTTCAGTGAGCTTCGGTTGGTTGTGTAACTGCACCCCCACTTCTTGGGGCTCATCGGTGAAAGTTGTGAGCACCTCATACTTGTAGCCCCAGTCGGTGAGTAGCTGCTTGAGCTCATCCAAGCTGTGGGGATTAGGGCAGTAGGGTTTGATTTGCTTAGGCCATGGTTGGAAATCCATGCTTATTAATACTAGTGATTAGTCCCACCAGAAGTGCCAGACTTTATCGGTTGCTATGGCGTCACGGTATTCATCGAAATCGTAACTTGATTGGTCGATGTTGTCGGGGCAGAAGTGATAGTGATCCCAGGCCAGGGCGGTGAGTTCTTTTTTGGTCAGCGGCCGGAAATCTCGTACCATGAGTTTGATGGTGCCGTGCTCTAGGTGAAAAATGATTGCTCCGAATCGGGCTTCCCAAGAGCGCAGTACGCTGGAAATATAGCTGCCATAGCAATCATAGTTGGCGGCATCCCAGCCAATAGCGGCTGGAATGTCGGCGGGATGTTTGACTGGAGTGATCAATAGGTAGTTATCTGCAGGTACTTTGATCACCTTAGTATCAAAACTATTTGCGGTTAATGCGCTGTTAGTGATGGATGGTTGCTCAACCTCATCAAGACATGGGTTATACAAATTGAGATAACCCTCAGTGGTAACTGGCCAGAATCCTAATTCGGGGAATGTTGCAATCAGATGCCCTCGCAGCTTTGTTAGTTCTGGTCGTGGTGGTAATCTCAGTGCAACTTCTTCGTAAACATCATCTTTTTCACGGCATGCCTTAACCATTTCATATTCATAGCCCCAGTCGGTGAGCATTTCCTTGAGCTCATCCAGGGTGTGGGGGTTGGGGCAGTACGGTTTGATTTGCTTAGGCCATGGTTGGAAATCCATGTTCATCCATCATAGACAGATTTATCCCAGTAGAAAGCCCATTCTCTTTGTTCCAGCAGGTGGCTGTATTGCAGGAACGTGCGGCCGCAGCGATAAAAATTATTTGGGCAGAACCTGTAATGCTCCAAGGTGAGTTGGAGGCGCTGTTTCTCGGTTAACGTGCCACAATCCCCAAGTTGCAGTGTCATTGCATCCCATTCGAGATGTGTCAGTACCGTCCCGAATCGGTCTTCCCAGCTCCGCAACATAGTGGATGCTTCGGCACCGCTGCAACCTGTGCCATGCCAACCCACTACAGCAGGGATGTCTGCCGGCCGATGTACCGGCACGATCAGTAGCCCTTCTTCGAAGAAACCCTCGTCGGCGGGTACCTCAACCTGGCAACCATGGATGTTCGGTGCGTGGTAGGAATGGAAATCCACACATTCATCCCAGTAGGGAAACATCTCTGGGGTGAAAAAGTTCTGGTCATCCCAATAGTTTTCGATGTTATCAGCCACCGTAGTCAGGGTGTTTTGGGTAAAGAAATCGGCAGCGTCACCAACACTGCCAATCGTGGGTTCGGCAAAGTCCCAATAAAACATCGTGTGGTAGAGGGGCCAGAACCCCAACTTGGGAAATTCGGTAAGCAAATGCTTCCATAATGTGGTGACATTGTGCTGGTAGGCCACATCCACCGCTCCGCTTGTGACGCTTTCATACGTGTAGCCCCACTGTGTGAGCAATCGGGTGAGTTCGCCTACATCACCAGGGTTGGGGCAGTGGGGAGTAGTTAATCCCACCAGAAATACCATTCGTTTTGGTTGAGGCACTCATCGTTGGTATAGAGCAAGAAATCATCAAGGCCATCAATGGTGTCGCGGCAGAAGAAGTAATGTTCCAGGGCGAGCAAGTTGCGTTGTTGGTTTGTCAGCTGCAGGGTTGGTACCGCTAAGGTCATAATTTGGTTCTCTAACTGGATGAGTACCGCCCCAAACCGGTCTTCCCAACTGCGTAGCACTGATGAGAGGTGGAAACCGGCGAAGTCGTAGTTGCAGGCGCCTAACCAGCCTACGGCGGCGGGCACATCGGTGGGGCGGTTTACTGGGGTGATGAGCAGCGCTACGGGGTCGTCGAGACCAAGGGAGGCGGGTATCGGGTCTAAGTTAGGTTCAGGGATTTCCAGGTAATCAGTGGTGCGGTGCTTTTCGGTGAGGGAAGCAAAAAAGGCGGCTTTGAGTTCATCACTGTTGTCGGGGAAGTTGCGGCCAGACCAGAATTGTTCTTCCTCCCAATCCGCGTCGCTGAGTTGTTCTGGGTCGATGCCTTTGGGGCGCTCAAAAAAATCTGCACCAGCATGGGAATAGAAAGGGTGCAGATCGGTGAAGATGAGGTCGGTGCTGGGTTCTACCAGGTCGCCTGTGACCCACGGGTAGTAGCCTTGGTTGTGGGTTTGTTGGTGGGTGAGTACTGGCCAGAATCCGCGGGTGGGGAATTCGTCGACAAGCTGGGCGTATACGGCACGCAGGTCGGGTTTGTGCGGTAGGTGGGCGAGTACTGCTACTGCGGTGGGGTTGGGGGCGTCGTGCGTGACGACGAGTTCGTGCGGGATGCCCAAACTTTGCAGGAGGGCGGTGAGTTCAGTTATTGGTTGGGGCGTGGGGCAGTGGGGGATGATTCTTCTGGGCCACGGTTCGGGGAACATAGTGGTTAAGTTTAGTCGTGGAAAAGCAAAAATCTCCACCAAAAATTTTGGTGGAGATTTGCGTTAAAAGTAGGAATTTATGCCCTAACAGCTGCGTCGATAACACCTTTGTTGGCGGTGTAGAAGGCGTTGAAGTCACCCCGGTTGGCGGTGTAGAAGGCGTGTACTTCGCCAGGAACAGAGATGCCGTAGGCGGCGAGCCGGTCCTTAACCAGGTTGTACACTGCGTCGGAAGCCAGGGCGTTGGCTTCAGTATCGCTCTGTGCGGTAGCAACAGCATTATTGACAGCTTGCTGTACTGGTGCAGGAGCGGTGGCGGCGGCGTCACGTGGGGTAGGAGCGGAGGTTAGACCAAGCTTTGCGGAGCAAGCAGGCCAAGCGCCCCAACCCTGGCTGGCGAGCACGCGCTCTGCCACAACGATTTGCTGTTCCCGGGATGCTTGGTAAGCATAAGGAGCGTAGGTTTGGCCGCCGTGTGCGTTCCAGGTGGAAGGGGAGAATTGCAGGCCGCCATGGAAACCATTGCCGGTGTTGATGGCCCAGTTGCCGCCGGATTCGCATTGTGCGAGCCGATCCCAGTCGGAATCGGGGGCTGCGTGTGCGGCAGGGCTGAAGATGGCGGAGGCAGTGCCGACTGCAACAGTGGATGCTGCAAACTTTGCGAACTTAGATGCAGTTTTACGTGCGTGTCGTGCCATGAGTGTTTAATCCTCTCGTTGGCCGCGAAACCATGTGGATGGTTTTAAAAGCTTGGTAGGCCTTTACCCTTGCCTTGCTATAAAGTTTTCGGTAGTGGGCGTCCTTCGTGGTACACCTCGAACTGGTCCAATTACACAAGTGCACTTTGTGTTTCAGTTTCAGTGTCCAAGGCAAGGGATTCGCGGAGACGAACCGAAAGTCTGAAACAGTGCTTGGAATCTAACACTAACGATTTATAACGTTTTTGTCACATTTTTGGCCAAGCGGTGACTGAAAAGTGGTCCTGATCGGAATAAAACTAACAGTTCAGGGCGAAAATACTCAAGAAATGTGAGCTATCTAACACCCAATTTTTCTGTTGTTATTTTTCCGTTATCTACACTCTAACGCCGTCGTGCCGTAATTCGCTAGAATTGATTCTTCCGTCACGTGTTAGATTAAACACTTTTTGGGAGAATACTTATTAGGAAACCATAGGCAGTTGACTATGCCCCTGTTGCCGTTAAGATGACTGCTATTAGCAGTAATACGAAAAAATGAGGATTGGTAGGAAGGGTTTATTATGCCTATTGGTAAAGTTAAATGGTATGATCCGGAGCGCGGTTTCGGTTTTATCTCCAATCCCGGCGATGAAGACTGCTTCGTTAGCAAATCAGTACTGCCCGACGGCGTCACCGAACTCCACCGCGGACAGCGCGTCGACTTCGATTTCGCCTCCGGCACCAAAGGCCCCCAAGCATTACGCATCAAGCTTGTCGACGAACCCCGCGCCCGCACCCGACGCATCGAACATAAATACACTCCCGAGGAACTCGGCTCCCTCATCGCCGACATGGTGACCACCCTAGAAGAACGAGTACAACCCCCACTCACCGCCGGCCGGTACCCCGACCGCAAAGAAGGCAAAAAGATCGCCGAAGCCCTACGCATCATCGCCCGCGAACTAGACGCCTAACACCTAACACAACCCCCAACCACCACACCTGCCCCAGCAGGTTGGTGGTTATTTCTTTTCCGGAATCCCAATCGACCACGTCGCAGTCTGTGGCGTCTGCTCCCCATTCGCATCATGCCCCACCATGACCGACTTAATCTCTATCACAACCAACCGCGGCCGCGCGCCCGAAGCATCCCCCACCGGATCCACCGTCACCGGCACCTCAGACGTGTCCTTCTCATAAGCCCCATGCAACGACTCATCATTAGCCGCCGGATTGTCATAAATCGTCAATTGCGTCCAATCATGGTCATACACCGACCGCGGCACCTTAATCGTAATCCGACCATCATCCGGCACATCTAGCATCGTCACTTGGTTTTCCGTACACCCACTACCAATCTCACAAATGCTATAAGGCAGAATCTCTTGCTCCTGACCATTAGCAGTGACAGTAATAGCCACATCCTTCGGGTCGGGGCCGGGGCGATTATTCCACCAATTTTGAAACACCACTGACACAATCACCACCACAACAACCGCAACCACTAACGCCACGATTTGCTGTATATTCTTCCGGCGCGTCCTTCGACTCATGGGTGTTTATCCTAGTCTGCTTTGTTCTTAAACCGCACTTCATACAAATCCGGCCACCGCTTACCCGTTATATAAAACCGATCAGTCCCCGGAATATGCGCAATACCATTGAGCACATTATTAGAATCTGGCGCCGCATTATTCGGCACAGTCGACGCATCAATAATCCCCGTCACCTGCCCCGAATCCACATCAATCCGATAAATATCCGTACTCAAAAACACATTCGAATACACCAAGCGGCGGCCATCCGCCCCAGGCACACACTCCAACTCATTAAGCTCCGCCGCCGGTTCACCCGACAACGTCACCCGCACCCGCGACCGCTCCGCAAACGTATCCGGATCCACCAACCGCAACTCATTCGTACCATCCGACATCACCACCACATCATCAAACGAACACAGCCCCCACCCCTCACCGCTATACCGGGCAGACCCAATCTCCGCCAACGTCACAGCATCCCGCTTATAAGCCACCCCAGCCTGCCACGTTAACTCCCACACCACATCACCAACCCGAGTCACACCCTCCCCAAAATGCGACGCATCAATATCATGCGAATCAGACTGCTCATTATTCACCGTCGTGTGATAAATCCGGCTCTTCCCCTTCCAGCCCGTACTCACCAACAACTTATCCCCATCAACCTCCAACCCCTGGGTAAACGACGTCGCATCAAACGGATGCCGCTGCACAATCTCCACCCTCAACCGCTCCACAGCCTGCGGCAACGGACTCGGAACCACCGGCGCCGGAGCAGAAGAACTCCCACAACCCCCAACCAACGAAGACAACGACGCCACAACAACCAGCGGAACCACAATAGCCAACTTCATAAAAACCATAGTGCCCTAAAACTTCAGCGGGGACTAATACTCAACCGTGTGCAAACCGAAACCAACATACGAAATAATGGACACCGTGCCACACGACGATGAAAGAAGAACAGTCCACCCCAAGAAACCGCACAAACTACTGCTCAGCAACCTAGCAGTCAATATTGCTCGTGCCGCCACCTAGGCGCAACCGACGTCGCCAACAACGCCGTCATCCACCAATTCGTCGCCCACGTCCCCGGCTACACCGGCTGGGAATGGAACGTAGTCCTAGCCTGCGCCGCCAGCTCCCGCTGGATCACCGTCTCCGAACTCGTACTCCTCCCTGGCCGCGCAGCTCTCCAAGCACCCGAATGGGTTCCCTACCAAAACCGCATCCAACCCGGCGACCTCGGCCCCGGCGACCACATGCCCACCCCCATCAACGACACCCGACTCACCACCACCAAAGAAAACGCCGCAGCCATCAACCTACCGCTACCCACGACGTCGAAAAGCAACCGCATGCTCTCCACCGACGGCCTCAACCAAGCCCTACACCGCTGGCAAACCGGCGAATACGGACCCCAATCACCCCACGCCCGACAATCCAAACTCAAATGCGCCAGCTGCGCCTTCTACCTACCGCTACCAGCTGCCGGCGTCGGCGTGTGCGCCAACGAATACTCCGCCGACGGCTCCGTCGTCGCTACCAAATACGGCTGCGGCGCCCACTCCCAAACCCCACAACCACAACCCAAAGGCAAACCCACCCGCAAACCCTTCTACGACGACAAACCCATACCCGTCGACATCTAACCCCACATGTTGACTACATCACTTTAACTGCAAAAAAGTTTGTTCCTTACACAGGTTAAGTGCCATTCTATTAAGTGGAAGTTTTGCTACTTGTTGCTGAGCTGGGGCCAATACCACCCCAACCAGTAACAAAACCACAGAAACCCAGGAGCAGACATGGCAAAAACCACCGCGGCCGATACACCAAGTGCTATCGACCGCTATTTTGAGATCTCACAACGCGGCTCCACCGTCGCCACCGAGATCCGCGCCGGCGTAGTGACATTCTTCGCAATGGCCTACATCATCATCCTCAACCCCCTCATCGTCGGCACCGGCGCAGACATTAACGGCAAAGTACTCGGCGTCCCCCAAGTAGCAGCCGCCACCGCCCTCGCGGCCGGCATCATGACCATCATCTTCGGCCTCACCGCCAGATACCCCTTCGGCATCGCCACCGGCCTCGGCATCAACACCCTCGTAGCCGTCACCCTCGTCGCCACCGAAGGCCTCACCTGGCAAGAAGCCATGGGCCTAGTCGTCCTCGACGGCCTCATCATCGTGGCACTAGCCCTCTCCGGGTTCCGCATGGCCGTCTTCAACGCCATCCCCCAAGAAATCAAAGCCGCAATGGGCGTCGGCATCGGCATGTTCATCGCCATGATCGGCCTCGTCGACGCCGGCTTTGTCCGCCGCATCCCCGACGCCGCCAACACAACCGTACCCGTCGGCCTCGGCACCGGCGGCTCCATCTCATCCTGGCCCACCTTCGTCTTCGTCATCGGCCTCATCATCTGCGGCGTCATGGTGGCGCGCCGGGTGCGCGGCGGTCTCTTCATCGGCATCGTGCTGACTACCATCATCGCCATGATCGTGGAGACTATCACCCATGCTGGGCCGTCCGTTGTGGATGGAAAACCTGTTCCCACCGGTTGGAACCTTGCGGTACCCACCCTGCCTGACAGCATCGGCGGGCTGCCAGATTTATCCATTGTGGGTGGCATTTCCCTCTTCGGTGCATTCAGCCGCATCGGGGTGCTGGCTGCCGTGCTGGTGTTGTTCACCCTGGTTCTCGCAAACTTTTTCGATGCCATGGGTACCATGACAGCCCTAGGCAAACAGGCTGGCTTGGCCGACAAAAACGGCAACCTACCAAACCTGAAAACCGCCCTGGTGGTGGAAGGCGCCGGCGCCATCGTTGGCGGTGCGGCGAGTGCTTCGTCGAACACCGTGTATGTGGATTCCGCCGCCGGCATTGCGGATGGCGCCCGCACAGGACTGGCCAACGTGGTCACCGGTTTGCTGTTCCTGCTGGCCATGTTCCTCACCCCGCTGTACTCAATCGTGCCGATCGAAGCTGCTTCACCGGTGTTGGTTGTGGTGGGGGCGCTCATGATGGGGCAAATTCGGGAAATTGATTTCACACAGTTCCACATCGCCCTGCCCGCATTCCTGACCATCGTGATCATGCCGTTCACCTACTCTATCGCCAACGGCATTGGCGTGGGCTTCATTGCCTACGTGGTGATCAACATTGCCGTGGGCAAGATCAAAGACATTCACTGGATCATGTGGCTGTTGTCCGCATTGTTCCTGGTGTATTTCGCCGCTGATCCGATTTTGAAAGCGGTGGGGTGATGACTTCAAGCGGAGCTGATTTTGCTTTCAGCGGAGCTGATTACTTCAAGCGTGAGCTGACTTTTCAAGCGTAAGTTGATGACTTCAAGCGTAAGCTGACGCTTTTCGACGCTCCCACGTGCGTTGCGGGGAAGTGCTGTGCTGCAACTTCAACGTTGTGGCACACATCGCCTACCCTTAAACACCATGGACATCACCCACATTTCCGACCCCACTGACCCACGGCTGGCGGATTTCCGCGACCTGAAACACTCCGATAACCGCCCCGATTTGCCCGGTGGCAAAGGCCTGGTTATCGCCGAAGGCCCCTTGGTTGTGGAACGCCTATTGCGGTCCCGCTATCCCGTGCGCACGTTGGTGGGGTTTCCTGCCAAGTTGGAGAAATTTCTAGCGCAGCCACACGTGCAGGATCTTGTGGCGGATGTGGCAGTGTACTCCCTCGACCGAGCCACGTTAGCGGATGTTGCAGGCTACGACATGCATCGGGGATTGTTGGCGGCAGCTGACCGAATTCCACCAGACAACATCAGTGATGTGATCGCCAACGCCACCACCGTGGTGGTGTTAGAAGGCGTGGGGGACCATGAGAATATAGGTTCGATATTCCGTAATGCTGCCGGCTTGGGGATTGATGCGATTCTCTTCGGCAATGGGTGCGCGGATCCCCTCTACCGTCGATCAGTTCGAGTCTCAATGGGGCATGTACTTCATATGCCCAGCGCCTATTTTGAGGGGAAATACACCAACTGGCAATATGGCCTAGAGCAGCTCAAAGACGCTGGCTTTCACGTGGTATCACTCACCCCCAATGAACAAGCAGTACCATTAACGCAGGCGCTTTACGACGCCACAGGTTCCCCGTACCCCAAAGTTGCGTTATTGGTTGGGGCCGAAGGCCCAGGGTTAACTGAACACGCCATGCGTCAAACAGATATTCGAGCCAGAATTCCCATGGCGGCCGGTACGGATTCCCTCAACGTGGCCACCGCTACCGCCATTGCGCTGTACGAACGGCAGCGGGGCATTGCTGCATTGAATGCTTAACGCCCTGGCGCGCTGATTCTTGGGGTATTTCCTTCGGTTATTTCTTCGTGCGGCTGCGCCGCCCGAATCCCCGACGTTTTTTCTTGGGGGCTTCTGTTGGTTCGGCTGGTTCTTTTGATTCTTTAGGGGCGGGTGCTTCCGTAGGTGTTTTAACTGGTGCTTTTGGCGCTGTTTCCGCTGCTGGTTTGGTTGGGGTTTCGGGAGCTTTGGGGCTTGTTACGGTGCGCGTTGTAGTGTCGGCTGGGAAGGCCTTGGTTTCCGGGGGTTGGGATTTCTCCTGTGATTGTTTTGGTTGTTGTGTTTGGGGTTGTGGGGTTGGTTGCTGTGCGGCAGGTTTTTGTGTGGTGCCAGTGGATTGGGGTGTGACGTCAGAGGCTGCGAAGCTGGCGGTTTCTGGGGTGGTTTGTTTAGGTGCTGGTTTGGCTGCTGGTTTAGCTGCCTGAGCTTTGGTTTTCTTGGCTTGTTTTTCCTGCTCTTTAGCCTTTTTTGCTCCGGCTTTTACGGCGGTGGAATCAATTACTTTGGTGTCAGTGGATTCTTTGGCAGGGGTGGTGACTGCTTCTACTCCAATGGCATCGGCTGTGGTGATGGCCTCCATGCTGACGGTTTCTGGCGTGGGGGTGTCAGAGGGTTTGGGAGTTTTAGGTGTTTCTGAGGCTCCAGATTCTTCTGGAATGCCAGATGCTTCTGAAGATTTAGAAGCTGGGGCTTTTTTCTTTTTGGCAGGGGCGGTTTCTGTTGGTTTTGCTGCCTTGGGTGTAGTGGCCTCGGGTTTTGCGGCAGCTTTGGTGTCTTTGGTTTTGGTGGTGTTAGCGGTCTTGGCGGTTTTTTCCGTCGCAGATGCTTCTGTTACAGACGCTTCCGTTGTGGCATCTGCTGGTTCGGTGGTTTTCTCGTTAGCTTTGTCGGCTTTGTTGTCGGCGGGCTTGATGGGTGCGGGGCGATCTGTGTGCCGCAGTCGTTCTTTGAAATCGCCCCCGAATCTTGCCAGGCGTTCCCGGAATCGTGAGGCAAGGCTCTTGGTTTTCGTCACCGATTTCTTTGTTAACGCAACTGCTTCTTCGGCGTATTTGGAGCTGCCGTCGACATCGTCGAATTCGTCTATACGTTCGTAGTCATCGAATTCACTACGGGTGGCTCCTAGGCTTAGTTTTGCAGAGGATCGTTCCGCTAAGGTGCCCACGTCGACAGGCTGCCGGTAGGTGATTTTCGGCTCGGGGCGGCCGTCGATAGCATACGCAACTATATTAATATCGGGGCAGGTAGCCATATCAAAACCCAGCCACGAGCGTTGTGCATGCAGCGCCAAATCAATGGGGCTGAACGGCAACGCTATTCCGGAGGTTTCCGTAGCGTGGTAGCCAGCCCAGTAGGAACTTTCGAACGTTTCCACTAAACCTAGGTCTTCGTACACTTTTTCGTCTACGGCGGAGAAAGCGCGTTTGAGATTACCGTTGGACCAGTGGGCGAATGCGCCGTAACTTGTGCCGGTGTTGGTGGCGCACACGTACACGTCGGTGGCGGGGATGACGGTGCGTAGTGCTGGGTCAATGCTGGAGATCGTGGTGATGTCGTCCACGACTGTTTGGATGATGGATAGGCCGGGGAAGCCGGCGATATAGAATTCGGAGCGGGAGGGTTGGGCGGAGCGGTTGAGTGCGAACTGCCCGATGGGGGTGATGGGCCACCTAGGGTTGAGTTGGGACAGTAGCTTGCGGCCAAACCCCCGATCGGCGCGCGGCATGGTGGCTATAACTTTTTCGGGTTGGGTGGCGGTAACGAACCACAGGGTGACTACCGTCTCATGGGATGAGGAATCCAATGCAACTATCCTTTAAACTTCTACACAGACAGTAGCCAATAGTAACTGTACTGCGAATTTGTATAAAATCTGGTGGGTATTGCTGTGGTTATTGACCTTAGTAAAAACAAAAAGAGAAGGTAACTCCCGGCGCCGAAAAATGTTTTATTTCCGGGGGCGTTTTGTATTACTTCGTACACCTAATAATACATCTTCCCAGTGGGGTGTTACTGCTTTGCGACGCCGCCGTGACTGGGGTGCTGGTAGTGGGTTATCTATGGCTTTACCAGTGGTTTCTTCGGCTTGGGGGGTGGTGGTGTCGGTGGGGGTTTGTTGGTGTTCGGGGGTTACCATGTCATCGGTGACGACTGGGATGGGTGAGGTGATGGCAGAGAGGTTGCGTACTGGTTGGACGAAGTTGGGGTCAATGAGTTCGGCGGCTAGGCCGTTGCGTGCGACTGCGGTGGCACTGGAGGTGCCTTGTCGGTGGTAGGACCATTCGGCTACGTTTTCAGCGATGTCGGTGGTCCAGGTGACGGTTACTACCCATTGGCCAGTGGGGTCGCGGTAGGTGTCCCAGGTGGAATTGGCGAGGTCGAGGCCGCGGGCGGTGAAGACGGTGGCGAGTATTTCCCATAGTGTGAGTTTGGCGGGGCCGTCGTCGCGTACGGGGTGGGCGCGTTTTGCCATTTCTGCTTTTTGGGAGCGTTCTAGGAGTACGGGGTGTGCGTAGCTTTCGATGCGGGATTCGGGTACGTCGTTGTCGGCGGCGATTTCTGCTGTGCTGGCGCCGCCCCGGATTCGTTCTTGGATTTCCCGTGGCGTCATTTTTAGGGGTGCGGAGAGGCGGGGGTCGACGTCGCGTAGGTTGCTGCGGGGGAGTTCTACTGGTTGGGGGGTGTGGTTGATGCTGGCGGAATATGCTGCGGTGATGGGGGTGCTGGTGGCAAGCTGCGGGGTGTCGGTGGTGCCTGAGTCTGTTGACGTGGTGGTGGCCTCGTCGTCGGCTGGGGTGTCGGCGTTGGTGTCGTCGGCATCGTCGTTATCGTCAGCGGAGGCGGCGAGGTGTAGGGGTGCCAGGTAGCTTACTGATGAGCTGGTTTTTGGTTCATCGGTGGTGTCGTCGGCCGTGGTGTCGGTGGTGTCGGTTTGTCGCTCAGCGAGTTGGTCGCCCACGAGGGCGGTGCGGAGGTCATCGGTGACGACTAGGAAGAACTGCTCGTCGTCCTCGGTGCGCAGCACCAGTGAATCCCTAGTGGACTCGGCGGAGACCAAGAAGAGTTCCTTCATGTGTACACCAGCTCCTTAACAAATGGGGGTATGTCCGCAGTGACTATTTACCTACCATAACGCACAAACGCACACATGCTTGGTTGAAAAACCCCATGAGTGCGTTTAAATGTAAAAACCTATTGCTAAGATGCTAATTTCAGGTGAAACTTCTTATTTGGCTTCAGCGTGTCCGTTATCCAAAACCCAATCAATAGCCTGCGTCAAAAGCACAATATCTGACTGGTCAATTGCCGGGAACATGCCGATGCGCAATTGATTACGCCCCAACTTACGATACGGCTCCACGTCCAAAATCCCATTGGCCCGCAAAATCTTAGCCAGCAATGCTGCATCAACAGTATCGGCAAAGTCAATGGTGCCGACCACCAGCGAGCGCTTGGCCGGATCTGCCACAAAGCAGGAAGCCTCTGTCCGCTGCTCAGCCCACTGGTAGAGCGCGTCAGAATTAGCAGTGCTGCGGGCAACCATGCCAGCCAAACCACCATTCTCATTCATCCATGCCACCTGATCAGCTAGCATTAATAAGGTGCCCACAGCTGGGGTGTTATAGGTCTGGTTCTTTAAGGAGTTATCCACCGCAGTTTGCAGATTCAAAAACTCCGGAATGAACCGATCCGTGGCATTAATTTCGGCAATACGTTCCAATGCCGCAGGGCTCATCGCTGCGAACCACAGGCCGCCGTCGGAAGCAAAGCACTTCTGCGGAGAGAAGTAGTACACATCGGCCTGGGACATATCCACCGGCAACCCGCCCGCACCGGAGGTGGCATCAATGACCACCAGGGATTCCTCCGAACCCGCGGGGCGTTCCACCGGAACCATGGCGCCGGTGGATGTTTCATTGTGCGCCCAGGCAATCACGTCGCAACCAGGCATGGCTTGCGGCGCCGGGGCGTCCCCGGGTTCGGCGGAAACGATGGTGGGGTTCTTAAGCCATGGGGTCTTGGTGGCGGCGGAAGCAAACTTGGCGGAAAATTCCCCGAACGTTAAATGCCCCGACTTGCGCGAAATCAACCCGAAAGTAGCAGCATCCCAAAACGCCGTGGCGCCCCCAAGCGAACAAATGATCTCATAGCCCGCAGGCACATCGAACAATTCTGCGAGGCCACCCCGAATATCACCCACCACATTCTTCACCGCGGATTGCCGGTGGGAGGTGCCAATGATATTGCGGGAACCAGCAACAATCGTATCAATTTGGGCGGGGCGTACCTTGGACGGCCCGCAGCCAAACCGCGGATCAACTGGATGAAGGTCAGCGGGCAAAGTGGGGAATTGATCGCTCATATATATGCTTTCTAGGCGGATAAAATTAGTCGCTTGATAGTTACGTTCGATTTGCTTAGCCGGAGGATGCTTATCGACGAGTAACCCCGCCAACAGGTGTTGGCGCTGGCTCAAAGTTTAGTGGCTTTAAACCAAAGATTTCTATTGGTGGGCAGCGTTGAACGACAGTTTTCGTACTGGCGAATGTTCCTCCTTCGAGATAATGGGGGTAGTAGGGGGTAGGCAAGAAAAATATGAGCTGCGCGGATGTACTGCGGAAATAGTATTTGTCGTTGGGGTCACAACTTTTGATACATTGTGCAGTTCCCCACGCTCGACTAAAAATAGGTACTCTCGTGCTGGAGCAAAGTCATACCAATCTTCACTTTGTGCTGGCGGAATCCTAAACCGCAGTACAACCACATGGAAGAAATTACTCCGCTACTATGCTTATTGCCCGCTACCGATCACAACCAACCATGTTTGCGGTGGTGGAGCGCTGAGCACAGCAGCGGTGACGTTTTTCTTGGAGATCATGATGACTGCTGCAATTGCATAATTTCATAATGATTGTGGCTCATCACCGCCATATTTTTCACCAAAAACAATATGGCCCACCGCACAGTTTCCACCCAGCATCAAGAGCACGAACCGGAAACTGGCAGAGCCACACAACACATGTATTCCGGGGTGTGTTCCGCAACGAACAAACACTCATACGGATGGACGACCAGAATTTTTAGGAAAGGGAAGCTGTGGCTACCAATAACAAGAAGGCTGTACTCAATTACCCTGGCGGCGAATTCGAGATGGACATCATCGAATCCACCGAGGGCTACAACGGCGTGGCGCTGGGAAACATGTTGGCACAAACCAACCTGGTCACATTCGACCCTGGTTATGTCTCCACTGGTTCCACCGAGTCAAAAATCACCTACATTGATGGTGACAACGGCATTCTGCGTCACCGCGGCTACGACATCGCCGACCTGGCACAACACGCAACCTTCAACGAAGTGTGTTACCTCCTCATCAAAGGCAAACTCCCCAACCAGCAAGAGCTGGAACAATTCAATACCGAAATTCGGCACCACACCCTCCTGGACGAAGACTTTAAAGCACAGTTCAAAATCTTCCCCCGCAATGCTCACCCCATGTCAGTTCTGGCATCTTCGGTGAACATTCTCTCCACCTACTACCAGGACCAACTCGACCCCCTCGACGAGGACCAACTCGACAAAGCAACCGTACGATTGCTTGCCAAGGTGCCGATGCTCGCGGCTTACGCCTACCGCGCATCCAAGGGTGCTCCGTACATGTACCCGGACAATGCCCTCAACGCCCGCGAAAACTTCCTGCGCATGATGTTCGGCTACCCAACCGAACCGTACCAAGTGGACAAAGTGGTATCCAAGGCCCTCGATAAGCTGCTCATCCTGCACGCCGACCACGAACAAAACTGCTCCACCTCCACGGTGCGCATGATCGGTTCCGCCCAAGCCAACATGTTCGTTGCCGTCGCCGGCGGCATCAACGCCCTCTCCGGCCCCCTCCACGGTGGCGCCAACCAGGCCGTTTTGGAAATGCTGGAAGAAATTCAGAAGAACGGCGGTGACGCCACCGACTTCATGAACCGCGTCAAGAACAAGGAAAAAGGCGTACGCCTCATGGGCTTCGGTCACCGCGTGTACAAGAACTACGACCCACGCGCCGCCATCGTCAAAGACACCGCCCACGAAATCCTCGACCACATCGGCGGCGACCACCTGCTGGACCTGGCCATGAAGCTTGAAGAAATCGCCCTCAACGACGATTACTTCATCTCCCGCAAGCTCTACCCCAACGTAGACTTCTACACCGGTCTCATCTACCGGGC
The DNA here is from genome assembly GCA_030527885.1 of Corynebacterium sp. GTDB lineage: Bacteria > Actinomycetota > Actinomycetes > Mycobacteriales > Mycobacteriaceae > Corynebacterium. The sequence goes on from JAUMZY010000010.1 coordinate 21,883, forward strand.
CATGGGGTTCCCCACCGATTTCTTCACCGTACTCTTCGCCATCGGCCGACTCCCCGGCTGGATCGCCCAATACCGCGAGCAACTGGCAACCACCACCAAGATCAACCGGCCCCGCCAGATCTACACCGGTGAAACCCACCGCTCCGTCATCCCACGTTCCGAACGGGACTAAACCCTACCGACCAATAACCAGAATGAGTGCAGGATTTACACGAACATGGTAGGTATGAGCTGCACAATAAAGCCGGTTACGGTATGACCCACTACAATAGTGAGGGAGTTCCGTAACCGGCTCTTTCTATCGGTTATACCAACCAATCATTAATCCAATAAGGAGTTTGACCCCTCATGGAGAAGCCAGTAATTGAACTGCCAACCGGCCCCAAACCGGAAGATGTCGTCATCACTGACATCAACATTGGCGATGGCGAAGAAGCTCAATCCAACGGCATGGTTAAAGTTCACTACGTTGGTGTCGATTTCGATTCCGGACAGGAGTTCGACTCTTCCTGGGACCGCGGTGAACCCATCGAATTCCCCCTCTCCAACCTCATCGCAGGCTGGCAAGAAGGAATCGTCGGCATGAAAGTTGGCGGCCGCCGCCAACTCGTCATCCCCCCAGAAGCAGCCTACGGCCCCGTAGGCGGCGGACACCCCCTATCAGGACGCACCCTCGTTTTCGTCATTGACCTCTTGGGTGTCAGCTAAAACCCACTCACAATCCCCACGCCCACCGGCCGTGGGGATTTTTTGCTGCCCACCCACGCCAAAACCCAAAATACCTACCCCAACACATCAGCCAACCGCTCATAATGCCGAAACCGCTGCTCTCGGCCCAACCGCTGCGGCGCATTCTCCAACTCCCACAACGAATAGCCAATATGTTCGATCACTCGGGAAATGAACGCCACCGGCTCCACGTCCGCACTCGGTAACTCCGGAATAACCTCATCAATAATCCCCGTCGCCAACAACGCCGCCGCCGATACCCCCTGCGCTTCCATCATTTCTGGCGCATGAGTAGTGTCCCGATAAATAATCGCCGACGCCCCCTCCGGCGGTAACGGCGACAACCACCCACACGCAGCCGCCAACACCTTATCCGCCGGCAACATCGCCAACGCACCACCACCGCAACCCTGACCCAAAATCACCGACACCGTGGGAACATCAACGTCGACAAGCTCACCCAACGTACGCGCAATCGACCGCGCCAACCCCTGCTCCTCCGCAGCCGCCGACAACTCCGCCCCAGGCGTATCAATGATCGACACCAACGGAATCTGCAACGAATGCGCCAACGCAATGCCGCGCCGGGCAAACCGCAATGCCGCCGGCCCCAATTCAGTACTAGCGTGCGGCGGCTGATGCCGGCGATCCTGTCCAATGATGACAACCGGCTGGTCCGCAATCCGCGCCAACACCACCTTGATGGCGGGGGAGGTGTGGCCATCATCAGTACCGGACAATTCGATCACATTATCGGACCCCAAAGCGGCCAAAAACTCCCGCAGACCAGGGCGATCAGCCCGGCGTGTCGCCAGAATACTATCCCAAGCATGCTGCTTGGGGGTCTGCTCAACCGGGGAGAGCGGGGGCTTGCTGGTGGCAGAAGGAGTTAACAATACGTTGGTGATTTTTCGTACAGCCATTCGTAATTGCCGAGGTGAAATGACGCCATCTATGACGCCTTGGTGCGCGAGATGCTCACCGCGTTGGACACCCTCGGGAATGGTCGTGCCGGTGGTGAGCTCCACAACGCGGGGGCCGAGGAAGCCCAGGAGCGCGTTGGGCTCGGCAAACGTGAGGTGCCCGGCGGAACCCCAGGAGGCGAAGACGCCACCAGTAGTGGGATTGCGCAGGTAGACGAGGAAGGGGAGGTGAGCATCTTTGTGCCGGTAGACGGCAGTGGTGATGGACACCATGAGGGCGAAAGCGGGGGTGCCTTCCTGCATGCGGGTGCCGCCGGAGGCTGGGGAGATGAGGAGGGGGAGTTTTTCGGCAGTCGCACGGTGAATAGCATCAATGATGCGGCGAGCGGTGGCGGCACCAATGGAACCCCCGAGGAAGCGAAATTCGCTCAGAACGAAGGCGACGCGGGTGCCAAAAACCTGCCCCTCACCAGTGACAACCGCCTCATCAACGCCGGATTTTTCGCGGGCGCGGTGGAGGGCTTGCTGGTATTCGGTGCTGATGTTGGTGTAGTGGGGTGGGGCGCCCCAGGAGCGGAAGGTGTCGGGGTCGAGGATTTCGGTGATGAGTTGGTGGGCGGAGATGTGAGTCATGGTCTAAACCCTAATTGTGGCACCACCCCTGTTGGGATTTTTTGGAAGCAATTGCCCACTTTTAGTCACAAAAAGGGGTAAAAAGAAGGGTATGTCTGAAAAGTATGTTCCTTCTTTTGTCCTTAATGATGGCACCGAGATGCCGGCTATTGGTTTTGGTACGTGGAAGCTGCGGGGTGATGATGCATTAGCTGCCGTCCGCAGTGCTATTGATAATGGCTATCGGCATATTGATACCGCGGCGATTTACCAGAATGAAGTAGAGGTGGGCAAAGCCATCAAGGATGCCATCACGGCCGGTGACGTGAGCCGGGAGGACCTGTTTATCACCTCGAAGGTCTGGAATGACCAGCAGGCGAACCATCAGGTGCAAGAGGCTTTCCAGGCTTCGCTGCGGAATCTGGGCCTGGATTACCTGGATTGCTTTATGATTCATTGGCCATGGCCCCAGGCGGGGCGGTATGTGGAACGGTTCGCCGCGCTGAGCACCCTGCAGGGGTTAGGGGTTTTGCAGTCAGTGGCGGTGGCCAACTTTAACGGGGCACAGTTGCAGGAATTGCGGGACAAAACGGATATTGTGCCGGCGATTAACCAGGTGGAGCTGCACCCAGGGTTTTCGCAACCGGAATTGCGGGCAGTGCACGCGGAATTAGGGGTGCTGACTGAGGCCTGGTCGCCGCTGGCACAGGGCGACGTGGGCAAATCAGAAGTGCTCATTGGTATCGCTGATAAGTATGGGGTGACGCCGGCGCAGGTGGCGTTGCGGTGGATTTACCAACTGGGGGCTTCATCCGTGCCGAAGTCGGGGACGCCGACGCGGCAGGTGGAGAATATTTTGATCTTCGATTTTGAACTGTCCGAAGCAGAGATGACACAGATTACCGCGTTGGATGATGCGCCGGGTGGCGGCCGGTTGTATGCGGATCCGGATACGTTCCCGGGCGAGTTGACGGACCAGAAGTAACATAATTTTTCTTGCCTCACCAGCGTGATTACTGGTGGGGTTTTGTTAGGGATAAGGGGTTATCATGACTGCTCTTGCGGCACCGGTGGTGTGCGAACTTCACGATGGGGTGAAGGTGATTAGGTTGAATCGGCCGGCGAAGCGGAATGCGTTGACGGCGGATATGTGCCGGATGATTGCGAGTGAGTTGCCGGCGGCTGATGCGGCTCCGTCTGCGGTGCGGGCGGTGTTGCTCGCTGGGCAGGGGCCGGCATTTTGCGCGGGCGCGGATTTGGGTTCCGGTGCGGAATCGGGGGTGTATGGTTCGGAGTTTCATACGGCGTTGTTTGGGTTGCTTCAGGCGATTGTGGCTACGCCGGTGCCGGTGATTGCGGATATTCAGGGGCCGGCGGTGGGGGCGGGGACGCAGGTGGCGTTGGCGTGTGATGTGCGGTTGGCGGGGCCGAAGGCGTGGTTTGGGGTGCCGGCGGCCGCGCTGGGGTTTGCGTTGGATGGGTGGACGATTCAGCGGGCACAGAGTTTGTTGGGTGGGGCAGTGGCGCGGAATATGTTGCTGTCTAATCAGCGGGTGTCCGTGGAGCAGGCGAGTGCGGTGGGGTTCGTGATTCCGCAGTTGCCCGGGGAGGCGCTGGGGTTTGCGCAGGAGGTGGCTGGGTTGGCGCCGTTGGCGATGCAACAGCTGAAGGTGGCGTTGAATGAGCACGATTCTAGTTATCAGCTGGGGGCGCGGGCGCAGGAGCTTTTCGACGTGTGCTGGTCCAGTGCGGATGCGCAGGAGGCGCGGCAGGCGCGCGTCGAAAAGCGAGCACCAGTCTTTCATGGCCGATGATCGGACTTTATGGGCTTAGCGATATTGGTTTTAGTGGGGTGCGGGGGTGAAAACTAAATTCTTAATATGCCTGCTCATGCTAAAGTCTGGGGGTGATTTGGGGGAAATTCTAAAAGCGTTTTCTGCTTTTTAGGCGAAAGAGGTGTGAGTCGGGTAACTTAAAACTAGTGACTTGTATTACGTAATCATAATCACAATTTTTTAGGTGAGATTATCCCGTCACGAAAATCATTAAAACCCCAGTCTTTCGGCAACCGGAGATCAGAAAGCGAGAATCTTCATGAGTGTTACCGACACAAGCCAACGGCGACAGCCTAGTCCACAAGAATTCAGGGACATGCAGCAAAGCCCGCAATTTGCGAAGCTGCGCAAAACGTATCGTAGTTTTACGTTCCCCATGTCCATTGCCTTCTTCGTTTGGTACATCATCTACGTCTTAACTGCGGTGTACGCACCGGCTTTCATGGCGCAACCAGTCATTGGTTCGCTCAATGTTGGCGTAATGTTCGGCCTGGCACAGTTTGTCACAACATTCCTCATTACCTGGATTTATATTCGTTACGCCAACCGTAATATCGAGCCCCAAGCGGCAGCGATTCGCAAAGAGATGGAAGGGTAACAGGTAACAACAATGACTGTCACGACTCTCGCACAAAGCACCACAGAGAGCAACCCAATTCTCAACATTGCGGTCTTCCTCGCCTTCATTATTTTCACCATGACTGTGGTGATGCGGGCCGGCAAAACCACCAACAAAGCCACCGACTTCTACACCGGTGGTGGCTCGTTCTCTGGCCGCCAAAATGGCCTCGCCATTTCCGGTGACTACCTTTCCGCCGCCTCCTTCCTGGGAATCGTGGGCGCTATCGCCCTCAACGGCTACGATGGCTTCCTCTATTCCGTGGGTTTCTTCGTGGCCTGGCTGGTGGCACTGCTGCTTGTTGCTGAACCGCTGCGTAACGTCGGCCGGTTCACCATGGCTGACGTGTTGTCTTTCCGGTTGCGGCAAAAGCCCGTCCGTGTGGCTGCCGCCTTCGGCACCCTCTTCGTGTCCCTTTTTTACCTCATTGCACAGATGGCTGGAGCCGGGTCCCTCGTGTCCGTGCTACTTGACTTGCATGACTCTACACAACAAGCCATCGTCGTAGCCGTGGTGGGCGTCATCATGATCCTCTACGTGCTGCTCGGAGGCATGAAGGGCACCACCTACGTGCAAATGATCAAAGCCGTGCTGCTCGTCGGTGGTGTGACACTCATGACTATCTGGGTCTTCATCAAGATCAAGGGCGGCATGACCACTCTGTTTGATGGTGCTGTCGACACCCACAGCCTCTCCCAGTACGCTGCGAAACACGGCTACGATCCAAGCAAGATCCTGGAACCAGGCTTGAAATACGGCAAGAGCGCACTCACCCGCCTGGACTTCGTCTCCCTGGGTATCTCCTTGGTGTTGGGTACCGCTGGTTTGCCGCACGTGCTCATGCGCTTTTACACTGTGCCTACCGCAACCGAAGCCCGCAAGTCCGTGACCTGGGCTATCGTCCTTATCGGCGCCTTCTACCTCATGACCCTGGTGCTGGGCTACGGTGCTGCGGCCCTGGTCGGTCCGGACGCCATCAACGCAGCACCTGGTAAAGCCAATGCCGCCGCACCACTGCTGGCTTTGCAACTAGGTGGACCTATTCTGATGGCCGCCATCTCCGCAGTTGCTTTCGCCACAGTGCTCGCTGTGGTGGCGGGCCTTGCCATCACCGCTGCCGCCTCCGTTGCACACGACATCTATAACGCAGTGCTCCGCGACGGCAAAGCCACCCCGGAAGAACAAGTGCGTGTGTCCCGCACTACCGTGGTGGTCATCGGTATTATCGCCATCATCCTGGGCATTGTGGCCATGGGACAGAACGTGGCCTTCCTGGTGTCGCTGGCCTTCACCATCGCCGCCTCCGCGAACCTACCAACTATCCTGTTGTCCCTCTACTGGAAGCGTTTCAATACCACCGGTGCTGTGGTCTCCATGTACACCGGCCTGGTATCAGCCCTCGTGCTGATCATCTTCTCTCCAGCAGTCTCTGGATCGGCCAGCTCCATGCTGGGCGAGGGCATCAATTTCGCACTGTTCCCACTATCAAGCCCCGGCATCGTCTCTATCCCCCTTGCTTTCCTCGCAGGTTACCTAGGTACCATTTTCGGTAAGCCTGATAACTTCGATGACCTGCAAGCAGAGATGGAAGTCCGATCCCTGACCGGCGTGGGTGTGGAAGCAGCCGTCGACCACTAACCTGGAACGTCGACAAGCAAAAAGCGACAATAACGGCTAAGCCCACACCACCCACTTTAAGTGCACTAAATCTGCTAAATATCTAGTGAGCTGGGGTAACAAAAATGCGTACTTTTGTAGTGCGCATTTTTTGTGCGTTCAGCGCTAGGATTTAGCGCATGTCCATTACTGCACCACACGGTAGATTTGCAGGTTCTCCGCCACGCGCCACGCGCCGGAACCTCACCATAACCAGCATGATGGTATGCAGTGCCCTACTGCTCACCGGCTGCGGTAAACCCATCGCCGAAGACATCGTGAACGTGGTGGTCAAATCCCCCGACGACCCCACCCCCATGGTGTCCACCAAAGGCTTCAACTACACCAAGAAAAAGAAAAAAACCTACGACCGAACCCCCTACCAATACACCTACGTCAACCTCCGCGACGGCAAACACGTAGGCTCACCCAACGAACGCGACTCCCGGCGCGGCCTGAGCCTCATCAAGCTCTACATCGGACACTACGCCTTCCTCAAAGGTGGCGAAAAAGAACGCGAACAGGCTCGCCGCATGCTCATCAACGACGACAACGCCATCGCCGACGAACTCTACTCCACCTACCCCAGCTCCATCTCCTGGGTAGCCAAGGAATACCACCTAGATTCCACCATGCCCGATGCCTACTGGGGTTACTCGCTCACCTGTTCCTACGACGTTGCATACTTCCTGGCGCAACTGCTCAACAACGAACCTGATGCCACCATTCTGCATATCATGCAGGAACAACAAACCACCCTGCTCGCACACACCGAACAAAATTTCGGAACCGGCGTCCTCCCTGGCGTCCAGGGCAGCAGACTAACCCACAACGACGACAACAACGAATTTCTCTCGGCCAGTTTTGGCCCAGACTTCGTTGCCGTTGGCGCCATCAATAACAATAAAGAAACCCTCACCAAGATGATGAAATATCAGGTTCTTGGTGAGGGGACTCCGATTCCCAAACCTACGGCCACAACAACCACGACGGTGCCAACCACAACGACGTCAACCAAACCAACCCGGACAACCACATCCAAGCCGAAGGCCACAACGACGACCGCGACAGCGACAACGACGACGAAAGCCGCAGAATCAACAACTAACTGGAGGCCTTAGCGATGCGTAGCGCCGCTTCCAGCTCCTCCGTGGAAGGCAACGGCAGCTGCTTCATGCCTGGCAGCTGGCCATAAATACCATTGAGCACTGTGCCCAGCTGGTTAATGGTCTTGGCGTCCAGATTCTTCACATTCAACAATTTCGGATCAATGACCGACTGATTTTGCGCCCCGGAAACCGGCAACTTGCTGCCACCATTAGTGGCAGCTTGGACGGTGGTCGCTGGTGCCGCCTGGCCCGGGGTCCACTGACCCCAATCCTCCGTGTACACATCGTTGACATCAACCTCAATGCCATCAATGTTCTCGGTATTGCCAGCCTCTTGGTGCAAATTCACCCGCGGGTGAACCTGCCCGTTGGAGCCCCAGTCGTGCTGCCAGAAGTACGAACCCAAACCATCCTGAATCGCCCAATCAATGGTGCCATAATTGGCATAAATGCCCATGGTATAGCCCTGGCTCTTCAGAATTTCATCAAACGCCTTCAGGTACGGGCGAATCTGATTGTCGTACTGCTCCCGTGACGGATTGTCGTCAATGGCAACATAGATCGGACGCCCCTTCGGGCCTCCCGCTGCCGTGTGCAACTGAATGGCCTGCGGCGCATGCACAGCAGCACCCGCGGCCCCTTCCTTCCAGTCTGCAGTGTCTTCCTTACCGAACTGATACACAGAAGCAACCTTCAAACCATTAGCGGCCTGATCTTTGGTTTCTTCCACGGTCACCGGCTTGCCGAGCATCCATTCCGCGCCGGGGCGGCGTTGGGATACGTAGCGGACGCTGCCGATGTGGCCGGCTTCTTTGATGGCGGCGCCGTCGGGGACGCCGGCGGCGTAGTCGATGACAGTTCCGAGGGCCGGCCCGAGTGCGAAGGCTTGTGGGGCTGTGATCCCGGCGGTTGCCAAGGCGAGGCTACTCACGACAGTAATGGCAGCTGTTTTGAGGCGACGCGAAAAGATGGACATAAAACTCCCTACTCGTGGTGCTTTTCGACGAGGTGGTGTTGGGATCGTCGAAAAGCTTACAAAGCTATTAAATCTTCACTTATGTAACACTAGTCAATAATAATAACACTAGCCCCAATAGTTTTGGAAGCCCCACTGGTCGTCAAGATAAATCCAGCGGCTCAATCGGCCTGATCACATGAGCCAAAAACGGAAACAGCAAAACCGTTGCAGAACCTGCCGCTACCAGCAACGATGCATTCTCCTCAGTGAGTAATTGAGATTCCACTGCGACTTCCGTCACCGCCACAATAATTGGTAGCGCTGTTGCTGCATATAAACTCAGTTGCACCTTCTCCCGCATATTCGTCAGCTTCGAACCCGTGGTGAAAAACACTTCCCGAAGCAGAACCGGCAGCCCGCGACTCACATAAATCAACACCACCAACAGGCACAACAACCACGGCCGATTCGCCACCGCCTGCGGATCAATCGTCATGCCGGAACACACGAAAAACACCGGAATGAGCAGGGAATACCCCACAATATCCAGGCGCTGTTCCATCGCCTGACTGAACTTCTCTGGCACTAATCTGCGCAAAATAAACCCAGCGGCAAACGCCCCCAACACCACATCCAATTCAAAAACCGCCGCCACCGCCATCAGCACCCCCAGCATCCACAACACCAATCGCAAAATTGTTTGATCGGTTGCGCCGGCATTCAACACCATCGCCCGTTGCGTCCACGGCAATAAAACCTGCACCGTCCGGGGAATCACCGCCACCACAATGGCGATCACGAAAAACGCCGCTAGCACCGCGGCCGTCACCCACGTGCTTCTGGCCGACAGCAGCAACGCCATCGCCAGAATGGGAAAAATTTCCCCCATCGCCCCATGCACCAACAACGATTGCCCCACCGGCTTATGCAGGGTTTGCTGCTGCCGCATGATTGGCATCAACGTGCCCACCGCAGTCGACGTCACCGCGATGGCCAGCACCACAGCCGTCGATGTATTCTGCGGCTTGAGCAGCACAATCGCCCCGATGAAACTCAAAATCATGCACACGAACCAGGTGCTAGCCGCACTACGGCCCTCTCTACCACGCACCATGGCCGGATCAATCTCATAACCAGCCAGTAGAAACAGCATGCCTAACCCCAATTGCCGCAGCAACCCCACGCCACCCTCCGTGGATGCCAACCCCAACCAGTGTGGGCCAATCACAATGCCAAACCCAATGAGCAACACCACAGCTGGAATTCGCTTCCCTGTCACCCAGGAAATCAACGGCGCTATGACCGCGGCCGCCATGATCCAAGCGAAAGACACCAACGGATCGGCTTCAATACTGTCTGCAGCCAGGACAATCTGCGAATGAGGAACAACCATAGGGGATATAACCATGGTGCTAGTTTAAAGGCAACGCATTGCGGCTTAACCCCTATTCAATAGGCGCAGTGGGCTCGGATATAGCCGGCATTTCCTTGTGCTCTGGGGCCACCCACCCATCAGATTGCGGCTCAACAGCGGATTCCGGCTCAGCGGGAGTATCAATATTGATCTGTGGTATTAGGTGCAGATCATTTTTATTAGAGGTCGTGGGAGTATCAACGCAATGCTCCGTGTACAGTAGTGTGCCATCACACATCAATGTTGCCCCTGGCCCTAAATCGTGCAAACATTCGCAGATGGGCAACCCCGCTTGGGAGGCGGTGGCATTCACAATGTTTTGTGTATTGGGATCATCGTAGGAAATGGCGGCCAGCGAACCATCTGCCAAAGGTGTGACTACACGGTTGGTGGTGTCTGGGGCAGTGGAACCAGAACCCTGGGATGATGCTAGAGCTGCTATGGATATATCGGATATATCTGGCTCCGCTGTTTGCATGCTATACGTCAGCCAGGCGAGACAGGGGAGCACAACAATTGCGGCAACACTAGCGGCAACTGTCAGTGTGAAACGTGGAAGTGGCACGTTGCGGCTCCTTTTCCAACAGTAGGCATGGGAACTAAGCCTGGGTCAGTAAAAGTAACTTGCTATTAAAACACGTTGGTTTCCACCGTACGCCAAAACTCTGAATCTTGAGTTTAGACCTTTTTGGCTAAAAGTTGCCCCTCGACTCGAACCAAAAAAATAATATAAATCTCCATCACGGTAGCATTATTATCTAAAATTTATTTTAAATTCGATAATATTTGGTAGTGTTTGAATTATTTCCTGCTGTTATACGTGAATTGGTGGGCGGGGAGGTTGACAACTCGCCTGAAGCTAAGTTTTTTGAGAAAAATATCGGGGTTATTTTCTTGTTTTAAATTAATCTAAATCTTTGGTTTTGCCGTGTGTTGCGTACATAAAACACCGAATTTTATAACCACAGAAACAACACCAAGTAACAATAAAAACACCAAAACCCCCGCACCACCGGTGAAGCCCAGTGCGGGAGCGGTTGATCCTATAAAGGTTGCTTATTGATGTCAGTGTATCTCTGCCTGATGCCAGATACTGAAATATCGGCAAGCCTTAGCTGGCTGATTGATTGTTCACTGGTTGGCCCAGCTAAGCTGACTGACCCAATAGCCCAGCCCAATTAACTCAGCTTAGTTGTCATTACCGTCCAACCTCGGCAGCTGTTGCAACGATGGCAATGATGGTAACGATGGAATATCGCCCTGATCGGGGAGAATATTAAGCAACTCACTTGGGTTCGTCAGATTAATACTCGGTGGTGTTTGTGGAGTATTCGTTGGAACCACCAAACTGGGTGCAGTATCAGGGGTCTGCTCTGGCATGATTGGTTGCTCTGGTAGCTGCGGGGTTTCTACCGGGGTTTGTGGTGCCTGTTCCTGCTGTATTGGTGCCGGTATCGTAGAACTTTGGGTCTTTGTGCTGGAAGTTGATTGAATTTTATACTGCACCGGAATCAGGATGATCCCCACGATGCCTAAGCCCACCAAAGCGGGAACCGCTATCTTCCAATTACGTCGTCCTGGCTTGGACGTGAGGTACCAAATACCTCCACCCATGATGGCCAAACCAATAAGAATGTAACCGAAAAGGATGCCATCCATAAACCCAACAACAATCTCGATCAGGCCAATGAGAATGAGCACCGCCGCCAAAATTTTCGGCCACAGTGGTGGTCGCTCTTCTTCTTCTGGATAGTCAGAGTAGTAGCCACCCTGATCGCCCATCATGGGTTGCTGTTGGTGCCCGGGCTGCGGTGCATATTGTTGCTGTGGGGTGTACTGCTGTTGAGGCTCATACTGCTGCTGCGATGCCTGATATTCCGTCGGGGACACTGCATCCATGACTTGGGTTTCATTATCTGATGGAGGCTGTTGCTGTGGGTGCAGGGGCTGCGGTGCTTGTTGGGGCTGTTGTCGGCGAGGCCTCTTGCGCGGTGGATCTGGTTGAGGTACAGGGCTGAGAATCTGCGTGTCATCGTCAGCTGGTTGTTGCCAACCACTATTGCCGCCACCATTGGTTGGGGTTGAGCCGAAGATCTGGGTTGCGTTGGGATCGAACTCGGTTGTCTCTGGGGGTTTTGAAGAATTGCGGCGTGAGTTAGGGTCAAAATTGGTCATAATATCTCATCCTTTGCGAGCAAGAAGCTGGCAGCTCAACAAGTAAAAAGCTCGTATTGGATTGCTGCGAGTGGAAAGAATATAATCCTCTATCCTAAAACCCAGCGCGGAAACTTGGTAATTTCTCAGATTGCGCGGGGGCGGCTGAATGGGGGCAGGGGCAGGGCAAAACCAGAACCCCGCCCTAATATACAAAAACCAGCCTATCATGCACGACAGGCTGGAAAATGTGTAGAGTGGGGGTAGTTTTACTCCTCTTCCTCATCATCAAGCCCAATGCGATCAGCGGGGGTGAGATGACCAGAGAACTCCGCAAAGTTACGGGCAATACTGCGCTTTAAGAAGGCATCGCAGGCTTCACTCAACCGCTTTGCGTCATAAACATTGAGCTCCAAGGCCTGGGTTGAAGATGTGTCATCCTCGTTAATGATCTCAATGCTGAGATACTCAAAACCAACCTCTTCAATGATTTTGGCAATGACTTTACGTTGTTTAACATCGGTGAAAGTGGGCTTTAATTCGGACATGATTACCCCTACATAGGCGGACTGAAGAACTACCCAAAACTTTAACCAAAATAAAGTAGTCACTTGATGCTCTTGCCCCGATTAACCCGAATCGGGGGTAATAAGTGGTAGTGGTTCCGAAGTTTCTTGTACGTCAGGTATGGCGTGCAGATTGCCGCTACTTCCCCCGATTCGAAGCAGCACTTACATTATTCGTTCGTGTGTTCCCGCAAAGATTCAGATTGTGTTAATTTGTTCTATGCCAATTCTCCGGTACGCTGACGTTCGCAAGCGTATTAGTTTGCTTGCCCTAGTAGCTCAGTGGATAGAGCACGGCTCTCCTAAAGCCGGTGTCGGAGGTTCGATTCCTCTCTGGGGCACTAAAAAAATTTCATGGTTTAGACTGGTAAACGGCACTATCTAAAACATGGAAGAGGCATCATGCGGCGCATAATGGTCATTGGCATTGGGGCTGGTAGTCCAGACCATCTCACCCTTGGGGCAATCAAAGCCCTCCAACAGGCCGATGTGGTGATTGCCATTGATAAAGGCGAGGAAAAGCACGACCTGTTGGGGCTGCGTAAAGAAATCCTCGCCGCGCATAATTCCACCGTGCCGCTGCGCACTGTCCTGGATCCGCCCCGCAACCGCAAGCCCGACGACTATTACGCTGAAGTGCAACGCTGGCATCAAGCTCGCGCTGAAGCCGTAGAACAAGCCATCGTTGATGCCACGGATGCAGACGGTACCGCAGCTATTTTAGTGTGGGGCGATCCCGCCCTGTACGACTCCACATTGCGCATTTTAGAACGCTTTTCGACGCCTATAGCCATCACCGTTATCCCCGGCATCACCGCCATTCAAGCTCTGACTGCAGCACACCATATTGTTCTGAACCGGATCGGGGAAGAAATCGTCATCACCACCGGTCGCAAACTCATGGATGGGGCGCGACACCGAAACTGCATCGTGATGCTTGATGGTGGCACCGCCTGGCTCACTGCCTCCACTCCTCACACATACATGTGGTGGGGCGCCTACTTGGGAACAGATAAAGAAATAATCCGCAGCGGCCCCGCCCAAGAAATCGGATCCGAAGTGGCCAAATTAAAAACCCACCTGCGTCAACAACACGGGTGGATCATGGACATTTACATGCTGCGGGAATTAGATTAACCAGCGGCCAGCAGTCTGTTATACGTACTCAAAACACTTTTTGCTGGGGGATTCGTGGCGTACGTGCCATCGGAATACAACACGGTGGGAACCACCCGATTGCCATCATTGACCGATTCCACCCAAGCGGCGGCCTCTGCATCATGATCTACATCAATATTGGTGTACGGCATGTTGGCCTTGTTCAAAGCCTTGGTAAGCCGCTGACAAAACGGACACCACAACGTTGTATATAACGTGACAAAATTATCGCTCATGCTAGCTTCAACAAAAACCTAACGGAAAGATTCCCATCAGGTGCGCCGTATCCACCGCTGAAATTTATACCGCAACCCCGACGACGACGTCAGCCAGTCACCATTGTCCACTAACTGAAAATCCTGCGGAATAATAGGCGCAAATACTGCCCGGTCACCTAATTCAAACAGGTTCGTGGGGGCGTCGATAAGCGTGCGCTGTATTTCTTGCACCTTGTCGATCGTGGCGGCATACACCAACCCTCCACCCATCACCCAGCCGGATTCCGGAATACTCGCCACCACATGGGCCCCATTCGACCACTCGCCCGGGGTGCGCCGCGAAAGCACCACATTGGTGCGCCCCGGCAACGGCCGCGCCGGCAACGACTCCCACGTGCGCCGCCCCATGATGATGGGGGAGCCCAACGTGACCTTCTTAAAATGCTGCAAATCTTCCGGCACATGCCACGGCATGGTTTTACCATCACCAATCAACCCGTTGAGATTTTGCGCCCAAATCGCTTTCAACATGGCCTACACCGCAACCCGCGCTGCAATAGCCGGATGCGGATCATAACCAACAATCACCACATCGGAAAAATCATAACTAAATAAATCCGCCGCCTGCTTCAACTCTAACTGCGGATACGGGCGTGGTGCCCGCGCCAACTGCACATCCACCTGCTCCCGATGATTGTCATAAATATGGCAATCACCCCCCACCCAAATGAACTCGCCCACCTCTAGGCCCGCTTGCTGCGCCAACATATGAGTAAGCAGCGAATAAGAAGCAATATTGAATGGGACGCCCAAAAACATATCCGCACTACGCTGATACAACTGGCACGACAACCTACCATTCGCCACATACAACTGAAACAACAAGTGACACGGCGGCAACGCCATCTGCGACAACTCACCCACATTCCACGCCGACACTATGTTACGGCGGGAATCCGGATCACTCTTCAACGCAGCTAACGCCCCGGCAAGCTGGTCAATATGCTGCCCATCCGGAGTGGGCCAACTACGCCACTGCACCCCATAAACCGGGCCCAATTCCCCCTGCTCATCCGCCCACTCATTCCAAATCCGAATGCCATTATCCTGCAACCACTGCACATTCGAAGAACCAGACAAAAACCACAATAATTCACCCACAACAGAATGAACATGCACTTTTTTCGTCGTAATCAGCGGAAAAAACTCCGACAGATCAAAACGCAACTGTTGGGCAAACAAGCTGGTAGTTCCGGTACCCGTGCGATCATTTTTATGAATACCGTCAGCTAAAATCTTCCGTAATAAATCTTCATACGGTGTAGGAATCGTTATGGTACTGCTATCAGGCATGGTAATCAGTGTATCGCTTCCATGCCCCAATAGGCATTAACGACTAGTACGAGCTGTGTTCCTCCCGGAACGCCGCCGCCATCGCCAAAATATCCTCCGCCAACTCCGGCCGACAAATCAAAATATCCGGCATATAAGTGTCCTTATTGTTATAGGTCAACTCACTGCCATCCAACCGGGAACAATGCAACCCCGCAGCCTTACACACACCCACCGGCGCCGCCGAATCCCACTCATACTGACCACCAGCATGAATATAGGCATCATAATCACCAATGAGCACATGCATCGCCTTCGCCCCCGCCGAACCCAACGGATCCGCCCGGAACCCCAACTTCTCTGCCACATGGTGCGCAACCGCCGGCGCCCGGTTATGCGACACCGCTATGCGCTTGGCATACGGGCCAGAAACCGCCCGGGCATCAGAGGACAAAAACACCACCCCCAAATCCGGCAACCCCACGGCCGCATGCGTGGGTACCCCATGCTCCACCAGCGCAATATGAATCGCCCAGTCCTGCCGGCCGGTCGCATACTCTCTGGTTCCATCAAGTGGATCAATAATCCACACTCGGTCTTTACCCAACCGCTCTGGATTATCCGCAGCCTCCTCCGACAGGAAACCATCATCCGGCCGGTGCTGTTCCAACACCCGCGCAATCCAGTTCTGGGCTAAATCATCACCAGCATCCCCCAATGCCCGATCCCGCAGCGCCCCCACGTTGCGTATTCCCTTTAACAGATCGGCAGTGCTTCGAGCGAGGTGGTGGGTTAAAGTGGCATCATCTACGTGAGCAGTCATACTAACAAAGTTTAGTTGTTTGATTGAATGGAAGCATGCCCCCTAACCCCACACCCGATGCCGACGCCACCATTCTGGACAAATTTTCCCCCCAAGTAGCAACCTGGTTCCGGGACGTTTTCGCCACCCCCACCTTGGTGCAATCCGCCGCATGGTCCGCCATATCCGCAGGTGAAAACGCATTAGTGGTGGCGCCAACCGGATCCGGCAAAACCCTGGCGGCATTCCTGTGGGCACTCAACACCTTCGTTAATTCCCCTGGCCAAACCAGCTTGCCTGTGGTCAATCCCACTGCCAAAAATTCAGTGGACAAAACCGCAACCGGGCAGGAACAACCAACCAACCGGAACAATACCCAAAAACCAAGGACCAAAGCTGGCGCTAAGGTTGGCATGAAAGCCGGCGCTAAAGCAGGGGTGAAAGTCCTCTACATCTCCCCACTCAAAGCACTCGGGGTGGACGTGGAACTCAACCTCCGGGCACCCCTGTTGGGCATCAACCGCACCGCCCAACGCCTAGGGCTCTCCGAAACTGACATCTCCGTCGGCGTCCGCAGCGGTGACACCCCCGCCGCAGAACGCACCGCCCTCACCCGCCAACCACCAGACATCCTCATCACCACCCCAGAATCCGCCTACCTCATGCTCACCTCCAAGGCATCCGAGATTCTAAAAGATGTGGATACCGTCATCATCGACGAAATCCACGCCATCGCCGGCACCAAACGCGGCGTACACCTAGCTCTCACCCTGGAACGCCTCGAACACCTGGTCGGACACCCAGTGCAACGCATCGGCCTATCCGCCACCGTCCGCCCCCTGAAAACCGTCGCCCAATTCCTCGGCGGCAGCCACCCCGTCACCATTGTAAACCCCGCCGCCGCCAAAAACTGGGACCTCAACGTCATCGTGCCCGTCCCAGACATGAGCGACCTCCCGGCGCCAGAACTTGGCTCCACCATCGGCGAAATCACCATTGATGACCCACTCGGCTTGAGCTCGCCGCTTATCGACGAAGCGGGGTTAGACGAACCTGGGTTTAATGGGTCTGGGGGTGCGGGGGCCGGGGGTGCCGCCAATAACTCCATCTGGCCCCACATCGAACAACACCTTTACAACGTCATCATGGACCACCAATCCACACTGGTGTTCGTCAACTCCCGCCGTACTGCGGAGAAGCTCACGGCCAAACTGAATGAGCTTCACGCCCTGCGCCACGCCCCGGAGAGCGTCGGCAAGCGGGGGCCACGCCCACCCGCGGACGTCATGAAACCCGTTGATGAGATCGCCACTGCGCCCCATCTCATAGCGCGCGCTCACCACGGTTCGGTGTCCAAGGAGGAACGCACCCAAACCGAAACCATGCTGAAAGAAGGCGCTCTGAAAGCCGTCGTGGCCACCAGCTCGCTCGAACTGGGAATCGACATGGGCGCGGTGGATCTTGTTGTGCAGGTGGAGTCACCGCCCTCGGTGGCCAGTGGTCTGCAGCGGGTTGGCCGCGCCGGGCACGTTGTTGGTGCCACTTCGAAAGGTTTATTCTACCCCAAACACCGCGCTGAACTGCTGCAAACCGCTGTCACTGTGGACCGGATGCGGCGCGGCATGATTGAGGAAATCCACGTTCCCAGCAATGCCCTGGATGTGCTGCTGCAACACACCATCGCCGCTGTTGCTGTCACCGATTGGGATATCGAACACTGGTTCGCAACGGTCACTCGCGCTTACCCCTACAAAAACCTTGACCGAACCGTCTTTGATGCCGTCATTGACCTCGCTTCCGGCATCTATCCCTCCACCGATTTCGCGGAACTCCGCCCCCGCATCACCTACGATCGCATCACCGGCACCCTGTCGGCCCGCCCTGGTGCGCAGCGCATTGCTGTGACCAGTGGTGGCACGATCGCCGACCGGGGCATGTTCGGGGTGTTCCTGCTTGGTGGGGAGCAGGGGGCGCGCCGGGTGGGGGAGTTGGATGAGGAGATGGTGTATGAATCTCGGGTGGGGGATGTGTTTACGCTGGGGGCGTCGAGTTGGCGGATTGAGGAGATCACGCGGGATCAGGTATTGGTGTCGCCGGCACCGGGGTTGACGGGCCGGTTACCGTTTTGGTTGGGGGACCAAGTGGGGCGGCCGGCGGAGCTAGGTAAAGCGTTGGGGGCGTTTCGGCGGGCGGTGGCTGCTGATCCCGCTATCGCACAGCAGATCGACCGCCTGGATGAGTATGCTTGCGATAATTTGGTGCGCTTTGTTAGGGATCAGCAGGATGTGACGGGGATTGTTCCGGATGAAAAAACTCTACTTGTAGAGCGGTTTCGGGATGAAGTGGGGGATTGGCGTGTTGTGCTGCATAGCCCCTATGGGTGGGGTGTGAATGCGGCATGGGCGTTGGCTGTTGGTGCGAAAATCAGTGCGGAAACAGGGATTGATGCGCAGCCGGTGAGCAATGATGATGGCATTGTGTTGCGGTTGCCGGAGTCGGATGTGGTGCCGGGGGCGGGGCTGTTCCAGCTGGATCCGGATGACGTGATGGATGTGGTCGCGGAGCAGGTGGGGAATTCAGCGTTGTTTGCAGCGCGGTTTCGGGAGTGCGCGGCGCGGGGGTTGTTGTTGCCGCGGAAGAATCCGGGGAAGCGGGCACCATTGTGGCAGCAGCGGCAGCGGGCAGCTCAGTTGTTGGATGTGGCGCGCAAGTACCCAAGTTTTCCGATCATTTTGGAGACCGTGCGGGAGTGTTTGCAGGATGTGTACGATTTGCCGTCGCTGGTGCAGTTGTGCAAGGACATTAAGGAAACGCGCGTTCGAATAGCTGAGGTGGAGACAACGCAGCCCTCACCGTTTGCCTCGTCAATTTTGTTCACGTACACCGGGGCGTTTGTGTACGAGGGGGATTCGCCGTTGGCGGAAAAGCGGGCTGCCGCGTTGGCGCTGGATCCGCAATTATTGGCGAAACTGCTGGGGTCGGTGGAGCTGCGGGACTTGTTGGATCCCGACATCATCGCTGAGGTGGATGCAAACGTGCGGCGGGTGTCTGAAAGCCGGCGGGCGCGCACCGTGGAAGAACTGGTGGATGCGCTGCGGATCCTGGGGCCCATCCCGGTCGCTGCCCTACCAGAGCACACGCTTTTCGACGCCACAGGCGTCAGCCTCCCGGGCCGCATCATGCGAGTGCGGATCGCCGGAGTAGAGCACCTGGCGCAGGTACCAGATGCACCATTGCTGCGGGATGGCCTGGGCATTCCCGTGCCGCCAGGAGTATCCGCACCCGTGGCGGTGGTGCCGGACGCATTGGAACAGCTGCTGAGCCGGTGGGTGCGCACCCATGGGCCATTCGTGTTGGATGATGTGACCGCAGCCTTTGGCCTGGCAGCAGGCGTGGCGCACACGGTGCTGTCGGTATTGCAGGACGCCGGCCTGGTGGTTGTAGGCCACTACCGGAAGGGCATTGATGAGGTGGAATACATTTCCGTCGAAGTGCTGCGGTTGATGCGCTCCCGGTCATTGGCGGCGGCGCGGGCGCAAACCCGCCCAGTGAGCCACAGCGCTTACGCCCGGTTCCTGCTGGACTGGCACCAGATCGCGCCGGTGGGGGAGAAGCCCCAGCTGCGAGGCGAAGACGGCGTGTTTGCAGTGTGCGAGCAGCTCGCGGGTGTGCGGTTGCCGGCCAGCGCGTGGGAAAGCGTGATTCTGCCCAGCCGGGTGCGTGATTACAATCCCGTGGATCTGCAAACACTCTGCCACAACGGGGAAATTCACATCGTGGGGGCCGGCCTGGCTGGGAGCAGCGACCCATGGGTGATGTTGCTGCCGCGCGATTATGCTGCTGATCTAATGCCGCAGCCGGTGGCGGAACCAACGTTAAGCCTGGTGGCCAGTGAGATTCTGGCGGAACTAGGGGACGGTGGCTTCTTCTTCGACCAAGTGCGCGCCGGGCGGGATTTCGAAACGACGCGGGCTGCCCTGTGGGAACTATTTGAGGTGGGGCTGGTCAGCCCCGATAGTTTCGCCCCGCTGGCGGCCCGGCTGACTCGGGGAAACACTGCGCACCGGTCGAAGCGGACACCAACCAGATCTCGGTTGCGCATGGGGCGCACAGTGGTGAACCGCATTCCACCGGATATGGTGGGACGATGGTCGCGCACAGTAGCCGCGACGGTGGATCCCACGCCCCGATCCGTGGCGCACGGGGAAGCCTGGTTGGACCGGTACGGGGTGGTCACTCGTGGCGCAGTGCAATCAGAAAACGTCCTGGGCGGGTTCGCCTTGGCGTACAAAGTGCTGAGCGGGTTTGAGGAATCCGGAAAGGCATTGCGCGGGCATTTCATCACAGATTTGGGGGCGGCACAGTTCTCCACCTCTGCGGTGATTGATCGGCTGCGTAGCTTCGCGGATTCAGAGGATGTTGCGGGGTGGCCCTCCGGCACCACTGATCCGAACGTGTGTGTGCTTGCGGCGTGTGACCCGGCCAATCCCTACGGGGCGAGTTTGCCGTGGCCCGGCCGGTCGGTTAGCCGTTCCGCCGGGGCACTCGTTGTGCTTATCGATGGCCTACCGATGGCGCACCTGAGCCGGGGCGGGAAGAACCTCACGCTGTTTGACCCACCGGCGGACGTGCCGCAGGACACCGTGATTGGCCTGGTGGTGCAGGCATTGATGAGTGCTGTGGAGCAGAATGTTATGACCCGGGTGAGCGTCGAAAAGCTCAATGGCGAACCCGTGCTGACCAGCGAGTATCGGGAACAATTTCGGGCAGCGGGGGCGAGCATGACGCCGAGCGGGCTGCGAATTGCCGCGCCGAGTGGGGCGACGCCGCCGGCGGGTGGGCGGACGTTGAGCGAGGCTGTGGCGCAGTTGGGGAGGCAACGTCGTGCCCGAAGGTGATTCCATTTATCAACTGGCGCGCCGCATGCAGTTCATGGTGGGGCGGGAAATCTTACGAACGGATATTCGAGTGCCGCAGCATTCGCTGGCCACTTTTACCGGCAGCACCGTTGACCGCGTGTGGCCCTATGGCAAACACCTGTTCATGCAGATCGGCCCGCAGATTTTGCACGCGCATTTAAAAATGGAAGGCACCTGGGCGGTACACCGCGTGGGCGACCGGTGGAAAAAACCTGGTCACACCGCCCGTATCGTTCTGCAACTAACGGATGACATTGAGGTGGTGGGGCATTCCCTAGGGTTCGTGCGGGTATTCCCCACGGCGGATTATCTCGAACATATTAGCCATCTGGGGCCCGACGTTTTGGGGGACGACTGGGAAACAACCGGCGAAGCAGAAGCTATACGACGCATCATGCTGCGCCCCGACCGGCCCATCGGCACCGCCCTGCTGGATCAGAAAAACCTCGCCGGCGTGGGCAACGAATACCGGGCGGAAATCTGCTTCATCGCCGGAGTGCACCCGGCCACGCCCGTGCAGGAATGCGACGTGCCACGAATCGTTGCACTGGCGCGCAAACTCATGTGGCTGAACCGGCTATCACCCCTACGGGTCACCACCGGAGTACGGCGGATCGGCGAATCCACCTATGTGTTCGGGCGGAACCACCAACGATGTCGACGATGCGGCACGCTGATCGTCACAGGAACGCTGGGGGACCCCACGGCGGGTGAACTGGAACGAATTATCTGGTGGTGCCCCCGTTGCCAACCCCAGTGACGCCCCCGCTATCCTGGAAATATGAAAACTTTATTGAACATCATCTGGTTCATCTTTTCCGGTTTCTGGCTCTTCATCGGCTACGGGCTGGCGGGCCTTCTTGCCTGCATCACCATCATCGGAATCCCCGTGGGGGTGGCCAGCTTCCGCATCGCAGCTTATGTTGTGTGGCCATTCGGGCGCGCAATCATTACTAAACCCGGTGGCGACAGCGCCGGCATACTCATCGCCAATATCATATGGATTGTTTTGTTCGGATGGGGCATTGCGCTGGGGCACCTGATTAGTGCCGCGACACTGGCCATCACAATCATCGGGATCCCCCTGGCGCTGGGTAACCTCAAGATGATTCCCGTCGCCTTCGTCCCCTTCGGAAAAGCCATTGTGCCAAGCAACGCCATTCCTGTTGGTTATAACGCGGTGGTGCAACTATAGAAATAGGAGGTATGCATGGACGACGGACCAAACATGGCCGTGATAATCGGCACCATCATCCTAGTGATGGTGGTGCTGTGCGTGGTCATCTCTAAAACATCAACTGGCGGCCGGCCAATGGCTCTGAACAGCCCAAACGATGGCGCCTACTTCATGCTGCCGAACCTATAAAGATCATCCACCACCCGGTGCGGCTCCCGATCCAGCGGCAACGTGGTGGTGTCCTTGATGCCATCCAACGCCCCCGCGGCATCCGGAGTGGCCTTGTCGAAAGCCTCCTCCCAATTCTCCAGCGGATCACCCGGCACGGAGAAAAGCTCCACGGTGCGGTACAACGCCTCGGAAAGAAAAGTTGCCTGCACCAACGCCTCGGCAACATCAACCCGACGCACAGAACCATATTCCGTGCCATCCCCCTGGCGCAGCTCCGCGCGCTGCTCATCCTCAGAGCCCGCATCAAACCAACCAGGGCGAATGATGGTGTACGGCAAGCCACTGCTGCGCAGCAGCCGCTCGCCTCGGCGCTTCCATATTAATAACTCCACGGCATCATTATTGGTAACCCCAATGGAGCTCATGAGCACCACCGGAATGGTCTTTTTACCCAGCGCCTCAAGCAGGGCAGGGATTGCCCCGTAATCGACGCTTTCATACTCGCCGGAATCATGGGGTGCACCGTGGGTCAGAATGACGGCATTGACGTGGTCGAGGGCATCCGCAATAGTCGCTGGATTCATAAGGTCGCCGCCGAAAATCTCAATGGTGTTTCCGGGAGCTTTGGTGGCTTCGTTGGCCTCGTTGGCGGCTTTGTTGGTTGCCGCATTGGTGGCTTCAAGTTCGGCGAACATTCTCTTGGCTTTGCGGGGATCCCTGCTCAATAATCGTGCAGAAATATTATGGTGAAGCAGAGCTTCCACCACGAGGCGACCAACAGAACCTGTTCCTCCTAGAACAAGAACCCGGTCAGGTTTCATCATAAATGACACGACAAATTTCTCTCTCTATTGCTATGTGCATCGAAGGATGTCACGCACGCATGATCGAATGTTCCGTAAACCGAAGTAACGTGCTATGAGCTTTGGTTTTTAATTCTAGCGTGACTTCAGATAGGAATGAAAAGCTCGAAAAATGCAGCACTATGTGACCCTTTTGTAAACCCTGACCGATATTATCAATCCAAAGAAAAGGGGTAAAAAACGGGGGAGCCCATACGGGAAAGCGAAACCTGCTTAAGGTTGCTTTCCCGTCATGATGTGGGGTAGCCCGTGGTAGAGTGTGGCAGCTAGCCTAACGGCAATTAGCCCCGATGTGCCCGATACCAAGAAATAAGCGTATCAGTAGAGCTGTCGCCGGAATTGACGGTAACTTCCCCCGATACGGCCGGCGCCAAATCATTAGCCTGCTGCTTACCTAACTCCACCCCCCATTGGTCAAATGAATTAATCCCCCAAATTACACCTTGCACAAACGTAATATGCTCATACAACGCGATTAACGCACCCAAAACTGCCGGCGTCAGCTCCTCCGCCAAAATCGTGGTCGACGGCCGATTACCCGGCATCACCTTATGCGGCACCAACTCCGGTGCCACGCCCTCGGCGGCAATCTCCTCGGCGGTCTTGCCGAACGCCAACACCTTGGTCTGCGCGAAGAAGTTACTCATGAGCAGGTCATGCATGCTGCCGGTGCCATCCGCAGTGGGTAAATCCTGCTTCGGCCGAATAAACCCAATGAAGTCCGCCGGAATGACCTTCGTCCCCTGGTGCATCAACTGGAAAAACGCATGCTGACCATTGGTGCCTGGTTCACCCCAGTAAATCTCCCCGGTGTTCAACGTCACGGCGGTGCCATCCCGGCGCACAGACTTACCATTGGACTCCATGGTCAACTGCTGCAGGTAGGCCGGGAAGCGGCCCAGATCCTCCGAGTAGGGCAGCACCGCATGGGTTTGGGCACCAAAGAAATCATTGTACAGCACACCCAACAGACCCATGTTCACCGGCACATTCTGCTCCAGCGGGGTGCTGCGGAAATGCTCATCCATGGCGTGGAAGCCAGCGAGGAAATTCATGAAGTCCTGCGGGCCAATCACCGCCATGAGCGACAGGCCGATGGCGGAATCCACCGAATAGCGGCCCCCGACCCAATCCCAGAACCCAAACATGTTATTGGTATCAATACCAAATTCGGAGACCTTTTCCGCATTGGTGGACACCGCCACGAAATGCTTGGCCACGGCATCTTCAGAACCCAGCTTCTCCACGAGCCACCGCTTGGCTGCATGCGCATTGGCCAAGGTCTCCTGGGTGGTAAACGTCTTTGACGCCACCACAAACAACGTGGATTCGGGGTCGCACTCATCCAGAACTGAAATGATATCCGCCGGATCCACATTGGATACGAACTTTGCTTTGATGCCGGCGGTGGCATAAGCCCGCAGCGCCCGTACCGCCATGGCTGGCCCCAAGTCGGAACCACCAATGCCAATGTTCACCACGGTTTTAATGGTGTGATTGGTGTATCCCAACCACGTTCCCGACCGCAATGCCGTGGCGAAATCCCGCATGCGGCTCAACACCTCATGTACGTCAGCTGCCACATCCTGGCCATCAACAACCAAATCATTATCAACCGGCAGGCGCAGGGCGGTGTGCAGCACAGAGCGGTTCTCCGTGTTGTTGATCTTGTCGCCCCGGAACATGGCTTCGATATGGTCCTCCAGCTTTGCGGCCCGAGCCAGGTTGAACAGAGCTTTGCGGGTGGTGCAATCCATATAATTCTTCGACAAGTCAACATACAGGCCGGCTGCGCTGAAGTTGAGCTTCTTGCCCCGCTCCGGGTTGGCGTCGAAAAGCTGGCGTAATGTTTTCTGCGCCAAGCCTTTCTGGGCTGCTGCTACTTCCGCCCAGGCTTCGGTGGTGGTGATGTCATCAGTCATAGTGACGTGCTCCATTTCATGCTGAGATAAGATCAGTGTCGCACGCTGGCAAAACCTGAGCGCACATACACCCACAACCGTAGTCGCATACCAACCGATTTGCCGTCAACCTTGGTAAAAATCATAAAGTTTGTGCGACCCAACCGATTCCCCCACGGAATCATGCATCATGTTCCACGCCGCAAACCCCAGCGTCGACCAGCGTGCCTGCGCCAGCAACATTCCAACCACCCGCGGCAGCACCGTAATTTTCGCCGGCTTATGCACCGCCCGGAATGCGCATTCTGCCAGCTCCCACCACGTAAAAACATCCGGGCCGCCCACATCCCACTCCCCAGCAGTCTGCTTTTCGACGCACACCCGAGCCAAATCCGCCCCATGAATCGGATGAACCCGCTTATGCGGGTCCAACAGAAACACTCGACCCCGCCGCGCCATGGCGAGAATCTGCATCATGTCTGAAAAATACCCAGACGGATTAATCACCTGACTAACCACATCTGCAGCCTGCAACTCCCGCACAAAAGCAGCTTTAGCCTGCGTCAACCGTGCCGGGCACTCCGCCCCACCCAAAACATTCACATAACAAAACGAGGTGACCTGATGGTGCAGCGCCGACTGCAACAGTGCGAGGTTTGCCCGGTAATCAACATCCCACGGATTCGCCTTCTGTCGCGTCACCCCCAACGCCGAAATCACCCGGCTTGCC
Source organism: Corynebacterium sp. (assembly GCA_030527885.1). Taxonomy (GTDB): domain Bacteria; phylum Actinomycetota; class Actinomycetes; order Mycobacteriales; family Mycobacteriaceae; genus Corynebacterium. Next base: position 47,729 of record JAUMZY010000010.1, read on the forward strand.
CCTTCAACAACATCCGCTGCAAAAACCGGATCTGTTACATTGCCCACTGCCCATTCATTAACCATCCCAACTAATGCTGGAGAACCCCACGGACCAGGCAATTCCGCACGTTCCTGATCGCGAACAATCGCTCGCACTTCGTGCCCCTGACGATGTAACTCCGCAACAATGAACCGGCCGAGATACCCCGTTGCGCCCGCCACCACAACCGTGCTCATGATTGTGCCTGCTTCCCTGATCGCTGTTGCTGCCCCAACATGCGCGGCACAATTGCCGCCACCAACGCCGGAACCTCATTCACATGGCTTGCGTTTGCGTCACGCACTGCCCACCGATCCAGGCAACTCACCACTTCATACGCAAGCTCAACATGCAACTCTGCTGGAATCTCAGGGTCAAGCACCCCCAGTGCTAACCCTTGGTCCACAATCTTGCTAGTCCACTCGGTTACCGCCTCTGTGAAAGCAACAACGCTAGAGCAATTAGGTCGGTCTGCCATGTGAAACATCGTCCCAACAGCCGTGAGATCTGCCCGCTTCGCTGCTGCTGACATGCCCGCCATGAACTGCGTGAGCGCCGGCCAGAAGGTTTCCTGCGTCAAGGCGGCAATGTCTGGAAGGTGCACATGAGTGCTGAGCTCACGTAACCCATCGGCAAAAGCGGCATCAAAAAGCCGTTCTTTGGTGTCGAAGAAGTAATAGAACGAACTGCGCTGAAACTCCGCTTGCTGCAAGATTGCAGTGATGCGGGTTGCCTGAAATCCATTGGTTGCAAAAGCTATGCGGGCGGTCTGGAATAAGTGCGCTTGCCGCGCCGGGTCAAGCGGTTGCGCTGGGCGAGCCATGCTGATGCCTTTCGGTTGGTGATGCTTCCCAGGATACAAATTTTTGGACAGTATTGTCCAGGAATTATGGCAGCGGATTTGCTGAGCTGGGGTTCCGCCTGGCAAACCGCGAAACCATGCCCCCAGATCTAGAAACCCAGCTAATCAAACCTGCTGAATCATTTATGGCATGCTTGCTAGCTTTTCGACGCCCCAGGTTTGCGGTTATCAGAAGTGCTGAGCTGGGTTTCTGGATTGTGGAGTGCTGTAGCTGGGGCATGGAGGGTAGAAACCTAGCTTAGGAAAAGTGCTGCACTGAGGGGGTGGGGGAGTGGGGGCATCGAAAAGCAAAAGGAAAAACCTAAAATAACTACCCTCAGTGATAAAAAATGCTAAAAATGCTAGTACAACCCCTAAAAACTTTCGAGAGGAATTCTCCATGGATGTAGTGGAATTACTAGCTAAAACTCCCACGGGTTTATTCATCAGCGGTGAATTCGTGCCGGGCGAAGGCGGCGAAACCCTAACCGTGACCAACCCATCCGACGGTACAGTGCTCGCCGAAGTCGCCTCAGCCAGCGCAGACGATGTACAACGAGCCCTTGATGCCGCTGAACGCGCTGGGAAATCCTGGGCAGCCACCCCAGCCCGGGAACGCGCCGAAATCCTTCGCCGAGCCTTCGAACTCATCATCGAACATGGCGAAGAATTAGCCTGGCTGCAATCCCTCGAACTTGGCCGCGCACTTCCCGACAGCCGTGGTGAAGTCGCCTATGGGGCAGAATTTTTCCGGTGGTTCGCGGAAGAAGCCGTGCGTATCCGGGGCGACTACCGACACAGCCCAGCTGGTAACGCCCGCATCGTGGTTACGCACCAGCCGGTAGGCCCCTGCCTGGCCATCACCCCATGGAATTTCCCGCTGGCAATGGGCACCCGGAAGCTGGGTCCGGCCCTGGCGGCGGGGTGCACGATGATCGTGAAGCCGGCATCCAAGACGCCGCTCACCATGTTGTATCTGGCTAAACTCCTGAAGGAAGCCGGCGTGCCCGACGGAGTGGTAGCGGTTCTGCCTTCGAAAAAGGCTTCGAACATTTCCGCGCTGCTGGATGACCCCCGACTGCAAAAACTCACCTTCACTGGTTCCACTGAAGTAGGGCAGAAGCTTGCAGCCCAGGCGGCCCAGCGATCTCTGCGGGTCAGCCTGGAACTGGGTGGAAACGCCCCGTACATCGTGCTGAAAGACGCCGACCTGGAACAGGCCGCCCAGGCTGTGGCGGTGGCCAAGATGCGGGGTGCCGGGCAGGTGTGCATCGCGGCAAACCGGTTCCTGGTGCATGCCGATGTGGCAGAAGAATTTATCGAAAAGGTGTCCGAAGTGATGGCTAGTTTCCATCTGGGGCAGGCCACTGCGGAGGGCGTGACCTTTGGGGCGCTTTCTGGCGATGATCAGGTGGATACAGTGCGATCTTTGGTGGATGATGCTGTTGCGGCGGGGGCGACTGTGGCGCTGGGTGGGGACGTCGATAAGCTGCCTGCTGATTTGCCGCAGGGCGGGAGCTACTATCCTGCTACCGTGCTGGGGAATGTGCCGGCCAGCGCCGCCATTGCTAATTCCGAAATCTTCGGGCCGGTGGTCGCCGTGCAAACCTTCCGGGAGGAAGCCGAAGCCATCGCCATTGCCAACAACACCCCATTTGGCCTTGCAGCATACGTTTTTGCTGGCGATACTGGGCGGGCGCTGGCCGTTGCTGAACAGATTGAGGCCGGCATGGTTGCAGTCAACAAAGGCGCACTGTCCGACCCCGCCGCGCCCTTCGGTGGTGTGAAAGAATCCGGATTGGGGCGTGAGGGAGGATTCGAAGGTATTTATGAATACCTAGAACCGAAATTCATCTCCCTGCCACTCTAAATTTACGTCCCAGGAACTTCCGTGATCCGGCGCAGATCAAAATAAAGAACAGAGGAATAAAACCCAGCTCCAAGCTCCCGCAAGGACTCCCAAGCCATTGCAGGATCCTGGAATTTTCCCGCTTGGAGCTGGGCCTCTAAATCTGATAACCGATTCTGAGTGTCGGTGGTTATATCAAAATTCTGCATGTCGTACAGAAGTTCATCTCCGAGGGCATCGAATTCATCATCTCCATCGACACCCAGTGCGAAAACCTCTGCCGGTTCCATGAGCACATGCGTGTAGCCCTCTGCACTGATCTTCTCCAGCCGGTCCAAGGCTTGGGTCCACATCTTATTCATTTCAGCCACAATATCAGGCGCAATATTTGTCTTGTACTTGTGGAAAAGCTCCTGAATATGGTGGATAAAAGTTGTTACGTTCTCCGGTACCAATCTGCCATAAAAACCCGAGAACCTATCATTGAAAATCAATGATGGAATTCGTTGCACGTCCACAAAAGTGAACAAATGAGCGATAAATGGGATTGTGTAATTGAACTCCCCGATCCCGGTGTACTGCCCTTCATCCTCAACAATTTTTGCTGCATATAAATAAGTGCGATTAGCCATGCCTACCCATCATAGTCATAGGCAGCGTGTGCTCGCTGGTGGTGAGATATTTTGAGGTAAGGCATTTGGGTCCTGTGTGGCAGAAACCTAGTTCAGCAAAAATGAAGCTAGCCGGGGTTGGGGTGAGTCGTTAAGGGATGGTTCAGGGGAAAGATTTAACCCAGACGACCGCGGCCCATGCGCAACAGGATTTGCGCCAACGCTGGCCCCTCCGGACCGAGTTCTTCCCGAAATTGGTTAATAATCGCTACCTCACGGGTGTGCACCAATTTGGTGCCGCCCGAGGACATGCGGGTTTTACCTATGGCTTGGGAAATTTCAGTGCGGCGTTTCACTGCATCAAGAATGACCTGGTCTAGGCGGTTGATTTCCTCGCGGTATTTCTGAATTTCAGCGTCGGAAAGTGGATCGTCAGTGCCGGAGGGGAACCGAATTTCGAAGTTAATGTCATCAGCCATGAATAACATTGTGCCAGATGCTTTAATAACCACATAAGTCTTTTTACCTGGGATTTTGTGTTGTTGGGATTATGCGTCCGGATGACGTTGTAAGTTGGAAGGACGATGAATGCTGCGAATAACTCTCCCTTCCACCGAAACCAAACTGACCAACCCGATCTTTTTGCTGGTGTGACCGGGTTTGAGTCCTATTCTGCAACCCCACCGGATGAGCCTTTGCCACCACCACCGGAGGAACCACTCGCAGAGGACATGGTCCCGCCAGAGGAAGAATTCTATGTTCCGGTGTCCCCTGCGTCGGCGGCAGGAATCCTACAAACATCACCATTTCATGCGCAGAACATGGAAACATCAACAAGCGACCTGCTTGAGCGGCTTAACCCGCAACAACGGGAAGCAGTGGAACACATCGGGTCACCACTACTCATTGTTGCAGGCGCCGGGTCCGGGAAAACTGCGGTGCTGACACGTCGCATTGCGTACCTCATGCAGGCGCGAGGCGTATCACCTGGGCAAATTCTGGCGATCACATTCACCAATAAAGCCGCCGTCGAAATGCGCGAACGTGTGATTAACCTGGTGGGGCCGGTGGCTAGTCGCATGTGGGTGTCCACTTTTCACTCCACCTGCGTGCGTCTCCTGCGAGAACAAGCAAATCTCATACCTGGGTTGAATACGAATTTCACCATCTACGATTCTGATGATTCCAAGCGGTTACTCACCATGATCGCCAAGGACTTAGAGGTTAATCTACAGAAATTCCCAGCTAGACTTCTCGCCAGCGCCATTTCCGCACTAAAAAACGAACTCATTGATCCCGAGGCTGCGCTCGATGAAGCTGATGCCACCCGCAACCCATTCAACCGCACCATTGCGCAGGTCTACATTGAATATCAGCGCCGCTTGCGGGAATCCAATGCTGTCGATTTTGATGATCTTATTGGCGAAACTGTCCGTATTTTCCGAACCCACCCCGAAATCACTGCTTATTATCGCAAACGTTTTCGGCATGTGCTTATCGACGAATACCAGGACACCAACCACGCTCAATACGCCCTCATCTCCACCCTGGTTGGTGACCAGGACGACGCCAGCGAACTCTGCGTGGTTGGTGACTCCGACCAATCCATTTACGCCTTCCGGGGTGCCACCATCCGCAACATTGAGGAATTCGAACGCGACTACCCCCAAGCCCGCACCATCCTCCTCGAACAGAACTACCGTTCGACTCAAACCATTCTTTCCGCAGCTAACGCCGTCATCTCCCACAACGATAATCGGCGGGACAAGAAGCTCTGGACCGACCAAGGCGCCGGCAGCAAAATCATTGGCTACGTCGCCGATAATGAACACGACGAAGCCCGATTCGTCGCCAATGAAATTGATGACCTCACCGATCAGGGCCACAACTATGGCGACATCGCCATCATGTACCGCACCAACAATTCCTCCCGCGCCATCGAAGAAGTCTTCATTCGAACAGGCATTCCCTATAAGGTGGTGGGTGGCACCCGATTCTACGAACGCAAAGAAATCCGCGACATCCTCGCCTACCTGCGGGTTCTCAACAACCCCAACGACGAAGTATCCCTCCGCCGCATCATCAACACGCCACGCCGGGGCATTGGCGAGCGCGCCGTAGCCAGCGTCAACCTCTACGCCGAAAACTTCGGCATCAGCTTCGCCGAAGCCCTCGATGATGCCGCCACTGGTAAAGTCACCGCCCTCGGCACCCGCGCACGCAAAGCCATCGCCGGCTTCACCGAACTCATGGCCAACCTCCGAACCGAAGCCGCCGAAGCTATCAACGATATCACCGGCCTCCCCGACATCGGTGTGGTGGTCTCCCGCATCCTCGACGCCACTGGCTACAAAGCCGAACTCGAAGCCAGCAACGACCCCCAAGATGGTGCCCGCCTCGACAACCTCAACGAACTTGTGTCCGTCGCCCGGGAATTCAGCTCCGAAGTGGCCAACCAACTCGCATATGAAGACCTGGAGGAGGTAGCAGAAGGCGAAGCCGCGCAGGGTTCCATCCAGGCCTTCCTGGAAAAAGTCTCCCTCGTAGCCGACGCTGACCAACTGCCAGACACCGAAAACAGCGTGGTCACCCTTATGACCCTGCACACCGCGAAAGGCCTGGAATTCCCCGTGGTGTTCTTAATCGGCTGGGAAGACGGCCAATTCCCGCACCTGCGGGCACTCGGAAACCCCCAAGAACTCGCCGAAGAACGCCGGCTCGCCTACGTGGGCATCACCCGGGCCCGCCGGAATTTGTACCTTACTCGCGCCATGTTGCGCTCCTCCTGGGGGAGCGCCGTCACCAACCCGGCTTCCCGGTTCCTCGACGATATTCCCAGCGAACTTATGCAATGGCGGCGGGAAGAACCCGATTATTCCTCCAGCGGCTGGGGCAGCGATGATGCCTTTGTGGCCGGATACCCCAGCATGCCTAAGCGCCCCACGCGCAAACCCACCCGGCCGTCAGTATCAGCGTCCAACCTGCATCTGGTGGTGGGGGACCGGGTTAATCACGAAAAATATGGGCTCGGCACGGTGCAAAACGTGGATGGATCCGGGCCGCATGCCTCCGTGACCATTGACTTTGGTTCCGCAGGGACGGTGCGGCTCATGCTGATTGGTGGGGTGCCGATGGAGAAGCTTTAGCGGTTACGGTTGGGGTTTTACAGGGTTTGATCATGAAACGCTCCATGGCTGCGGCAACCAGCGGCATCACAAGCAGCGGCACCACAATGCACAAGATCAGGATGAGCGGCCAGTTGATTTGGCCGGCGATGAAACCAAGCAGGTCATTGGTCTTTGGGCTGGCAGTGAAACTACGGCCTGCAAGTTTTCTATAAGCAGCAATGATGGACACATAATGCCCGAACACCACCGCAGTGGTGGTGCTCAGAAACGTAATGATGCCGCCGTACCAAACATGGGCTCGTCGTATCACAACGCTGGGGATTCCTTTTGCTGCTAATTGTTGGCTCCACGCTGCAAGCTTTGGAATTACCAACCAGAACGAAAAAGCCAGGACCACCAAGACTCCACCCGCTGCCACCTCGACAAAGTCAGCGAGAACGCGGTCATATACGATGTCGTTCAGGAATGCATCACCGAAGAAGGCAAACAGGAAACTTTGGGCGTACAGCGTGGCGAAGATGAAAACGAGGGTTGCTAAAATGATCGACCCTGATATTGTCGCATGCTGGCGAATTAATTCACCCGCCAGTTTCGCCGATGGAGGCTGGGTGATTAGGCGGGTGCTGTGTATTAAGAAGGGAACGCTCAGGGATAAGCCGATTATTCCCACCAGCGTCACGCCAAGGCTAAGGAGAACCGTTAGGAAATGAGGATAAGTACTCACCGGCAGTAGTGCGGGGCAGATCAGTAACAAGATTGGCCCCACCTACCACATTTTTTGCCCTGTAAGGGGGGTTTCATCTCCGTGGCGGGTAACAAAGAGGGGGCTGAAGATGGCCAGTAGTATGAACGTTGCCGCGATTATCAGGGATAACAATATAAGCATAAAGCCAATGATAGGCAGCAGGGTTGCCCATTACTGGTGTGGATAGCACCCAAAACGCCTTACCTTACGACCTTACGGGGGACCCGCACGGTAAGGCGTCGAAAAGCTAGCGAAAAGCTAGGGCGCTAATCTTGGCGGTATTCCAGCATCGTGTTGGAGCGCGTGGCGAAGTACCCCATCGCTGCGGACACTGCCGGGACCAGCAGACACAGGTACAACACTGAAGGCCAGTTGACGCTGAAGAGCTCAAACGTGCCAGCGTGCAGCAGCTGACCATTAACATCATAGGTACTGGGATGGGTGAAAATCAGCGCGGCGAGATGCCCCATGATGACCGCCGGCCACGTGCCCAGAATGGCCGTGAGCCCACCGTAGTAGCCGCCAATCTGCCGCACTAGCGTCACCGGAGCACCAATCGCATAGAGCTGCTGGTTCTGGGCGCGCACCTGCGGGGCCGCTACCACCAGCACCAACCCGAGGACCAGCAGGATGCCTGCGCTCAGGATCCACATGCTGAGAGGATTGTGCGTCTCGACGTCACCTCGGGATGACACATGGTAGTACTCATTGACTTTGTCGGCGTCTTCATTCAACGTGGCGACGTCGTTGACGGTGACTGGCCGTTCCGTGATCACAATATAGCTATTGACTGCGGCGCTTAGGTCGAATTTTTCCGCAGCCTGGGGGCTGACAATCCACCGCCGTACAGTTCCGGCAGACTTGCGGCAAAGGGCAGCTCTTCGGTTTTGGTCATGGTGCGGATTTCTGGATCCGACGTATCACTCGTATAATTGTAATCCCGGAAATCCAGGGTGAGCTTTTCGCGGGAGCCGGTATCAACGATTGACGATGACCCCACGATACCGCCTTCGTTCAATGCCCGTTCTGCCGCGGCTCGTTGCTCCGGTGACAGCTGGAACATCTGCAACAATTCCGGCCCACCAACCATGATTGGCTTCTCGGTACGCCCCTCTCCGCTATAGAAGGATCGCTGGAGCTGGAGGTGCCGGCAATGCCGAGCTGCTTCCGGGTCGGTTCCCCCATCTTTGCCCTGGTAGATGAGGCGGGGTCCGGTCTCGAATGACGGGTTAAACTGGTACCCGTTGGTGAGATACAGGTCGAAGCTATCGTACTTATTGGAAATTAAGCTTGCGTACAGCAGTGGGAACGATGTGGTTTTACCTAGCTTGTTGGCCACAACATCGGTAAGTTCTTTCACCTGTGGGGTTTCCGCTTCGGCTACTTGCTGCTCGTAGGAGGTGGGCTCGGAGGTCGCATCGTCGGCTGAGCCTGTAGAACTGCAGAAAGACGTCGACCCAGATAATTCCACCATATTTGTATTATAAATGCTGGTGGTGTACTCATTTTTCCTTTTCATCAAGCATTGTGTCGGTGTCAATGGCTGTGGTCACGAATGCCGTGCCAATGATTGCGGCGATGATTGCTCCCGACTTTAATGCTTCTCGACGCACCAACCGGCCAGCCAGCCGCGCCGCCAGCGGCTTCTGAATCACTCCAGCGCTATACACCAAGATAATGATGCTGCCGAAGATCCCTACTAGGCCTACTATTGAGAGGATTACCGTGCCGATAAGCGGGATGTTGTTGCCCCAAACGTTGGGGTTGTCAGGCGTCCCGGACAGGAAATCTAAGATGGACGTGACCTGCGTAATGAATAAGACAGCCACCACAAAGACCACGCAGGCGGGGCCAGTCCACATCCAGTTGCGCCATTTGAGAATCCGGTCTGGCTGGGCGTCTTCCACCCCGGAGATGATCGGCCCCATGGCGGTGATGACTGCCGGCACAAATGCCGAGACTGTGGCACCGACAACTGCTGCCGCAAACCCCTGCAGCAAAATCATTGGGTCTGTGGTGAATGGCCAACCAGGGTGGCTGACTTTCCAGTCAATGAAGCTGGCAGTGAGCCCCACGACAATGCCGAGCACCGCGCCGATGACCCCTGAGATGGTGTCATACGTCATGACTGCCCACCGAATGTGCCGTCGGGTTGCGCCTTGGCTGCGCATCAGGGCATATGTTTTGGTTTGTCGTGATGTGGCGATGGCGAAGATGGGGCTGATGGTTGCTAATGCCAGGCAGGCTGCGATCAGGTATACGATGTACGTGGACACGGTATCAAAAGCCATTTGGAACCAGTATCCTGCGTCTTCGGGGTCGTCCTGGAGGGCTGCTTTTTGATCTTTTTTCAGTGAGGCGCGGTATTCCGGGTACATGTCATCCAGGGGGATGGCGTTGGGGTTACTCTGGAGTTTTTGCGCTTTGACCACGAGGCCCAATTGGTTGAGGGCTTTCACATCATCCCAGCTGATATCGTCTTTGCCGCCGAAAACCCATGTGGCGTTCGAAATGTTGGGAACGTTGGTGTCAGTGAACAGCGTTGGGGCTATGACGTAGTTCGCCCACGTTGGGATGATTGCTTTAACCGTGAGGGTGAGGTCACCCAGGTTGGCAGTTGCTGGGTTAATGGTCTTGTAGCCGACGGAGCTGCTGTTGAAATCAGAGGCTGTGATGGTGTCGACCACCGCTACGTTGAGGCGTTGCGCTGATTGTTCTGACAGTAGGACATCATTTTGCTTCAGGTCTGGGTTGCCGGGCAGGACGAAGGAACCAGGGAGTTGTTTGAGCTCCGTATCGGTATTTCTATTACCAGCGCTGAGTTTGGTTGAGGCATCAACATACAGTTGGACCTGGAATTTGCCGTTGAGCGCTTGGGAGATTTGGTCCGCAGAGATGGTTTCTCGTGCTGGTTGTTCGTTCGTGTCGTACTCTTGGGAGATATCGTTATCGTAGCTGCTGCCATTGGTGCATGTGTAGTCTTGCCCGTCGAGGTCTTGTTTACACTGGCTGCCGTGGAACTCGGCAGAATTGATCTGCCGGTCGAGGTATTGAAATTGTTCTGCTGAGGCGTAAAAGCTCACCGTGAAGGTGATGACTGCCGCGGGAATAGCAATCAGGAGGACGGCTGCGAGGGAACGCAGGGAATAGCGTTTGATGTCTCAGATGGTGGGGCGGATGGCTGCTTTGATGGAGCTCATGAGTGTACCTCCCGGCTGGTGATGTGGCCGTCGCGAACGTGGATGGCTCGGTCTGCCCAGCCGGCAAACCGTGGTTCGTGGGTGACGAGGATGCCGGCGGCGCCTTGGTCGATGCGGTTGCGGAGGATGCGCATGACATCATCACCGGTGGCGGTGTCGAGGGCGCCGGTGGGTTCATCGGCCAGTAGGAGGCGCCGGGGCCGATGAGGGCGCGGGCGATGGCGACGCGTTGGGCTTGGCCGCCGGAAATTTCCTCCGGGAATCGGTCGAACATGTCTTCCAATCCGACCTCAGCGAGGGCTGCTTCGATGTCACCTTTGAGCTTGGTGACGTTTGCCCCATCGAGTTCTAGGGGTAGGGCCACGTTTTCACCAATGGTGAGGGTGGAGATCAGGTTGAAGCGCTGGAAAACCACGCCGATGTGTTTGCGGCGTAGTTCGGCGGTTTTCTTGTCGTTCATGGTGGCGGTGTTGATGCCATCAATGAGGACAGTGCCTTGGTTGGGGCGTTGGAGGAGGCCTGCGACGTTGAGCAGGGTGGATTTACCAGAACCGGAGGGGCCCATGATGGCGAGGAGTTCACCTGGTTCCACGTGCATGCTGACGTGGTCTAACGCGGTGACTGTGTGGGGTTCCCGGCCGAAAATACAGGTAACGTCTTGGAGTTCAACGGGGTAGGTGGTCATGTTAGGCTCCTTCGGTGTTTGTGGTGGTTGATGTGCTCGGAATGGCGGCGAGGGATTCCACGCGGTCGATCCAACGGGCCTCAGCCTCCAGGTCGTAGATGCGGCGCTCGATGATGAGGCGTTTGGCATTGCGGTCCTGGGGGAGTGAACGGCTTTGTTGGTTGAGGTCGCGCAGTTGGGACAGAATGGCGGCTCGTTGGGTGTCGAGAATGTCGAGTAGGTTGAGGTTGTCGTAGGTGGCGGCGATGGTTATTTTGGTAACCAGTTCATCCCGGTCGCTGATGGCGCTGGTGACGGGTTGCGCCCACCATTCTTCTAGCAGCTCTGTTCCTTCGGGGGTGAGTTGGTATTGTTCGACTTGGTGGCCCGAGGGGTTGCGGATGGTGCCGGCGGGGGCGATGTATTTGTTGCGTTCGAGTCGGCTGAGGGTTTGGGAGACCTGGCCTATGTTGAGTGTTTGGGTGCCGTCGGTGAGCGCAACGAAGCGTTGTTGCAGGGCACTAGCCGTTTGGGGGTTATCTACAAGCAATGCAAGTAGGGCATATTTGATTGCCATATCTCACTCCTGGATTATTATTCATTTGCTTACTCGGTA
>JAUMZY010000011.1 GCA_030527885.1 Corynebacterium sp.
CATGAGCGTGATCGTCATAGAGGAATTTGAGAAGGAGATTACGTCAGCAAATATCGTGTTTTTGGTGTTAGTACCTGCGGCGTTGTTGGGCATTATCGGTTTCACACTAAGCCGATATGAGCGGTCAGCCACAACAAGTGAGGATTGATGATGCGCGATCGAAAGATTACCCTTCTTATGTCGCTTCTTCTTATCATTGTGTTCGGCGTGGTCAGTGCAACGATCTATCATTTTCGGGTGGATAAACCCATGTTTGCTTCGGTCCATCGTGCGGTGACGGAATATCGAAAGGTGGTAGATGCTGCATGGAGTGATCCTAGTTGCACGTTAGAGCATTGCTCGAAGTCGAGTAAAACGATCCCTGGTGTGCCGTCGACACGGGCGCAGTTGACTGAGGCGGAACGGTGGAACCTGGATTTACGTGATTCTAATCTGGAGAGACGTGACAACGGGGACTCACCGCCTCCTATTCATATGAGCAGCAAAATAACCCTTCATGAAGTGATGAAAAATGATGATGGTAGTGTGACCGCTATTGTCGATGTGTATACAGTCAGGGACTACGGGGACGGTGACTCGGACACTGGTGCCACCTATGTTCACCAGGTAGAGCTGATGCCTATTGATGGTGGTTATGTCGTCATGGCCGATAAAATCGTGGACATGCCAAATCCCTGATAGGTTTAATCCCATTAATATTTAAGGTGAAACATGACAAGCACTCTGCGTACAGTAGTTCGTCTCATTATTTTCGGTGTCGCTGTTCTCGCCAGTGGGTGGTACGGATCATACCTTTATGGTGGGAAAGCTGTTATGGGCTGGACAAGCTATTCGAGTTTTGGAGAAATGGTACGACTGTTTCCGCCCTTCTTTCTGGTGTTGGTGTTAGCCCGATCCAATGGCGGTCGGCGTGAGATGGGGTTTGCCTTCAACTTCCGCGGCAAGGGTGTGACATGGTTGCTCTTTATCCTCGCCTATCCTACGGTGATGACGGCGTCGATCTTTATTGGGGCTGTGGCGAATGCCTTGAATTTTACGACGCTGAACCTTGACTCCTACTTGGATAGTGTGGGAGTCAATCTCATCTGGTTTTTTCTGGCCACCCTGGTCGGAGAAGTGATATGGCGTGGTTATTTCACCAACCAGCTATTGAAATTGCGACTTCGGTCATGGCATATCTATCTTATTGTCGCTGTTGTGTGGTGGTTATGGTGGGTTCCTACCTGGGATAGTGAAATGATTGAAAATTACCATTTTGCTGAGTTTAAGATCTCGGGAATCATGCTCGTGGTGGCCACGCTCTTCATGTTTTTCTGTTGGTCTGTGTTCTATACGGAGGCTTTCCGGGTTACTGGTTCCATCTGGCCGGGGGTGATTACTTACTTCTTCATGAGTATGTGTAGCATGCCGGATTTTGTGCAGCAGATTACGTCGGAAAATATCGTGTTTGTGGTGTTGCTACCTGCGGCATTGTTGGGTGTTATCGGTTTCGTCATCGGCCGATATGAGCAGCCTGTCCACCAGCCAGCGGTCAGCCCCCAGGCTGTAGATTCCTGTGATAATGATGGGGCCAAAAAGGGGAGCGATATCACCTAATTAAAGGTACGGAGCCCGCCCTGTACCTTATTAATGCTAAACCCCCGCTTCTAACAGACGGAATTGGGGGTGCTATTTTAGTTCGAGTTGTTACTGATGTCCGAGTCATCAGGCTTAGAGTTAACCCCCGGGTCCTCAACCTGTGGGTTACTGGCACGTTGGGGTGCATAATGATGTGTCGCTGAGCATTCACACCAACATGTCGCTTGATATAGACGACACTGAGATGTATAAATTATTTTTATAGGTCTTTGCAGATGATTTGGTGGGGGTGTGGCTTATCAATTGTATTTTCGGATAAGCGCGGGTTAATGGCGAGGTAAGACGTGCTGGCAGTATGGTCTATTTTCCTTAAAAGTGCTGGTTGATACGTATCGATTAGGTGTTCTATTCGCACCCCCGTGCTCATGATGGGGGCGTGCGGTGTGGTGATGTGCGTTGTAGAGTCGCGGATGTTGATGTTGTGCATTTTGGGAGTAGGTCATGAAGTCGACATTTCGTTTGCGTCGTGGGGGAGGGGCGTTGGTTCCGGCGGCGTCCGCTGCTGGTGCTGGGGTGGATCTTGATGTGGTGACTTAGGGTTGTTGATGATGCGTGATCGGAAGATGATCTGTCTTGTGTCGTTTCTCTTTATCATTGTGTTCGGGGTGGTTAGTGCAACGATTTATCATTTTTGGGCGGAGAGACCCTGGTTCGTTTTGGTCCATCGCGCGATGATTGACTATCAAAAGGTGGTAGATGCTGAATGGGGTGATCCTAGTTGTACGCTAGAGAATTGCTCGAAGTCTAGTAAGTCGATTCCTGGTGTGCCGTCGACACGGGCGCAGTTGACTGAGGCGGAACGGTTTAATCTGAAGTTACGTGGTAACGTGGATTCGCTGTCTACTATTCATATGCGTAGCGACATAGCCTTTCATCATGTAACGAAAAATGATGACGGTAGTGTGACCGCTATTGTCTATGTGTATACAGCCAGAGAGTACAGGGACGGTGACGTGATCACTGGTGGCCCCTATGTTTACCAGGCAGAGCTGATGCCTATTGATGGTGGTTATGTTGTCATGGCCAATAAACCTGTGGATGAGACAGGTCAGTTTCATCCTCACACGTTTTATCTCATCAATAGTTTAGGGTGAAGCATGACAAGCACTAGAGTATTTTGCCTCATTATTTTCGGTGTCGCTGTTTTCGCCAGTGGGTGGCGCGGATCATACATTTATGATCTTTTTGACGCGAACGACATTATGGCTCCGGGGTGGCCAATGTACGCGACTCGGGGAGAAGAAGCACGATTGTTTCCGCTCTTCTTTCTGGTGCTGGTGTTAGCCTGGTTCAGTGGTGGTCCGCGTGAGATGGGGTTTATCCCAAAAATCCGCGGTAATGGTGTGACATGGTTGCTCTTTATTCTTGCCTATCCTGCGGTTATGATGGTGTCGATTTTTCTTGGGGCTGTGGTGAATGCTTTGAGTTTTACGACGCTGAACTTTAACTTCTACTTGGAAAAAGTGGCAGATAATCTCGATTGGTTTTTGCCGGTCGCCCTAGTCGGAGAAGTAATGTGGCGTGGTTATCTCACTAACCAACTATTGAAATTACGACTTCGGCCATGGCATATTTACCTCATTACCGCCGGTCTGTGGTGGCTCTGGTGGGTTCCCATCTGGAATAGCGCAATGATTAAAAACTACTACTTTGCTGAGTTTAAGATCTCGGGAATTGCTCTCGTGGTGGCCACCCTCTTCGTGTTTTTCTGCTGGTCCGTGTTCTATACGGAGGCGTTCCGGGTTACCCGTTCTATCTGGCCGGGGGTGATTATCTACTTTCTCATGAGTGCGTGCGGCATGCCGGAATTTGTGAAGCAGATTACGTCGGCAAATATCGTGTTTGTGGTGTTGCTACCCGCAGCATTGTTGGGTGTTATTGGTTTCGCAATCAGCCGGTACGAGCGGACAGCTACTCCAGTCGATGAGGTAGGACATCAATGGCATACTCAATTCAAAGGATGCTTTGTGTAACTCAGACATGGTGGTGTGGCACATGCACTTTTTAGGAGTGGACGGTTGCTGCACCGTCTTTTGTTGAACGGTCCCTACAAAACCCAACCACCCCAGTGCGTTCGTCGAAAAGCAAACTGCTAAGCAGCTGCCGACATAAACCGAGGCAGCATCATCAAGATGGCAGTGACCACCCATAGCAGCGCAAAAATGCCACCGAACATGGACAATTGCCCCTTGGCCTTCTGCCAATCAGCAATCACAAACGTATCGGACTGCTCATCCGCCGGCAGCAACTGTAATGCACTCATCATGGTCCGCTGGCGCGGCATGATGACGAAGAACAACAACGCCCACGCAATCAGCGACAGCAAAATAGAAGCATGGAAGCGGCCGTCTGTCCAATAATCACCAGTGAACATGATGGCGAAACCAAGCGCCGGCACCAGCAGCGAAAGCATCCCATAGGTTTGGGTGATGCGGTAGAGAACGCGCATGGAACCCTTGGCGTAGTAATCGCCGCCGTGCGCTTTGAGTGCTTGCACTTGGAAGGTGGACACCGCAACCGTCACCGGGCCCAAAAACAACACGGCAGCCAGGATGTGCAGCACAATCATCAGTGAACCCATGAATGTAGGTTTCCTTTCGATACATCAATAACAATCGGCCTAACCTTATCCCACCAAGCACTGATTGCGCATTACCGAAACATCCGATCGCGGCAGGGCAAGCCCATATTTCACCGCAATATCAGCCATTTGATTGACATACCAACAACGCTTCGACCGATCAGAGGGCAACCATTCAGATGGCAGCGAATCAGATTTCAGTTGATTTTCTTCCTTCGCCACCGCCACTAAATTGGCAGGATCATTGGCAAAATCCAGGCGTTTCTGCTGGTCCCAGGCGTAAGCCCCCATGTCCCACGCCGCCGCCAGCGGGAAAATGTGATCAAGCTCAATGGGCTCACCACCCAATTCCGCAGGATCGCTACTGATATGCCGGCCGGAATAAGGGCACACGCCCTGCGCGTACGGCTTGCAGCGGCTCGATTCCTGCACAACCATGAGTTGCGCGCGCAGCACATCATCGCGCACCGTGCAGCCGCTGCGGGTGCGGCTTTCACCCCACCCCGCCCCAAATTCCGCGCGCTGATAGCCCAGGACGGTTTGCCGCTGCGCCACTTGGGGGACCAGCGCCAGGCTGGGGCTTTGGCGCTGACAGCCCACAGGCAGCAGCGTGGTGCACAGCAGCACCGTACTAATAATAAGGAATCCGGTAAAAGAAAATACTCGTTGCATACCTAGTTGGACTGGTGCAACGAGTATTTTGGCTAACCGCCCGGCCCCTGTGGGGTACAACGGGGGCGCAAACGGGGGTAATGAGGACTAGGCGGTGCTGGCCGCGCCTTCTTTGGGCTCTTTGGCAAGGAAGCTCTTCTCGCGTTCCACGGCGTCGTCGAAGGCTTTCTTCACATCCTCGTTGGGTTCGGCCGTGAGCAGGGTGACCACGATGATGGTGATCGTGGCGGCAAGAACCCCGGGTACCATCTCGTAGATAACACTCTTGAGCCCGGTGCTGCCCCAAATGCCGCACACCACAGCGCCCACAACCATGCCCGACAGTGCGCCTTGCAGGTTGAGCCGCTTCCAATACAGCATGAGAACCACGACCGGCCCGAATGCTGAGCCGAAGCCTGCCCAGGCGAAGCCCACCAACCCAAGAATCGAGTTATTGGGGTTGAGCGCCAACAGACCAGCGATGACCGACACCAGGATCACCGCACCGCGGGACAGGTTAATCAGGAACTTATGGCTGTGGCCATCCGGGCGGATGATCTTGTACAGATCCTCAATGAGCGACGTCGACGACACCAGCAGCTGCGACGAAATGGTAGACATGATGGCCGCCAACACTGCGGTGAGGATCAACCCACCAATGAGCGGGTGGAACAGAATCCGGGACATGTCCAAGAACACTGATTCGTACGCCTTGGTGTCCGTGATGGTGAGATCTGGGTTCTGACCGAAGAAGGCAGTACCAATGATGGCGATGAACACCGCGCCGATGATGGAAATGAACATCCAGGTCATGCCAATGAGCCGGCCGGTCTTGGCATCACTGGGGGTGCGCAGCGCCATGAACCTAACAATGATGTGCGGCTGTCCGAAGTAGCCGAAGCCCCACGCCAAGTTACCAATGATCGTGGCGGCGGAAACACCGCTGATCAGTGAGAAGTAGGCAGGGTTACCATCAGGGTGCGGACCGTAAGAATTAGAAGTAGCCCACGTCCAGATGGAGCTTGGATCATCCAGGTAAAGCAACGCCATGACCGGCACGATGACCAGGGAACAGAACATGATCATGCCCTGCACCGCATCGGTGTAGGACACCGCCAAGAAGCCACCAATGAAGGTATAGCCCACGGTGATGCAGGCGACGATGAGCATGCCGGTGATGTAGTTGCCGCCGAAAGTGGATTCGAAGTACTTGCCGCCAGCAACCATGCCGGACGACACGTAGAAGGTGAAGAACACCACGATGATGATGGCGCTAACCAGCCGGATGACCCTAGTTTTATCGTTGAGTCGGCTTTCAAAGAAGGACGGGATGGTCACAGAATCATCCGCCACTTCGGAATAGGAACGCAGTCTAGGAGCAGTCCACTTCCAGTTCGCCCAGGCACCCACCAGCAACCCGACGGCAATCCACAATTCGGACATGCCGGAAACAAATAATGCCCCGGGCAAGCCCATGAGCAACCAACCGGACATGTCGGCGGCGCCCGCAGAAAGGGCAGCTACAAATGGATTAAGGCCGCGCCCGGCCAGAACGTAATCTTCGTATGCTTCGGTTTGGCGATAGCTCCAATAGCCGATACCGAGCATGACCCCCATATAAATAACAATTGCTATGATGTTCCAGGTATGGTCACTCATAGGCATTCTCCCTCAAAAGTTCGGTATTACAAATCACACTCTAACCCATATTGTCAATTTTTGTACAGAAATATATTGTTTTTTTTCACCTTTTCGGGTGTGGCATTCGGGGGTAGGCGAGTAGAACTGGGATTATGGCGACACATCTGATTCACGGATTCTGGCAGAAGCAATCTGGCTTACATCTGTGGATTGAGCAGGTAGAAGGCCATAAAATCGTCACTGGTAGCAATGTTGAACCGGGGGTGTTTCCGCCGGTTATCGAGACCCTCATCAGCGGAAAACGGCTGTGGCACCGCGTCAACATGCAATTGATGACTCCCAAAGGTCGGGAAGTAAAATTGCCCGTCCCGACCATCGCTTATACCCCCGAACAGGCGGTACGGGTGTTGGCGCAAATTGCCATGCTCGACGATGCGACCAACACCACAGAGCACGCAACCACAGAGCAGCGCGAAACCCTTGCCCCGGATTTACTGTGGTTGGTGCACATGTATCGCGGCCTGCGGGCCTTCGCCGAAGCTGGCCGAGTGACCATCAAACTCGGCTTCATGGACCGAAAATGGTATCCCATGTGGCAATTGGCTGCCGGGCTGGGGGAGCGCGGCTGGCTGGCCCACATGACCCACGCCGCCCCCGGCGTACTGGTACGCAACGGTGGGGCAGCAATCGCCGAAGACATCGCAGACGAATTGCTGCACTGGATCGCCAACTCCCTGCTGCGCGACCTCTACAACCAGCCGCGCGCCACCCCCTGGCATGAATTCCCCGCCGCCCTCGTGGAGAGCAAACCGCTGCGCCGCGGCAGCGCCAACCTCGTGGTGGCGCTCAATAAATGGCGTGATTCCATCACCGCAGTGGAAATACAATTAGTACTCATCGTGGAGGAGCCCGAATCCCGCACCCCGCAATCCAAGCAGCAGCTTATCGACGACGCCGACGACCACACCAGCCCACAGCAAGCGCTGTGGTCCATCCGCGTCCAGGTACGCTCTGGCCTGGATGCCCCCATGCCCATCACCCTGTCCCAGTTTGATAGAGCCACCCGCCAGCGCCTCATCGCCCTTCGGCGGGAGGCCCAACTCATATCGCCCTACCTCAGTGCTGACCGCGACGTTCCCCTCACTCACCCAGCAAAAACCTCCCCCTTGTCGGCCACGCTCCGGCTGAAAGAAACCGCCGGGGAATGGGACGCCTACCTGGACACGGAGGAACTACTCGACTTCATCGCCCACCATGTAGCACCCCTGCGGGAACGCGGCATCGTGGTCATGCTGCCCAAAGCCTGGCAACACCAGGAAGTCACCGCCCACATGCACCTGCGGGATGCCACAGAATCTGCCATCAAACCGCAGGTTGGGCTGGACCAAATCGTGGAGTTCGACTGGCGTATATCCGTGGGCAACACGGAACTCACTGATGCCGAAATGTCGCAACTGGTGGCGGCAAAATCCGGCCTCATCAATTTGCGGGGTCAATGGGTGCTGGCTGATTCGGCGGCCATCCGTTCGATAAGCAACTATATGGAGCAGCTGCACCAGTCGTCGAAAAGCCACCTTAAAGAGCAGCTCGACCAGGTGAACATGCGCATCAAACTGGCCAAAAGCCAGGGCGAAGACACCACCGAATTAGAACGAGCAGCCGAAAAACTCACCAATGCACTGGCAGCCACCACCGGCGGCGAAGTCAGCCTCGCCGAGCTCCGCGCCCTGGAACTTGCCAGCAACCATGATGACCCCATCGCCATCACCGGCCACGACTGGCAGCTCAGCCTCATCGGCAGCGGCATCAACCAGGAATTACCTGCGCCGCAACGCATCCCCGTGCCGGCTGAGATCACCGTGGAGCTGCGCGAATACCAACGCCGCGGTGTCGATTGGATGTACTGGATGGCCCGCCAAGGCCTCGGTGCAGTTCTTGCCGACGACATGGGGCTTGGCAAAACCCTGCAACTGCTCACCCTGGAAGCCACCGAGCGGGCCGAACGCGCAGAACAAGCTGAACAGGCCGAACAGGAAAAACCCGCTAACACGCACCCTTCGCTGGTCATCGCCCCCACCAGTGTTGTGGGTAACTGGGCCCGAGAAGCCAAAAAATTCGCCCCCCACCTCAAAGTACTCGTGCACCACGGCGCGGAACGCAAGAAAGATACCGACTTCATCGACACCGTCACCGGATACGACATGGTGATTACCAGCTACGGCATCGCCAGCCGCGATTATCTCCTCCTCGGGCAGCAGCACTGGCATCGCATCACTCTTGACGAAGCGCAACACATCAAGAACTCCAGCACCAAAATTTCCAAAGCTGTTCGTACTCTCCCCGCAGATCACCGTATGGCGCTTACCGGCACTCCTGTAGAAAACCGGCTTCTCGAATTACGGGCCATCCTGGACTTTTGCAACCCTGGTATTCTTGGATCCGTTTCATTCTTCAAAAATCATTTCTCCAAACCCATTGAAGTTACCGGCGATGACCAAAAGCAACAACAATTGCGCAACCTTACCGCCCCTTTCATGCTGCGCCGTCTCAAATCTGACCCCGCCATTATCGGTGACTTTCCCGAGAAAACTGAAACTGTCATCACCGTTGACCTCAGCCAGGAACAAGCTGCACTCTACAAAGCCTACGTCGAAGACCTCACCACCAAACTCGCCCAAACCCGTGGTATATCCCGGCGCGGCATGGTGCTCGCATCTTTGACCAAGATCAAACAGATTTGCAACCATCCGGCGCATTTCCTTGCTGATGGTTCGCCTTTGATGTTCAAGCACCGTCACCGTTCCGGCAAGGTGGAGGAGCTCATGCAGATCGTTGAGAATGCCCGCGATACGGGTGAAAAGGTGCTGATTTTTACGCAGTACAAGGTTTTTGGTGATATGCTGGCCCCGTTTTTATCGGAATATTATGGGGTGGATATTCCATTTCTGCATGGCGGAGTGAGTAAAACCGGGCGGGATCGCATGGTGCAGCGTTTTCAGGCGGATGATGGGGCACCTGCCATGGTGTTGTCGTTGAAGGCTGGTGGCACAGGTTTGAACCTTACGGCAGCGAATATTGTGGTGCACATGGATCGGTGGTGGAATCCGGCGGTAGAGAATCAGGCGACGGATCGGGCGTATCGTATTGGGCAGGATAAAAACGTTTTTGTGTATAAATTGATCACGGCGGGCACGCTGGAGGAGCGGATTCATGAGATTATTTCGGGTAAGTCGGAGTTGGCTGATGCGATGATTGCGCAGGGGGAAGGCTGGCTCACGGAGCTTTCCGATGCGGAGCTTGCTACGTTGTTGAGCTATCGGGAGATGAAATAGGTGTCACAGGAACGTAAGCGTCCCCGGGTGGGGAATGTTATTTATGCTAATTTTGGGGCGAAGAAGCAGTCGGTGGCTCGTACTACGCCGATGCAGCAGCGCCGGTCGGTGCCGGCTGAGAAGCAGCGTCCGGCGGCGCGGTGGTTGTTGGACATTGTGGAACGGCGTACGGATGTGGGCCGGTTGAAGCGGGGGGTGGATTATTACAACAAGGGGCATGTGCTTAATGTGGTGATAGCGAATGGGGTGATTCGGGCGGATGTGGCTGGTTCACAGAATGTGCCGTTTACGGCATCGTTGAGTTTTCCGTACCGGAGTGATGAGGATATTGCCGGGCTGATAGGGGAGTTGGCGGAATTGCCCAATGTGATGGCGCAGTTGCGGGCCGGGGAGGTGCCGGCTGCGGCGTTGGGGGTGTTGTTGAGCGAGAACCCGTTTGATGTGCGGCTGCGGTGTGATTGTCCGGATCGGGGGGATGCGTGTAAGCATATTGTGGCTGCGGCGTATGCGGCGGCTGAGCGCATGTTGGCTAATCCGGAGACGGTTTTTGCGTTGCGGGCGTTGAATTTGGGGGAGGTTGAGCATGCGATGTTGTTACATGCGCAGGAGCATAGTGCGCAATCAGCGGATAGTGATACGGAGCGGTTTTGGGTTGGGCGGGCGTGGCCGGATATTCCGCAGTTGTCGGTGCAGCCCGCGTTGGCGGATTCGGATGACCAGTTGTTGCATAAGGCCATGCGGGTGATTTCGTATACCAGTGTGGATGAGTTGCGGGCGGTGTCGGATATTGAAGACCTTTATTATGGTCTCACACATGATACCTAGTTTGTGTGTTAGAAAGTTGACATGAAGGCACGATTTTTGCATACCTCCGATTTCCAAATTGGGATGACTCGGTGGTTTTTGCAGGATACAGAGGATGCGCAGGCGCGGTTTGATGCAGCCCGGATTGCGGCCATCACCCGACTGGGTCAGATAGCGAGCGAACACCAGTGCGATTTCATCGTGGTGGCGGGGGATGTATTCGAACACAATTCCATTTCAGTGAAGAATCGTGAGCGGGCCCTCGCGGCATTGTCGAGCTTGCCTGTCGACGTCTACCTGTTGCCCGGCAACCACGATCCGTTAACCGCCGATAGTATTTTCTACCAGGCCCAAGCCTTGAGTGGGGTGCGGGTGATAGAAGATGATGCGCCCATGCTGGTGCGCCCAGGTTTAGAGCTGGTTGGTGCGCCGTGGCGCAGCAAAGCCCCAGGGTATGACCTGGTGGGGCGGGCATTAGCAGAATTGGCGCCCACTGAGAACATTCGCGTGATGGTGGGGCACGGCCAAATGGACAATTTCAGCAATGACATTAAGCCAGACCTCATTGACCGGGCGACGGTGGAAGCAGCGTTGCGGGCCGGCACGATTGATTACCTGGCGTTGGGGGACACGCATTCGGCCATGTGTTTGAGCGATACGAATGCGGTATGGTTCTCCGGCGCCCCGGAGGTGACGGCGTTCCGGGAGCTCCCCACAAACATGGGGGAGAATAATTCCGGCAAGGCGCTGGTCGTGGACGTGACGAAAACCGGTGCGGCGCAGGCGCACGTGCAGGTGGAAGAAGTACAGATCGGCACGTGGCGGTTTGAGGCGTTGAGCGCGGTGGTGGAATCGCGAGCCGATGCGGAAGAATTCATTCGGCAGGTGGTGGCCTACCCTGATAAGGAACGCACGGTGCTGAAATACTCCCTGAGCGGCACGGTTGATGTGGGTACCAAGCAGTACCTGGAAGCAGAATTGGCAAAAATGCAGCCGCTGTTCGCCAACATCTATCCCCGAGTGCGCACTATGAACCTGCGCACTGTGGTGGATGAACAGGACATTTCCGAACTGGAACTGTCGGGCTTCATGCTGTCTGTGGTGCGGGAACTTAACGCAGCGGAGGCAGATGATGATGCCGCCGCCGATGCCTTAAATTTATTATTCCAATTACATAATGAGGTGAAATAGGTGCTGATTACCGACATTGAAATTCGAGATTTCAAAACCATCAAGCACCTGAAGTGGAACCAGATCCCTGAGCATGGGGTGTTTGTGCTCCACGGAGAAAACGAACAAGGTAAATCCACCGTGCTGGAAGCACTGGCGCAGGTGCTGCATTCGAAGCACTCCTCCAAAACCCAGGCCATTTGGGGCACCCAACCTGTGGGGCGGGACGTCGGCCCGCAGGTGGCGGTCACCATGCACTTCGGCGACACCCAAGTGCACCTGACCAAGCAATGGCTCAAAACCCCCCGGGCGGAACTCACCGTGGTGGGTCAGGGCAGCTACACCGGCGGCGACGCCGAAGAGCGCTTCGCCGATCTCTTCCGCACCCATGTCGACGACACCCTGTTCACCGTGCTGTACAACCGGCAGGGCAGCCTCGGCACAGAACTGGCGCTCGGCGGAATCACGCCGCTAACACACGTTCTAGAGGAAGCCAGCGGCGGCTCCGGAGACATCGACGCGCAGGCCGGACCCCTCATGCAGCGCATCACCGAAGAATACCTGCGGTTTTATACCCGGCGCGGCAAGTTCACCAAGCAATTCCAGGTGCAACACGATCAGGTGGCGGCAGTTGGTGCCGCCGTGGCGGAGGCAGCCACGAAGCTAGAAAAACTGCACCAACACGTTACTGAGGTGGAGCGCATCACCCAGGCCCAAGCCAAGGCGGAACAGGAATTACCCCTGCAACAGGTGGTGCTGCGGGACTACCGGCAGGAATACGAGGCCGCCCGGCAGGTGGAACAAAAAGTACTCCAGGTGGATAAAGACCAGGAGTTGGCCCGGTTGCAGCTTGTCAGCGCAAAGACTGCTGTGACTAAGCGTGCGGAGCTTAACAGCCAGCACCAAGCAGCAACGGCGCGTGTCGACAAGCTCACAGCAGAAATGGCAGACCTGCAGCAGGCGGCGCAAGCCGAAACCACCCGCATGGCTGAGCTCACCGCCGCCCGGACGGCAGCCGTGACCGCGGAGAAACAAGCCCAAGCCGACGTGCGTGCCGCCACCGCAACCCGGGACGCCGCTGTCCTGCGGAAACGCCGGGCAGAGCTGACAGAACTGCAACGCAAACTCACGGACATTGCTGCGGAACGCCGCAAGCTGCAAGCCGTGCCCAAAGTCACGGCCGACACCGTGGCTGCTTACGAACAAGCGGAAACCGCCGTGCAGGTGGCGCGCCGCACGCAGGCCGTACGCGCCCCGAAACTGACGCTGCATGCCGAAGCCGCCACCCCCATTACACTCAACGATGAATCCTTGTCTATCACCAACCTGGAACACCTCATCACCGACACCACAACCTTCACGATCGGGGACGTCATCGCTACTATTAGCCCCGGTGCTGGCGATGCGGAAACCAAAGCGACGCTTACCCAAGCGCAAGAAGCACTGACTGTAGTGGTAGAAACGCACGGTTTCCCCACCGCTGCCGCAGCTAAACAAGCCCGTGACAAATACACGGAGGCACAAGCAGAACTCAAAGTGCTTAACACCCGCCAGGATGTACTCTTAGGCGACATGACCTCGGCAGAACTTGCCGCAGAGCTTGAAACAGAACTACCCGAAGCACCAGCGGAAGAGACCAGTATCGCTGACGCTGAAACACAGTTGGCGGCGGCACATACCCGCGCAGCGGAAGCCACCGCAGCCCGGGAACAAGCAGACGCTGCCTTGGTTGGCATGACAGAACGCCCTGCTGCCCAGGCGCTCGCTGTGCACCAAGAGCTCCTTGCCGCCGCGCAGGAAACCGCTACCCAAGCAGCGGAATCCCTCACTTCGGCGATTGCCAAAACCCCTGACGCAGATCTACAGGTGGCCTGCGATGCGGCCGCATCACACCTCGCCATGATCGAAGCACAATGCGCCGACCTGGCTGTGGAATTAGCGGAGGCCGACCCGGAAACCAAAAAGCAACTCTATGATGCAGCGCAGGAGAAACTGGAATCCCTGGAAAATCAGGTGCGTAACGCAGCCACAAGCATCGCCGCTGAACGCAGCTACATTGATGCTTATGCCGGGGTGGCGGAAGAGTACGACCGATTGCAGGCTGAGCACATGTCCGCCGAGCGGCGTTTAGCTGCGGCAATGCGCCGGTCGCGGGCGGCGAAATTGTTGTATGAGGTGGTGGTGCGGCAGCAGAAAGCGGCGCATGCGCGGTATGCGCAGCCGTTCGTGGATGAGTTGGCGCGGTTAGCGCGGCCGGTGTTTGGGTCGGGGGTACAGTTTGTGCTGGATGATTCGTTGCATTTGGCGCAGCGGATTAGTCCGACCGGGACGATGCTGGATGTGTCGTTATTATCCGGTGGGGCACAGGAACAGCTAGCGATTTTGACGCGGTTTGCCATCGCCAGTTTAGTCAGTGACATACAGGTCCCGGTGTTTTTTGATGATGCGCTGGGGTCGAGTGATGCGCAGCGACTGCTGTCTATGGGGGCGGTGTTTGGTGAGATGGGGAAGACCCGTCAGGTTTTCGTGTTGACCTGTGCACCAGAGCGGTATGCGTCGGTGAGGGGGCGCATTGAACAACCTCTGAAGGGTTTGCAGTTTATCGACGAATGATGCTGTGGGTCCCTTAAGGGTGTGTTTGGGTTTAGGGGTTGTTGGTGTTACTGCTGGATAGCGCAGCCATCAATCACAATTTTAATGTCGTTGCTGATCAGCATGTCACCGGTGTTGAGGGGTACATTGAAGTCAATGCCGAAGTCCTTGCGGTTGATAGTGGTGGTAGCTTCAACGTGGATGGTGGTTTGGTCCCAAAGATCCTCAAAAAATCCGGTGAGTTTTACGTCCAGGGTGACTGGTTGGGTGTGGCCCTTAATGGTGAGGTCACCAGTGATGGTGCCGCTGTTACCCTGCATGTTGGCGTTGGTTGCGGTGAAGGTAATGGTGGGGAAGTTCTCTACATCAAAAAAGTCAGCGCTTTTGACGTGGGCATCCCGTTTTCTGTTTTTGGTGTCTAAAGAGTCCACTTTGATGGTGGCTTGGGCGGTGTGGGTATCTAAGTCGAAGGATGCTTCGAAGTCAGTGAAGCTGCCTTGTACCTTGGTGATCATGGCGTGACGGATAACGAAGCCAATAACGTTGCTGTAGCTGGTGTCGAGAATATACAGATCAGACATTATTTTCTCTTCGTAGCAGGTTAAAAATTTGGAGATTTTGTACCACACTATCGCAATCTAGTTGATGCGTTAACAATATGGGTGCTTTCTAACGATTTGGCAAAGAATAAGCCTAATGGCAAAAAATATAGCGTTATCCTGTTTAATAGGTACCCATGAACAATCCGAATTGGCTTAGCGATGATGAACAAAAATTCTGGCGACTATTGCTCGCCGCATCAAGGAAAGTCAATCACCATATCGAAAATGTGTTGCAAGATCAGCACAACCTCACCAGCTCTGAATTCGCTGTTCTCGTGAACCTCTCCGAAAGTCCCGAAAAAGAGATACGCCTGCGCGACCTCTGCGCTGTCCTTGACTGGGACCGCAGTCGCGCATCACACCAGGTCACACGCATGGAAAAGCGCGGGCTGCTCTCCAAACGGCGGTGCATCGGTGACGGCCGCGGCGTCATCATCGAACTCACGGAAGAAGGGGAGCGGCGAATCAAAGAAGCCGCCCCTGATCACGTGGAATCCGTACGGGAAATAGTGTTCGATAGCTTAGAACCGGAGTTGGTGGAACCCGTCGGCAAGTTCTTGCAAAATATCGTTGATCAGCCGATTGATTATCACAGAGACTAACAACGTCGCGCACAATCCCCGCAAAAAAACTTAAGGGTAAACATCGGGGGTATCCCCGATGCATAGGCGCATGGTAATCGGAACAATAGGGAATAGAAGAACATTAAACCTTCAGACGACGAAAGGTTGATTCCCATGACTTATTCCCAATATGACACCAAAATCATGCCCACCACCGGCATGCCCGCCGACTCGACTGGTGTAATGCCGACGACTGGGGTGCCTACTGATCCGATCAACGTGCTGCCCACGACTGGGGTGCCCACCACCGCCGCAGACACCAACCTGCCGCCCATCATGGACTACACCATGCCCACCACCGCCTACGGCACCATGGGCTACACCACCTACCCCTACCCACTGGTGCCGCCCAGCCAGCAACCCCTGGCGCGCGACATGCTGAATAACCTGTTCGGTGGCGTCATCGCAGGCTTTGCCAAGAAGCTTGACATCAACGTCAACCTGCTGCGCCTCCTGTTCGTTCTCAGTTGCCTGGTTCTCCCCGGCGTCCAATGCATCTTCTACTTCATCGCGTGGGCCATCATGCCTAAGAGCTACCTCTAAACCAAACCCCCATCCATTTCTTGATAACTAGCCGATCGGAACCTCATCATGAGCTACCCAGTGCAACGACGTCACATCTACCGCAATACCACCCACAGGTGGGTTGGTGGTGTCTTCCAAGGAGTCGCCGATACCTACGGTTGGGATGCCAACCTGCTGCGCATCATCTTCATTGCCAGCAGCTTCTTCATTCCCGGTCCCCAATGGATTTCCTATGCCCTGGCCTGGTTCCTCATCCCGCCGCGCTACTAGTGTCAGTTTCGATCTCACACCGGGCTCAATACCTGCGACAAAGATAGCGTAAGGATGGTTCGGCGACACGATGGTCTGGCGGCAAAGATAAAGCCTGCCACAAAGGCGGCGTTTCAAGGGGACTACTGTCCAAGTGGACAATCAATAATCAACGTCAGTGGGGCTTAAGCGGTGGTTTTAGTGCTGGGAGCCGTGTAGACAGCTTCAGTGCCCACGGTTAGCCCTCTTCTAAGCCTGGTACGTCCGGCCCTGGGGTGGCTTCGGTGCAGCGCCTCATGCCGGACGTATCAGAACGTGCGCAACCGCGCACACACCTTCAAGTGAAAAGAAAATCTGGTTCATTCTTGATCGACGATCAAATGAACCAGATTTTTAATAAGTGTCCCCGACAGGATTCGAACCTGCGACCTTTGGTACCGGAAACCAATGCTCTATCCACTGAGCTACGGAGACCTATGCGCTGCTGAAACAACAACGCTTTGCAAGTTTAGCACTTCGT
This sequence comes from Corynebacterium sp., assembly GCA_030527885.1. Classification (GTDB taxonomy): domain Bacteria; phylum Actinomycetota; class Actinomycetes; order Mycobacteriales; family Mycobacteriaceae; genus Corynebacterium. Next base: position 16,929 of record JAUMZY010000011.1, read on the forward strand.
GGCCCAGAAATGAATTTGGGCCACGAACAGGACATTACCCGAAATATCCCGGTACTTCACCAGCAGTTGCTTTACCAGTATGCAGGTAATCCAACACCATCTTATCTACGGCCTTATTGCCATAACCGAAATGGCCGTGACCTGGACCGTTGACAGTGACCAACGTGGATTGCATGGCGGATTGCATGTTGCCAAAATTCCCATATGGAGTTTGTGGATCCTGCTTGCCCTGAATTTGCAGCGGCTTCACCTTCAACTTGGAGCCATCAAACGCCACCCCTGGCGTGATACGTTTGGTGCCCTGGCACGCGAACCCAGAACTGAACAGCAATTGCCCAGAGGAGAACGGATCTTTAATCACCAGCGTGTTCCACAATGCCCGGGGCATCTCATTAGCGCGCGGTACGGTCACCGATTCGTTGCACATGATGAGGCGCTGCATTTGCTTGCTAACGATGGCAGCATGGATCTCTGATTCCGATGCTTCCAGCGCACCCATGTCCTGCAAGTCCTGTTCCATGACTTTCGGGTCGTTAATGCCGCGGGCGATGGTATCCCACTTATAGGGCATCGGCAGGAAGGACTGGGTGTACAGCATCAACAGGGAGTTTTGCTGCGTCTTGCCGCCCGCGCCCAGCTGGGTGCCAAAGTTTTCTGCCTGGGCATGCCCTGGCTCCACCGCATTCATCACATCCGCGCCTGCTTGGCCCGCCCCGGAGCTGCCGGCCAGCAAATCCTGTGGCGTTGCTTTCGGTGGTGCTATGGATGGGGTCACCCCTGATTCCGCCTTAACCGTGGCCGCCCACTTGCGGTACACCGCATACGGGGTGGTGCCGGCATGGTACTTGGCGTCATTCAGCGCCACGTAGGCGAAGAATTCGTGCAACGCATCCCGGTAACCGGGTTCTTGCCGCGCCAGGATCTCCGACCACTGCAGGTTGGTGTCGATGCCGGAGTCCAGCACTAGCTTGTCCACCCGATTTGGGAACAGCGTTGCGTAGCTGGAACCCAGAATCGTGCCGTAGGACAGGCCGTAAATGTTGATGGTTTCTCGCTTGAGGGCTTTGCGCACTTCCTCCCAGTCCCGGGCGGTGTTTTCCGTGGTGATCTGATCAGCGTAACCAGGCTGCTTCGCGTCACAGTTCCGCCGCAGCTGATCCCCGGTGCCGAGGAACTCTTCCACTAGGTTGACGTTGGGAGCGGTGGGGCAGTCCAGGGGAGTGGAGCCAACCAAACCGCGGGGTTGTACACCAATGACCTCAAATTGGTTGAAGAATTCTGCGGGAAGTTTACTGAACTTGGTTTGGCCCAGCCACTCGTACACGCTGCCGCTCGGGCCACCCGGGTTGGTGAATACTGCGGGGGCACCCGTATTTGGAACCTGAATGAAGCCCACGGTGATTTTCTTGCCGCCGGGGTTAGCGTAGTTCTCTGGCACCTCAATGTGGCCGCAGCGCACATTAGGGCGATTAATTTTATCGTTGGGGCATTTTTCCCAGGTGATCGCCGGGGCCGCTTGGGCGGTGGCGATCGGTATTGTCGCCATAGATAACAACGCTGTGGCGGTGACGGCACCTATGCTGACAACCTGCCGTAATGTGTGGTTGAAAGTTTTCATCGGATTGATTGCGCTCCTAGTAATTGGTAATCAAATATCAATTAACTAGGTTAGTGGAACAGCTCTAGAAGAAAGAAGGATCTCCTTATAAGGGGGTAGCCACTATAAGGAGATGCTTAATGTTTGATTAGTCCACAATCAAACAGATGAGTGTGCGTGGACCGTGTACACCCTCCACGCGGTTCAGTTCAATATCAGAGGTGGCAGACGGCCCAGAAATCATGGTGATGGGTTTTTCATGCCCCAATCGTCCGATCATTTCAGGGACCCCATAAACCACATTTTCTAACTGCACAATCACAATGTGACAATCGGGGACCAAGGTCAGAGCCCGCCGTCCACAGAGGGGGTTGGACTCTAGGCAAATGGTGCCGGTTTGGGCGGAAGACACATGCGAATCGGTGACCACAGCGTCGACGTCGTTAAGCAAGCGGGGATCTGTGCTGCGGTCGTCGGGGGACGCGGTGCCGTCGAAAAGTGCAAACAGTTCAGAGTCTAAACCTTCGGCGTAGCGGATTTCCTTAGCTTTGCGCTCGGCGAGCACTTCGGCGATGGTTACTGGCAGCTTATCGACGCTGGTCTCATGCACAATTGCCTTGTAATCAATGAGCCGGTCAATGAGGATTTCTTTGAGTTGTGCTTGAGAATATTTGGCTGTTTCATTACGGTGATAGGTGCGGACAATCTCTACATCCTCAGGCATGTTGGATAGTTGCTGCGCGTGATGAATCCGCGTCAGCATTTCTGTCTTGGCATCCATTAGTCTTCTTCCTTCCCAACATTATTAGTCGGCAGACCTTCGGCACGAGCCTCCGCCAACAATGCTGCTGCCTCATTGGAATCAAACCACTGGCGGAAAGACTTCTTTGGCGGCACCGACGTGTCTCGCACATCCGTCCACCCCGCCAAGAAGCTCGGCAGGTGCGTGATCTTGCCCTTGGTGCCACCTAAGAGACGCCCCATGAACACCAGGTGCGCGGCGGAATTCCACAGGCGCGGATTCGACCACATCAACTGCATGCTGGCCAATAGTGCACCCTCCACCATGGGTTTGTGCTCTTTGACCTTCTTATGCCGCAATTCCAACAGCGCATCTGTGATGGGAATCTTCACCGGGCACACTTCATTGCAACGGCCGCACAGCGACGACGCATAAGGCAGATAACCATTCGGGTCATGCGCATCATTGATACCAGTCAGCTGTGGAGTCAAAATAGCGCCGATAGGACCCGGATAGGTGGAACCATAAGCATGCCCACCCGCACGCTCATACACCGGACACACGTTTAAGCAGGCGGAACACCGAATGCACTTCAATGCTTCCCTGCCTATCTCATCTGCCATCGCGGCGGTGCGGCCGTTATCCACCAACACAATGTGGAAGTTCTGTGGGCCGTCGCCTTCCGTTACACCAGACCACAAGGAGGTGTACGGATTCATACGCTCACCAGTAGAGGAACGGGGGAGCAGCTGCAAGAACACCTCATAATCCTGGAAGGTGGGCAGGATCTTTTCAATGCCCATCACGCTGATCAGGGTTTCTGGCAGGGTCAGACACATGCGGCCATTGCCCTCAGATTCCACGATGGTGACGTGACCGGTTTCGGCAATGCCGAAGTTCGCCCCTGAGATAGCAACCTTGGCTTCCATGAATTGCTGCCGCAGGTACAAGCGGGCAGCCTCAGCCAATTCAGCAGGTTCAGAAGAAATGGATTCATCCAGATGCGGCATCTTATTGAGGAAAATGCTGCGGATTTCTGCTCGGTTGCGGTGAATAGCCGGCACTAGAATGTGCGAAGGCTTATCTTCACCCAACTGCACAATCAATTCGGCCAGGTCGGTTTCCTGGGCAAAGATGCCAGCTTCCTCCAATTGCTCATTCAGAGCAATCTCTTGGGTAGCCATGGACTTAATCTTGACTACTTTTTTCTCCCCGGTGGCCTGTACCAGTTCAGTAACAATGCGGCCGGCCTCTTCGGCGTCTCGCGCCCAGTGCACATGCCCACCACGGGCAGTAACAGCAGCCTCAAACTTTTCCAACAGCTCCGGTAGGTGCGCCATGACGTACCGCTTGGTGGTAGAGCCAGCCTCACGTAAATCCTCCCAATCGTCAATCTCATCAATGACGTTTTGGCGCTTGGTGCGGATTGTCGTGGTGGCTTTGGTGAGGTTACGGCGTTGGGTGACGTTATTGAGTTCGTAATGTGCGTTATGCGGGAAAGAATCGGTGCCCCGCAAGTTGGAAATCTCTGATGCCCGCGGCGGCATTGTGGGGTTGCCAAGCATGATGGTGGTCATAGCATTGCCTCCTTGCTGTAAGCAGCTGAGCTGGGAGTCCAAGGATGAGCTTTGGTAGATGCCAAAATTTCCGCCAAATGAATAGCCCGCACACCTACATGTTGGCGGGACAGCGAACCAGCGATATTCATGAGGCAGGACGAATCACCACCAGTGACGTATTCCGTGCCAGTGGATTCAATATTGCGGCACTTATCCGACACCATGGCGGCGGACGTTTCAGCATTCTTCAGTGAGAAGGTACCACCGAAGCCACAACATTCTTCCTTATTGGGTAGGTCAAGCAGTTCGATGCCTTCGACATTACGTAACAGTCGGTACGGGCGATCCCCGAGTTTAATAAACCGCAAGCCATGGCAGGAAGGGTGATAGGTAACTTTGTGCGGGAAATACGCGCCCACGTTTTCTACGCACGCAACGTCAATGAGGAATTCTGGCAAGTCCAGGGTTTTCTTGGCTGCAATGGTGGCACCGTCGACGAGTGCGGGTGTGCCATAGCGTGATGCGACATGCACGTGTTGCTCGCGGACAGCGCCGACGCATGACCCAGAGGGTGCAACAACGTAATCAATGCTGGGGTCTGAGAAAGCATCAACATAGCTTTTAATCTGGCCGATGGCTTCTTTTTGATAGCCCGTGTTCACATGCATCTGGCCGCAGCAGGTTTGTTGTTTCGGATACACCACGTCATGGCCCAGCCGGGCAAGCAGCAGTGCAGTGGCTTTAGAGGCATCGGGGAACATGGCATCGCCGATGCAGGTAGAAAAGAGCGCAACTTTCATCAGATGAAGCTCCTGTTGTGCGTTAAAGTTGTGAGTCAGTATTCGACATATATGGTTTTGCTAGCTTGTCGACGAGCCCACCCGTAGCTAACCAAGTAAAACCAAACAGTGATGAAGCATCACATGCCAAACTTGGTCTCTAATTTACCCCCATAGACTCCAGAAATCTGCATATCTAGCTGCATTGATATTAAAAACATTAATGTTGCGAAAATCATCCACCCCCTTCATGTGGGATTATGCCTAGTTTTCCCCACGATCCCGGCGCGTGAAGCGCAAAAAAACCAACCACAGCCCCACCCATTCGGGGGAAACTGTGGTTGGGTGAACCAACCACTTAGGGTCTTACTTTAGTGAGCAGGCACGATCGGCGCCATGAAGGACAGCACGTTCGTTTGCAAGTAAATCAAACAGCATACCACGATCAGGAAGCCGAAGGACCAACCCACGACCGCCTTGAAGATATCCGACTCTTTGCCTTCCATCTCCACCGCCGTAGCGGCAATCGCCAGCGACTGCGGCGAAATCATCTTGCCCACCACACCACCAGTGGTATTGGCGGCCAGCATCAAATCGGGGTTCAAACCAGCGTTTTCTGCGGCAGTGACCTGCATCTTACTGAACAACGCATTGGCGGAAGTATCGGAACCAGTAACTGCCGTTCCAACCCAGCCCAATGTTGGAGCCAAGAAAGCGTAGATTGCACCCAACGACGCCACATATTGGCCAATGGCAATGGTCTGGCCAGAATCATTCATGACGTAAGCCAAGCCCAACACTAGCACGATGGTCAGTGCAGACCACCGCATTCGGTGTGCCGTGCCGGTGAATTCCTTCCACACGGCCGATGCATTCAAGGGGTATTTGTCGTTCTCCGAGTAAATGGCGTAAACCACAGCCACGATTAGGCCAGAAATCAGTAGCAGAGTGCCGGGGTTGTGGATGATCGCAATGGAATACGAACCCGAAGACTTATTGGGATTACCGCTGGTGGTGAGCAGGTATTGGTTGAGCAACGGCCACGGAATGGTGATCTTGATGGACTTTAAGAACGTTGCGATTGGGCCAAGGTTGGCAACACCAAAGATGACGGTGACGATGGCGTAAGGCAACAGCGCCATCCACACGCGTCGGGCTGGTAGTTCTTCCGAGATAGCGGCGGGTGGTAGGTTCATCCGCTTGCGCATTTCATCGATGCCTTGGGGCTTCCAGAATCGCAGGAAGACGAAGGCGACACCTAGGGACACGATGCAGGCGATCACATCGGTGAGCTGGTATGCAAAGTAGTTTGACGTAGCCCATTGGGCGATACCGAAGCTGATGCCGATGACGAAAGCGGGGATCCAGGCTTCTTTCACACCGCGCCATCCGTCGAGAATGAACAGCAGAATGGTGGGTACGAACAGTGCAATCAGTGGTGCTTGGTGGCCGACGATGGCGGCAATGTTGTGGGTTTGCTCTGCGGTGCGGCCGCCGACTTCACCAGCGGTGGTGATGGGGATGGCCACGGCGCCGAAGGCCACGGGGGCTGTGTTAGCCAGCAGCACAACGGTGGCGGCACGCAGCGGTTTCACTCCGAGGGCCAGGATCATAGTGGCGGTGATGGCGACCGGTGCGCCAAAGCCGGCCAGGGCTTCCAGGAGACCACCGAAGCAGAAGGCGATCAAAATGGCTTGGATGCGCACATCGCCGTTACCTAGTTTGTCAAAGGTACGGCGGAGGTCTTCGAAGCGGCCGGCAGCAACGGTGACTTCATAGAACCAAATCGCCATCACGATGACCCACACGATGGGGATGAAGCCGAAGGCGCCACCGCGCAGTGCCGACATGAGCGACAGTCCGATGGGCATATGGAAGCCTAGGACTGCTACCAGTATTGCTGCTAGGAGTGCTGCTGCCGCAGAGACGTGGGCTCGGGCTTTCACCCCGATGAGCATGATGAAAAAGGTTAAGAGGGGGATACAGGCGACAAGCGCGGATAATCCGAGGCTACCGCCCACGGAATCAGTTACTGGTTGGAAGGTTTCCACCGCAACTCCTTAAAAACTTATTTTCGTGACGTATATGTGTGAGATACTAGTGTCGTAACCGGCGATTAATTTAGACCTCATTGATCTAAATTTTTGTCGTGATCATCGCTTTATGGTCGAAAAGTAGCTTAATTCACATTACGGGTTCGGTATGAAAAAGTGCAAGCATAGTGATAGGTAGCTACATATTATTTTCTGCCATTTCCATCGGTTACACTGTTGCGTTATGACACCATTGGATCTTTCCCACCTCATCAACGCTGAGGCGCACGAGATACTTGCTGCCCGCGGCCTGGACACCACCGTTTTGCCTGAGCAGGTTGTTGTGGAGCGCCCCCGCAATCCAGAACATGGCGATTACGCCACTAACCTGGCATTGCAAGTGGCAAAAAAGGTAGGAATGAATCCGCGGGAACTAGCTCAGTTGCTTGCCGACGCCCTCGGATCGCATGAGGCCATTGCCGTCACGGAAATCGCCGGCCCGGGTTTCATTAACATCCGACTTGCTGCCGCAGCCCAGGGCCAAATCGTTGCCAACATTCTTGCCGTCGGTCACGACTACGGTCACAATGATTTATACGCTGGGGAAAAAATTAACCTGGAATTCGTCTCTGCGAACCCCACAGGCCCCATTCACTTGGGAGGTACGCGTTGGGCGGCGGTGGGGGATTCCCTCGGACGCATTCTCACCGCCTCGGGGGCGGAAGTGGTTCGGGAATACTATTTCAATGATCATGGCCGCCAAATCGACCGGTTTACCTTATCCCTCGTGGCTGCCGCCAAGGGCGAACCCACCCCAGAGGACGGCTATGGTGGCTCTTACATCAAAGAAATTGCCACCCAGATTCTTGCGCAGGAATCCAACGTTCTGCAGCAATCAGAGCCGGACATGCTCGAAACCTTCCGCTCCTTAGGTGTTGAACTCATGTTCGATCACATCAAAGCCACTTTGCATGAATTCGGTGTGGATTTTGACGTGTACCTCCACGAGAATTCCCTCTTCGAATCCGGGGCAGTTGATCGGGCCGTCGAAAAGCTCAAAGAAAACGGCAGCCTTTATTTCAACGAAGGGGCCTGGTGGTTGTGCAGCACCACTTACGGCGACGATAAAGATCGGGTTGTAATCAAATCTGACGGCGATGCAGCCTACATTGCCGGTGACATCGCCTACGTCGCAGATAAGTTCGAACGCGGCCATGATCGTGCCTTCTATATGTTGGGCGCCGATCACCACGGCTACGTCTTCCGGCTCCGGGCAGCTGCAGCCGCCATGGGCTACAACCCTGACCATGTCGAAGTCCTCATTGGGCAAATGGTCAACCTCGTGCGCGATGGGGAAGCCGTCCGCATGTCCAAACGCGCCGGCACAGTCATCACCCTAGACGACCTCGTGGAAGCCATCGGCATCGATGCCGCCCGCTACTCCCTAGTGCGCTCCTCCGTGGATACCACCCTAGACATCGACCTGAGCCTATGGGAAAGCCAATCCAATGAAAACCCCGTCTACTACGTGCAATACGCACATGCCCGCCTGTGCTCCTTAGCCAAAAAGGCTGAAGCCGTCGGCATCACCGCCGATAACCCCGACTTATCGCTCCTGGTGCACGACAATGAAGGCGTGCTCATCCGTACCCTGGGTGAATACCCCGCCGTGGTGAAAACCGCAGCAGAACTACGCGAACCACACCGCATCGCCCGCTACGTCGAAAAACTAGCCGGTACTTTCCACCGGTTCTACGACGTTTGCCAAATCCTACCTAAAGCCGGTGAAACCGCCGAACCCATCCATACCGCCCGCCTCGCGCTAGCCACCGCCACCCGCCAAGTTGTTGCCAACGCCCTAGGCCTCCTAGGCGTAACTGCCCCGGAGAAAATGTAAATGAGTGATTTCAACGGGCTTCCCGCCCACGTCTGGCCGCGCAACGCCCGCCGCGAACCCGCCGGCGATGTCTCCATCGCAGGCGTTAACCTCAAAGATATCGCCGCGGAATTCGGCACTCCGGTTTTCGTCGTCGATGAAGACGACTTTCGCTCCCGCTGCCGCGATATGGCGCACGCCTTCGGCGGCCCTGCCCACATTCACTACGCTTCGAAAGCGTTTTTGACCTCCCGCATCGCCAGCTGGGTCAACGAGGAAGGCCTCGCTCTCGACATCGCCTCCCACGGCGAACTGCAAGTCGCACTGCACGCTGGTTTCCCGGCCTCCCGCATCGCAGCCCACGGCAACAACAAAGATGATGCCTTCCTACAGGCTTGCGTTGAAAACCATGTGTGCCACGTCATCTTGGATTCTCACCAAGAAATCACTCGCCTTAACCAAGTGGCTGCCGAACTGGGCCAAGTCCAAGACGTCCTCGTACGAGTCAAACCCGGCATTGACGCCCACACGCACGAATTTATCGCCACCGCCCATGAGGACCAAAAATTCGGCTTCTCCCTCGCCTCCGGCTCCGCCTTCCGCGCCGCCCAGAAAGCAGTGGAATTGCCAAACCTTCGGCTTGTTGGCCTGCACTGCCATGTAGGTTCCCAAGTCTTCGACGCCGAAGGCTTCTCCCTCGCCGCCGAGCGCGTGATGAAGCTCTACCGCCAAGTCATCGAAGAGTGCGCAGTGGGGGAGGAATTTCACGTACTCGACCTCGGTGGCGGCTATGGCATCGCCTACGTCGAAGAAGAACAACCCCTCGACGTCCAAGCTGTCGCAGCAGACCTCCTGCGCCGGGTCAACACCTATGCCGAACGCCTCAACCTCACCATGCCATTCATCATGGTAGAACCGGGGCGTGCCATCGCCGGCCCCAGCACCATCACCATGTACACCGTGGGTACCGTCAAAGACGTCACCATCGACGACAACAAAACCCGCCGCTACATCAGCGTCAACGGCGGCATGAGCGATAACATCCGACCCGCCCTATACGATTCCGAATACGATATCCGTATGGTCAACCGCAACACCGACGGCACCCCCATCCCCACCAGGATCGTCGGATCCCACTGTGAAGCCGGCGACATCCTCATCAACGATCGCAACCTCCCCGACGATATTCACACCGATGATTACGTTGCGTTGGCCGCCACCGGCGCCTATTGCTATTCCATGTGCAGCCGATACAACATGATGATGCGTCCCGCTATCGTCAGCGTAAAAAACGGCAAAGCAGAACTCATGGTGCGACGCGAAACCCTCGAAGACTTCTTTAATCTAGAGGTATAACAAGCTAGCTTATCGACCAACCCCAGGCGTGCGTCGATAAGCTAATAAGCTATTAACTAAAAACCCACACCCCAAACCACGTAGGGAGCACAACCACATGACCACATTCAACCCCGGCAAAGGCGCAGGTTCCACCGTCGGAATCATCATCTTGGGCTACGGTACAGTAGGCTCCCAAGTTCTGCGCCTTATGGTGGAAAACGCCGATGAATTTGCACACCGCACCGGCGGCCCCCTAGAAATCCGGGGCGTAGCAGTCTCCAATAAAGAAAAACACCGCGGCAGCCTCGCCGACGAACTCGGCCTCCTCACCGACGACGCCCGCAGCCTCATCTCCCGCGACGACGTCGACCTCGTAGTAGAAGTCATCGGCGGCATCGACTACCCACGCGAACTCGTACTCGCCGCCCTCCGCAGCGGCAAATCCGTCATCACCGCCAACAAAGCCCTAGTCGCAGCACACTCCGCCGAACTCGCCGAAGCCGCCGACCAAGCCGGCGTCGACCTCTACTTCGAAGCCGCCGTAGCCGCCGCCATCCCCGTCGTCGGCCCACTACGCCGCTCCCTCGCCGGCGACCAAGTCCAATCCGTCGCCGGCATCGTCAACGGTACCACCAACTTCATCCTCGACGCCATGGACTCCACCGGCGCCTCCTACGACGACATGCTCGCCGAAGCCACCCGCCTCGGCTACGCCGAAGCCGACCCCACCGCCGACGTCGAAGGCTACGACGCCGCATCCAAAGCCGCCATCCTCGCATCCCTCGCCTTCCACACCCGCGTCACCGCCGACGACGTCTACTGCGAAGGGATCTCCAAAATCACTGCCCAAGACATCCAAGCCGCCAAAGCCGCCGGCTACACCATCAAACTCCTCGCGATCTGCGACCGCCTCAAAGACGAAACCGGCAAAGAATCCATCGCCGCCCGCGTCCACCCCGCCCTCGTACCACGCGACCACCCCCTAGCCAGCGTCAACAAGAGCTTCAACGCCATCTTCGTCGAAGCCGAAGCAGCCGGCCGCCTCATGTTCTACGGCAACGGCGCCGGCGGCAACCCCACCGCCTCCGCAGTCCTAGGCGACATTGTCGGCGCCGGCCGCAACAAAGTCTTCGGCGGCCGCGCCCCCGGCGAATCCACCTACGCCAACCTACCCATCGCCGACTTCGGCGATGTACCCACCCGCTTCCACATCGACATGACCGTCGTCGACATCGTAGGAGTCCTAGCCGAACTCACCCAAATCTTCGCAGCCCACGGCATCTCCCTCCGCACCGTGCGCCAAGAAGAAGGCAGCGGCCACGACGCCCGCCTCCTCGTCATGACCCACGAAGCCAAAGAAGCCGACCTCATGGCCACCGTCGCGGACCTCACCACCGCAAAATCCGTCCTCAAAGTCAACTCCGTCATCCGCATGATGGGAGAATAAACCACCATGCCTATCGAACTCCCACTCGGCACCAAAGTTACCGTCACCGTCCCCGCCTCCTCCGCCAACCTCGGCCCCGGCTTCGACACCCTCGGCATCGCCCTCGCCCTCTACGACACCGTAGAAGTCGAAGTCACCCCCGCCGGCCTCGAAGTCGAAGTCTTCGGCGAAGGCCAAGGCGAACTCCCACTCGACGGCTCCCACCTCGTAGTCAAAGCCATCCGCGCCGGCCTCAAAGCCTCCGATGCCACCGCGCCGGGCCTGCGGGTGATCTGCCACAACACGATTCCGCAATCCCGAGGTTTGGGTTCCTCCGCAGCCGCCGCCGTGGCTGGGGTTGCCGCCGCCAATGGGCTTTGCGGCTTCCCGCTGGATGATGCCCAAGTGGTGCAACTTTCCTCCGCCTTCGAAGGCCACCCCGACAACGCCGCCGCCTCCGTGCTGGGCAGCGCCGTGGTGTCCTGGACAGAAATTCCCGTGGACGGCCGCACGGAACCGCAATACAAAGCCGTGAACCTGCCCGTGCACCCGGACATCCTGGCCACCGCCCTGGTGCCGGATTTCCACGCCTCCACTGAGGCCGTGCGGCGGGTGCTGCCCTCCGACGTGACGCACCTGGATGCGCGGTTCAATGTGTCCCGCTGCGCCGTGATGACGGTGGCTCTGCAACACCACCCAGAATTACTGTGGGAGGGTACTCGGGACCGGTTGCACCAACCGTACCGCGCCGACGTGTTGCCGATCACCGCCGAGTGGGTGAACCGGTTGCGTAACCGCGGATATGCAGCATATTTATCCGGCGCCGGCCCCACCGTCATGGTATTATCAACCTCGCCCATTGACGAAGCCATTCTCAATGAAGCCCGCATTGCCGGCCTGGCGGTGCACCATCTAGACGTCGCAGGACCAGTGAAGGTAGTTCTCAACCAATGATCAAAAAAATTGTTCTCACAGTGTTCGTCATTATCCTGTTTGCTGTGGGAGCATTGATCTGGGCTTTCAGCGGGCGTGATCCGTTGCAACAATATTTGAGCCAACGTTCCCAGCGCACCAGCCTGACGCTCAAATCCGTTTTTACTGACGGGGAGCGGTTTGGACTGGTCTGTCATGGTGCGACGGACAAGGAGATCTCTGATCTTGCAGGCAAGTCGATTCCGGCACCGGCAGAGGATAAAAACCTCATCATCGTCGTGACCGGGAAAAACGCCACAGCTTATGAATACAAGCGCAGCGAAATTGATTTCTGCTCCATGCAGACCGGCGCACCCTACACCGTGAAGAGCAGTGATGGTAACGATACCCTCACGTTTGTTCAGCCGGAACAAACACCCCGCTGGGTGCTGCAAGACCCGACTTTCTTTAACTAGTTTTGATCCTCCGGGTCGGTCACTTCAGAGATGGACACCATGCATTTTCCGTCAGCCATCAAGGGCTGTAGGTTGATATTCAGCGGTGATTGATCTTTGTGGTGCTGCAGCATGCCCTGATGCACGTCGCAGAAAAAATCCACCAATTCCCCCTGCGGGCCCACGAATGGGCAGGAGTGCATGCACACATCCACATGTCGGTTATTGGTGGAATCCACGATGACTTCCGGGTCGAAGCCCATATCCCTAAGGTGGCTACAAAGGGTGTCTACTGCCTCCTGAATGTTGGCAGAGCTGAACCCCTCGTCGATAAGCTGCGCCCCAGCCTCCCGCCCGATCTGTTGCGCTAGCTGCCGCGCTTGGTCGTCGGCGCTATTGCCCAAGTGCTTCGACATGATGTTGATCAACGTCAAATACTCATTAGCTATAGTTTTATTACTAGGTATACGTAACTTATAAATGAGTTGAGGGCGGCCCCGGCCGGTTGTCGGCGCCGACACGGCAAACACTGCATCCATCCCCACCAGCTCCTCCAGATGGCCCCGCACGGTATTCACATGCATGCCCAGCGTCTTGGCTATCTCACTCACCCGGGCCCCTTTGGGAAACGTATCTAACGCATCCAGCACGATACGCTGCTTGGGGCTCAAATGTAATGACTCAGGAAAGAGCTCAGTTACTGGGCGGGGGTGAGGGGAGTGAGTCATAAGGCTGGGATTCACTTTCCTTGAGAGCTATGGCTAACAGCTGTGGGCAAGAACGAGGGATGAGAACTGAAAGGCAGCGTCATGTCCGATTACTTCACAGACCATACACAATTTATAAAAGCGGTGCCAATAAGCTAAAGGATTATCAATAACTGGAAAAACCACAGCTATTGATGTGCAAAACCTGTAAGGAAATCCCAGTTGGGTGGCCCCACGCCACCCAACCTAATCCATAACCTTAAGCATCCCGCTTTTCAATTTCCCGCGACAACTCCGGCGCCGCCGTATGCAACATCCGGTACACCGTGATGTGCATCCACAAGAATGAAATGGCCACCAACACGAAAATACAAAAGAACGTTGAACTGGGAAAACCCGACCATGCCTTGGTGTAGGCAAACAACGGCGGCAAAATAAACCCACCCAAGCCACCCAACATGCCCACCAAACCCCCAACGGACCCCATATTATCCGGGAAATAATCCGGAATATGCTTATACACCGCTGCCTTACCAAACCCCATCGCACAGCCCAGAACAAACACCAGGATCACAAAAACCGGCAACGAAATGTGATAAAACAGGTGATCCGACTCGCTCCCATCCGGATGCACCACCGTGATATGCCCGTTGGGCATAGTCAGCATCCCACTCGTGAGCAGCATGATCCCCAGAGTCAAGTACATGACCCGCCGGGCACCCCACCGGTCCGACATCCATCCGCCCAACGGCCGCAACAGGGACGCCGGAAAGATGAACGTGGCCGTCAACAACCCAGCGGTGGTGAGGCTTACCCCAAAATTATCCACATAATATTTAGGCAACTACGCTGACAACGCCACATAGGCTCCAAAGACCACCACGTAATACAGTGAAAACCGCCAGATCCGAATGTGTCGCAACGGCCGCAACATCTCCGTAATCGACTTTGACGCACCAGGTGCCCGATCCACCTTAGGTACAATCACCCACGTCAACACACCTATGAGGACCAATAGCACCGCATAGATGACCGGAATGAGCCGCCAACCACCCGAAATACCCAACACATACGTGCTGCCAGCAGTAGCCGCAATCAACGGTGGGCCAATAAACTTCGTCACCGACGCCCCCACATTGCCGGCCCCGAATACCCCCAACGCTAGTCCCTGACGGTCTTTACCAAACCACGCCGAATTCCACGCGGTGCCCACAGAGAACAAATTCCCGGCAAACCCCACCAAAAACGCCAACGCCAACACCATGGCGTAACTGTTGGCAAACGATACTAGGAACGCTGGAATTGTGGTCAAAAAAGGACCGCAATGGTGATTTTCCGACCACCAATACGATCCGTGAGAATACCGGCAGGTAATCTCCACATGGAACCATTAAGCACAGCCACCGCGGAAACCCACGATAACTGTTCATCGGTTAGCCCCAGTTCTTTTTGAATCGGGACGCCCAAAATCCCAAACATGAGCCATACGGCAAACATTAGGGTAAAGGCAATAGAGGACATGGTAAGAACGCGCCCAGCGCCCTTAGCCGTGTCATGAATAGGAGGCACTTCAACTAACATGAGATTCCCTTAAAATCACATAACGGGTCAACACCCCCACACCACTAAGCAGCAACTAAGCAGCCACCAAGCAAGCCAGCCACCAAGCTGGCAACTAAGCAGCTAAGCACCAGAATCAGCAGATTCAGCACCGTCGTGACGCGACACCAGCACCTGGCACAATGCGTCACCATGATGCGGAACCAAAGTAAACCGCATATTATTCGTGCTGCGCCGTGCAGCAAGCATGCCAACATGCATATCGCACACTGTGGCGGGGGTTTCCTTATCAGGATGTAGAAACGGACATGACCGCAATTCAATTCGTGGACATTGGGGATCAGCAGTCTCCACTGCGGCAGGGTCGAAACCCATCTGCGTTAACCGAATAATTAATTCCGACACATCGTAAGCGTCAGTGGAAATTTGCTGCGCCCACTCCTGGCCAATATCAAAAGCAGCCGTCTGTGGGTCAATGGCAGTCTTTGCTAAATATTCGGCAAATACCCGCACTAACGTGATGTATTCCAACGCAATGGCTCGGTTGTCAGGAATCCGAGAGTGATAAACCAACGCCGGCCGGCCGCGACTACCCACCTGCGGGGCCTCAGCCTTGATAGCATTCTGAGCTAAAAGCTCATCGAGGTGACCCCGCAACGTATTCACAGTTGTTCCCATCAATTGCGCGATACGAGCAGCAGTGATACCTCGCGGATGATCAACGATGACATCAAGAACTTCCCGCTGTTTAGCACTAAGCTTTAACGCCTCAACAAACAGATGAGAGGTTACTTTCGGAATAGTCATGGTCATACCTACAATGCATCATCCAACCGTGTTGGTTACCCATAAATTATAGTTGTTGGAAAACTAAAACGTTAAGCGCCTTCGCCGAGATCACCACTTCCGAACCAATTTCTAAACCAAGGTCGCGCACAGATTGCGCTGTGACCAAACACAACACTGATACCCCAGCGACCGTCACCATCACGTTGGTGCTCACGCCGGAATTGTATTGCGCCTCAATGCTGCTGATGCGGCCGGGCCAATGATTCCGCGCCGACTCCACCGGAACTGCTGGAACAGCCGGAACTGCTGAAACACCGGAACTATCGGTACTACCAGCACGATCACCAGGCACCTGCAACGTCAGCGCCAGCGGTTCCACTACCGCCACCACGGGGTTGCCCATCTGCACCAACGCGCCATCATTGTTCACACCAGTGATAGTGATGGGCTCCGATCCCTGGGCTGCGGGCAGCTCCAGCACAACCATCTCCCGATCCACACTGCGCACCACACCGGGGAGGCGATTACGGCCGGTGAATTTGGCCACAAAGGCGTTCGGTGGGATTTGGAAGAGGGCGGTGGTGTCGGCGTGGGCGATGACAGTGCCGCGTTTCAGCACCGCCACGCTTGTGCTTATCGACGCCACCTCCAGCGGGTCGTGACTGACCAGCACGGTGGTGCGGCCGTGGGCCGCAACCCGAAGTAAAGCTCTCCACCGCCAGGAGGCCTCGTTGTCGACGGCGGCGAGCGGCTCATCAAGTAGTAATACGGTGGGGCGGGCAGCCAACCCACGCACCAACGCCACCTGAGCGGCCTGCCCACCAGATAGGGCATCGCACCGAACTCCCGCTAAATCCTGCAGGCCAGCGGCGGCTAGGAGCTCCGCCGTGGTGGTTTTGCTGCCGGTTACCATGGTCATGGTTTGGGCGACGGTGGCGAAAGGTGGCAGCCCAGGTTTTTGGGTGACCACCACGATACCGCGGCGGTGGGGTGCCAGATTGCTGATGTCACGATCAGCAACCTGCACCCGGCCGCCACCAAGCCGGCCGCCAATTTGTCCCAGCAGCGTGGTTTTGCCGGAACCGTTTGGCCCCACCAGGGCAGTGACCTGGCCGGCAGGAAACTCAATGTCATTGATGCGCACCTTGGGGGCTGCCGCCTGCGGGGTGCAGAGTCTCTGCAACGCATCGGTGTCGAGGTCGGTGCTGACGCGGGCAACGGGCAGCGGGGTACGTCGAAAAGCAAAAATGCTCGTGAGCAGCAGGACGAACAAGGCCAACAGAATGAGAATGGCGGCCAAGTTATAGGCATCCACCGGGTTGGTTTCCCGTGCCAAGTAAATCCCAATGGGCATGGTGCGAGTGCGCCCCGGCAGCGACCCGGCGAAGGTTAATGTGGTGCCAAATTCCCCCAGGGACCGCACGAATGCCAAGCCTGTGCCAGTCACGATGGCGGGCCGCAAGGTGGGCAGCGTGATGCGCCACAGCACCTGCCAGGGGGATAGGCCAACGCCCGCGGCGGAGTCGAAAACCTCCCGGTCGATTTGCCGCAACGCTGCGTCAACGGTGATCACCACGAAGGGCAATGCGATGAATATGTGCGATACCACCACGCCGGAAAACGCGAAGGCGAATTTCCAATCCAGGGCGTTGAGCAGCGGCGCCGATAAGCCCCGCCGACCCAGCAATGCCGTGAGCGCCAAACCTGCCACCACCGGCGGCATTGCCAGCGGCAGGAGGATCAGCACCCGCGCGAGCTGTGCTCCCCGGCGCAACCGTTGCAACATGATGGCCATGGGCACGCCCAAGAGCACCGTGATAATGGTGGCGTACAGGGCGGAATGCAGCGTGACATCCAGCAGCACCTGCACGGTGGGGTCGCTGAGGGTTGCGCCCAGGGTGCCCCACGATACGCGGGTTGCTAACGCCGCCAGTGGAAACAGGAGGAAGGCACACCCCAGTGCGGCCAGCACCATCAGCACCCCCGGTATATGCACCGGGCGTGCTAACGGCGGCTGGTCGGGTGGGAACCCATTAGTTGGCTGGCTCAAAGTCGTGGTTCTTCCAAATGTCAGCCGCCTTGGCAGACTTCAGCAATGCGATGAACTGCTTGGCGCCTTCCTGATTCTCGGAGGACTTCACCACCGCAGCCATTACCTTGTTGCGGTGCTTCTGGGCGTTAGGAATTTCGATGGCGGTCACGGAATCGCTCGCCGCCTTCGCATCGGTGGTGTATACGAAACCAGCATCTGCTTCGCCAGAACTGACTTTGGCCAGCACCTTCGACACGGAGCTTTCGAGGGAGGCGGGTGTGACTTCCACCCGGTTTTCTTTGAGCACGCTATCGGCCACGCTGCCGCATGGCACCTTGGTGTCGCAGGTGACCACGGTGGCGGAATCCTTAGCTTTGACGAAGTCATCCCAGCTCTTGATGTTCTGGGGGTTGTCCTTCGACACCACCAGCACCAGGGAGTTGGTGGCTAGGGTTTCCGGGGCTTCTACGGAGCCGGCATCTATGGCCTTCTGCATGTTGTTTTCATCTGCGGTGATGAGAACGTCAGCGGGTGCGCCGTCGCCGATTTGTTGCACTAAGGAGGGAGAACCATCATTATTGAACACCAGTTCGGTGTCGGCGGCTTCTGGTAGAGCCTGCAGCTCATCGTTGAGCACCCGGGTGGACGCTGCCGCAAACACATTGAGGGTTGTGGCAGTGATCTTCTGGGCTTCCTCCGCGCCAGCGGTGGAGCTGCCGCTGGTGAAATCACTCGTGGCTTCAGTCGAGGCGGATTTGCCGGCGGTGGTGGTCCTGGAACTGCTGGTGTTTGAATTGGATTGTGCACAGCCGGCCAGGAGGGCGGTGCAGGCGAGGGTTGCGGTTAGTGATGCAGCAGATTTCTTCATAAGATACTCCTTCAAGAGGTAGGAAATGCGATGCCAAAACCCTGTGTGAGCAGGAGATATGCTTCACCGGGTGGGAACTGATACTACAGACATATCAAGCGCCAGACCAGCGTGCTTCGTCGTGCGGCTGCTTCTTATTGGTGCGCACCGGCTCCCACGCCACGTGCTGCCGCGCCGGCTGGGTGCGCAGATCCCGCGACCGGTACACCACGTACGGGCGGGTGACATACCCTACCGGTGCCGAAAAAGCGTGCACCAGGCGAGTGAACGGCCAGACCGCCAACAAGGTAAAACCAGAAATGATATGCAGCTTGAACTGCCATGGAACATCGGCCATCAACTCGGGCAGTGGGTTGAAGATGAATAATTGCCGCAGCCATGGGGAGATGGTTTCCCGATAGTCGTAACCATGCGGGCCGCCGAAAATTTGGGTGGATACCGTGGCGATGAAGCCGGACAGAATCGCCGCAGACAGGAAAATGTACATGACCTTATCGGACCTGGATGTGCTTAAAAACACAGTCCGGTTCATGATCCGCCGGTACAGTAATCCCGCTAACCCCAGGATGGCCATGACGCCGGCGATGGTGCCGGGAATCGTGGCCACCAAGTGGTACACATGATCGGTCAAACCGATGGCGCGGGTGAAGGATTTGGGGAACGCCAAGCCCATGACGTGCCCAACGATGACAAACAACATGCCGTAGTGGAACAGTGGGGAGGATAGCCGCAGCAAGGTGGATTCATAAATCTGTGATGAGTGCGTGGTCCACCCGAATTGGTCGGTGCGCCACCGCCAGAACATGCCAATGGCGAAAGCGGCGACGGCAAACCACGGGTAGGCGACCCAGACGAAAGACTCTAATGTATTCATGGGGGATCCTTAGTAGCCAGGTTGGGAGGTGGGGAAGGGGAGCGGGGATTCGATTCCCACCACTTCAGCAGGTGGGCCGCTGCGGATTAATTCCAAAAAATTATCCCGAGTTGCATCATCAATGGGTGGTAAGGCCGTGCACACGGCCTCCACGATCACCGAATAAGGCGAATGTGTGTGCACCAAGGCGGTGCGCAACACTTCAATTCCATCGCGGTGAGCTGCAAGCATGCCGGTTGCCATGGCGTGCGATTTTTCATCCGCCAAGGCGGCGGCCTCCAGCACCACGCACATGTGATCCGGCAGCTCCTCCCGCTGCATGGTGAAGCTCATGGACTCCAGCGCCTCCTTAAACGCCCAAATGGCGGCGCCGCGCTGTCGGGTATCACCAACGGCGTAATACGTCAGAAAGAGCGAACAACGCCGACGCTGGTCAAAAGTCTCCACGTAATGTTCCTCCAGGCCGCGTTTGCCCTGCTGATAGGCAAACACGAAGAACGGTTGCAGCAGCTTTTCGACGGCGGGTGGCAGCAGATGCGTGTGATCATGCGCCACCTGAAGTTTGTAATCCCAATGCTCATCGGGATAATCCAACAACACGGCTGCCAGCATGAATAACGTGCGCCGCTGCGCCTCTGTCATGGCGACGGGGTGCGTGGGGGCGGGAATTACCCCAGTATGCGTACGATCACCAGGTTTACTCATTAGGTATTTTCCTTTGTATCCTGGGAATTCCGCCGCGTGGGGAACATGGAATGCGGCACCTCACCGGGAGTCCACGACGCCAAGCTGATGGTGGCATTCCCATTGCTGCCGGCGCTGGACCGGCAGGCCTCCGGCGCGCCCTCGCCCAACCCGTGGAATTGCGACACGGTGTTAGCCGGATTGATGCCATTGAACTCCGGCAGGGAAGCGATGCCGCGAGGTGTTTCCGGGGCGGCAGTGGGGATCACATACCGGTCGTCGTACTTGGCGATGGCCAAGAGGCGATGCATGCTCCGCATATCTTCCCCGGTCATTCCTACCGCTTGGGCAATTTCTTCTTGTGGTTGATTGCCCAAGTTGATGTCCCGCATGTAGGAGCGCATGGCCGCCAGGCGGCGCAGCACCTTTTCCACCGGCACGGGGTCGCCGGCGGTGAACAAACCAGCCAGGTAGCCCAGTGGGATGCGCATGTTAGAAATCGCCGATAGGAGAATCTTATGGTCTTCGCCGTCGTTGCCGGTGCTGGTCACAGCCTCCACCACCGGGGAGAGCGGCGGGATGTACCACACCATGGGCAGGGTGCGGAACTCGGGGTGTAGCGGCACGGCCACTTCGTATTTGAAGATCAAATCCCAGATGGGGGAATTCTGGGCCGCATCAATCCACGAGTGAGGGATGTTCTCTGCAATGGCGGCCTCCACCACGCGGGGATCGTGCGGGTTGAGGATTAGGTCTTTTTGCGCCTGGAACAGGTCTTTCTCATCCCGGGTGGCGGCGGCGCTGGCGACCTTGTCGGCGTCGTAAAGCACCACACCCAGGTACCGCAACCGGCCCACGCACGTTTCGGAACACACCGTTGGCTGGCCGACTTCCAGGCGCGGGTAGCACAACGTGCACTTTTCGGCTTTGCCAGTTTTGTGGTTGAAGTACACCTTCTTATACGGGCAGCCGGACACGCACATGCGCCAGCCGCGGCACCGATCTTGATCCACCAGCACGATGCCGTCTTCGGCCCGCTTGTACATTGCGCCCGACGGGCAGGAGGACACGCAGGTGGGGTTCAGGCAGTGCTCGCAAATTCGGGGCAGGTAGAACATGAAGGCATCTTCGATTTCCTTCTTGACTTCCATGTTCATGGTTTTGAGCACAGGGTCGTCATCCATGGTGGTGCCGGAACCACCCAGGTTGTCGTCCCAGTTGGAGGACCACGAGACCGTGTCAATCGGCTTGCCGCTCAGTTGGGAGACCGGGCGGGCCGTGGGCTGGGTTTTCTGCCCCGCCGGGGCCGACAGCAGCTTCTCGTACTCATAGGTCCACGGTTCGTAATAATCCTCAATGGTGGGCAACTTGGGGTTGTGGAAAATGGTGGCGAGTTTCTTCAACCGGCCGCCGGAACGCGGAATCAGCTTGCCCGACTTGGTGAGCTTCCAGCCGCCTTCCCACTTCTCTTGGTTCTCCCACCCGTAGGGATAGCCCACTCCAGGGCGGGTTTCCACGTTGTTGAACCAAATGTATTCAGTGCCTTCGCGGTTGGTCCAGGCCTGCTTACAGGTCACCGAACACGTATGACACCCAATGCACTTATCGAGGTTCATAATCATTGCGATTTGAGCCATGACTTTCATTAGTACTGAACCTCCTGGGAACGACGCCGAATGCGGGTGACCTCATCCCGGTTATTTCCGGTCGGGCCAATGTAATTGAAACCGTACGTAAGATGCCCATAACCACCAGCAACGTGAACGGGCTTAATCATGATGCGAGTCAAAGAATTGTGAATACCACCCCGACGCCCCGTGAACTCATTCAACGGCGTACCGGCGGTGCGCTCCTGCGCGTGATTCATAAACACCGTGCCCTCAGGAATGCGGTGGGACACGATGGCGCGGGCGGACACAATGCCGTTGCGGTTATAAGCCTCAATCCACTCGTTGTCCTGCACCCCAATCTTGGTGGCGTCTTTGTCGGACATCCAGATCACCTGCCCGCCGCGCGAAATGGACAACATGTGCAGGTTGTCGTAATATTGTGAATGAATGGACCATTTATTGTGCGTGGTCAAATACCGCACGGTGACTTCCGGGTTACCGTCGGCGCCTGTTAATGTGAGGCCCGGGCCGTGCTCCCCATTGACGTGGAAATGGTCAAGCGGCGGGCGGAACACCGGCAGCGATTCGCCATAATCCATGAACCAGTCGTGGTCCAGGTAATAATGCATCCGCCCGGACAAGGTATTGAACGGCCGGTTGTATTCAATATTGAGCGAAAACGCAGTATAACGGCGTCCGCCCTTCTTGATGCCCGTCCATTCCGGTGATGTGATGGCTTCGGCGGGGCGTTCCTTGATGGTGTCCCAGTTGATGCGCACGCCCTTGATGTCGTCGACAAGCTCCATGAGCTTTTCGTTGCCGGTGCGCGCCACCTGGTTAGCAAAACCGTTGGTGGCAACCTCCCCGTTCGAAACCCCCGACATGTGCAAAATCATGTCGATGGCCTTGGTGGCGGTATCAAGATTCGGGCGCATGCCGGCGGATTTCGTCATGGACTCGCCGTTGATGAGGCGCAGCTCTTCCACTTGCTTTTCGACGTTAAACGGTGTGCCATGCACCCCGGTGCCCAATTTGGCGGAGAGCGGACCTAAATGCAGCCACTTCTCAAACACTTTGGTGTAATCCCGCTCCACCGGGATGAGCTTCGCCATGGTTTTGCCTGGAATCAGGCCGGTTTCCTCCAAGTTGGGCACGATGCCGTTGGGCATGTTCAACTCGTCGGGGGAGTCGTGGCCCAAGGGGGCAGCCACCACGTCGGTTTGTGTTCCCAACCAGGTTTCCGCCATGCGGGACAGCACTGCGGAGAGATCCCGGAACACCTCAAAGTCCGTGCGGGCCTCCCACGGCGGATCAATCGCCGCGTTGAAAGAATGCAGGTAGGGGTGCATGTCGGTGGAAGACATGTCGTGCTTCTCGTACCAGGTGGCCGCCGGCAGCACAATATCCGAATTCAACGTGGTGGAAGTGTTTCGGAAGTCCGTGGTCATCATCAGATCCAACTTGCCTTCCGGAGCCTTGTCCCGCCACGTGATGCTTTCGGGACGTTCCCCCGGCTTGGTTTCCTCGGCGGTGGCATCGGAATCCACACCCAGCATGTGCCGCAGGAAAAACTCCGTGCCCTTCGCCGACGAACCCATGAGGTTGGTGCGCCAATTGAGCAGGATGCGGGGGAAATTCACCGGATTGTCGGGATCCTCGCACGCAAAGTGCAACCGGCCATCAGTGAGCTCGTTCACGATGTATTCCTGCACGGGCAGGCCGCGTTCCTTCGCCTCCTGGGTGATCATCAGGGGGTTGCGGTCGAATTGGGGGAAGCTGGGCATCCACCCGCGTTTCATGGCTTCCACCAGCGTATCCGCGGTGGTCTTATTGCCCACGGTGCCGCGGCTGGCCAGGGGGCTGGCCATGCGGGCCGCCTTGGAATTGTCATATCGCCACTGGTCGGTGGTGAGGTAATAGAAGCCGGTGGAAATCATCTGCCGGGGCGGGCGACTCCAGTCAGTGGCGAACGCATATTGCGCCCAGCCGTTCATGGCCCGCAGCTTCTCCTGCCCCACGTAGTGAGCCCAGCCGCCACCGTTGACGCCCTGCGTGCCGCACATGCTGGTCAGCGCCAAGAACGTGCGATAAGTGGAATCCGCGTGGAAGTAGTGATTCACGCCCGCACCCATGATGATCTGCGAACGCCCTTTCGAATCCACGGCATTTTGGGCAAACTCCGTGGCGATGCGGATGGCCTGCACCGCCGGCACACCCGTGAGCTCCTCCTGCCACGCCGGGGTACCCACCTCATCCGGATCGTAGAAATCATTTGGCCAACTACCAGGGAGGTTCAGCTCCTCCCGGTTCACACCATAGTGCGCCAACATCACATCAAACACCGTGGTGACAATATGCCCGTCGTAATACATCACCGGCACGCCACGGTGCACAATGCCCGCCCCCACCGAGCCGGTCTTGTCATGCACATTACCGGGCAAATCAAAACGGGGCAGTAACAGTTCTACGGATTCTTGGGAGCCAGCCTCCGCCACGGACATGACAGGATCCACATCATCCAGGTTGAGATTCCATTTCCCCTTACCCGCATCACCATACCGGTCTGCGAGCGTGCCACCCGGATCCACCACCGTGCCATCCGCCTGCATCACCAACAGTCGGTGCGTAGCATTATCACTGGCTTTAAGCGTGGGGTCGGTGGTGTTCGCGGCAGTGAGAAACTTGCCGGGGGTGTACGTGCCATCGCCCCGATCGTCCAACGTGACGAGGAACGGCGCATCCGTGAACCGCTTCATGTAATCCATGAAGTATGGTTCGGCGCAGCCCACATGGAATTTCTTCAGAATAACGTGCCCCATGGCCATGGCCAACGCACCATCAGAACCCGGCGCCAGCCGGCACCATTCATCAGCGAACTTCGTGTTATCGGCGAAGTCCGGGGACACCACCACCACTTTCGTGCCGTTGTAGCGGGTTTCCGCCATGAAGTGGGCATCCGGGGTGCGGGTCACCGGAATGTTGGATCCCCACATAACCAGGTAGGAGGAATTAAACCAGTCGCCAGATTCTGGCACATCGGTTTGGTCGCCGAAGGTTTGCGGCGATGATGGGGGCAGGTCGGCGTACCAGTCATAGAAGGACAATGCGACGCCGCCGATGAGCTGGAGGAACCGAGTCCCCGCACCGTAGGAAACCTGCGACATGGCGGGGATCACGGTGAAACCAGCGATGCGGTCCGGCCCGTATTGGCGCAGCGTATACACGTGGGCGGCGGCCGCCATTTCAATGGCCTCTTCGTAAGGAATCCGAATCAAACCACCCTTGCCCCGCTGCGACACATAAGCGTGTCGCTTCTCTGGGGTTTCGACGATCTCACGCCAGGCTAGTACTGGATCCCCGAGGCGTTCTTTGGCTTCCCGGAACATATCCACGAGCACCCCCCGGGCGTAAGGGTAGCGAATCCGCGTGGGGGAGTAGGTGTACCACGAGAATGAAGCACCACGGGGACAACCGCGGGGTTCGTATTCCGGCATGTCGGGGCCGGTTGTCGGGTAGTCCACCGCCTGGGATTCCCACGTGATAACGCCATCTTTGACGTACACCTTCCACGAACACGAACCGGTGCAATTCACCCCGTGGGTGGAACGAACGACCTTGTCAAAGGCCCATCGATCCCGGTAAAACACGTCGGCTTGGCGGCCGCCCTGCAGGAAAATCTGCTGGCCTTCCTTGCCGGTTTGCCCCTGCCGGACGAAGCTGCCGAGCCGAAAGAGCGGGTTGATGTGGTCCGAATGTGCGGCCGGATTGTCCGTGCGTGGTGAGTCAGTAGTGGTCACGTTACGGAAGCCTTTCTACGTTGTTGGGAGGTGATGGCTGAATGGGCTGGAGCCATCACCCGGGGAAGGGGGCGCCGGGTCGGGCGTAATAAAACCAGGTCAGGGTGGTTGCGCAGGCGAAGAAGACCACGCAGCCCCAGAAGAAGACGGTGGGGGCCATGGCGGACAGCAGCACGCCGACGATGAATGGGCCGAAGGCTGCTACGGCGCTGGTCCAGCCGATGACGCCGCCTGCTTGTCGACGGGGCAGGATCATGGGCATCTGTTTGAAGGTGCCGGCATTGCCAATGCCAGTGAAGAAGAACATGATGAGCATGGCGCCCAAGAACCATGTGAATTCACTGGGGTCGGAGGGGTTGAGGAATAGTGTGGCAATGGCGGTGAAGATGGTCATGCCCACGCCGGAGATGAAGGTCCAGATGGCGCCGCCGAATTTGTCGCACAGTGGGCCCCAAGCGGCGCGCACCAATGCAGAGATCAGGGGGCCTAAGAAGGCGTAGGCGGCTCCGCGCGGCAGGTTATCGTATTGGCCGTTGAAGGGGGAGTCGAGGCCGAAGGTGTTGTTGATCAGCAGGGCGAGTTGGGCGGCAAAGCCGGAGAATGCTCCGAAGGTCATGAGGTAGATGATCGTGAGGATCCAGGTGTTTTTATTGCTGAAGATGTCGATTTGTTGTTTGAAATTGGCTTTGATGGGTACATCTTTGAGCATTAGCCAGGCCACGATGCCTAACACGATGGTCCAGGGGATGAGGACGGCGGCGACGGAATGCACCCACACTGTGCCTTCGGTGGTTTGTTGGGCGGCGAAGCCGCTTAAGCCCAGCAGGCTTATGCCCATGATGAATGGGGCCACCAGTTGGATGAAGGACACCCCGAAGTTGCCGATGCCGGCTTGGACGCCCAGGGCGGTGCCGGCCATGCGTTTGGGAAAGAAGTAGCCGGTGGAGGGCATGAATCCAGAGAAGACGCCGCCGCCGATGCCGCCGATGAAGGACAACATCAGGAACCACCAAAAGGGGGTAGTGACGTCTTGGACGACAAAGAACCACCCCAACATGGGGATGACGAAGAGGAAGGCAGAGATGGAAACCAGTTTCCGGGTGCCGACGATGGGCGGAAGGAACATGTAGAGGAGGCGGAATAGTCCGCCGGATAGCCCGGAGATTGAGGCTATCCAATAGAGCTGGCCTTTGGAGAAGTCGAAGCCGATGCGGTTGAGCATGGGGGCGATGGCTGATACTAGGTACCAGGTGGCGAAGCCGAGAAAAAGGATGAGAGTGGTGATGACCAAGGTTGTCCAGGCGATCCGTTTGTCCCAGTTTTCGGGGGTTTCGGGGTCCCAGCCTTGAATAACTTTCCCAGAGGTATCAAGGGAAGTCATGTCCTGCTCCTTGCACGTGATTATAGGTTATGGCTATTTGGTGAACAATAGTTAGAAATAAAAAATTATCGTGGCTCATAGGTGGGACTGCAGCCGCTATGTGTCGTTTAACGCTTTATCTTTTATGTAGATTTTACCGTGTAAAAGCGTTGGAATCTGGGTTTTACAAAAAATTTGCCGTGCTACAGTTTGGGCCATGAGGTCATGCTTAATTTGTAGCATTATCCCTCACAATATTCGGTTTATATCGCCAGTTAACTGCGGATATAAACACGGGTTTATCAAGTAATAACTAATCCATAGCAGGAGTGGCACCATGCGTAGTGCATTTATTTTGGTTTCCGACCGAGTGAAGCAAGGGGAAAAACCGGACAAAATTACCCCCATCGTGGGGGAGAGGTTGGCGGCAGCTGGCGCGCCACTCATGAGTGCTACGGTCATTTCCGAAGGTTTCGATAGCGTGTGCGAAGCAATATCGGCGGCTTTGGCAGCTGGCGCCACGGTTATTTTTACCGCCGGCGGCACCGGTGTCGCCCCCCAAAACCGCACGCCAGAAGCATCATTACAGTTCATCGACACCAGATTAGAAGGCCTGGAACGGCATATTCTGGTGCACGGCCTCGCGTCGACCAAACTAGCGGGACTGTCTCGCGGCTACGTTGGGCTAACCGGCCGCGACGCCAACGCCGTCCTGATCGTCAACGCGCCCAGCTCCACCGGCGGCGTCACCAATGTCCTCGACGTCATTTGCCCAGTTCTGCCCAACATTTGGGAAGGACTGTCTAAATAATCCCAAATAATTACAGAAAACCTATTAAAAGGCTGTTATTATTAACCCCCGGCGAATGGTGGGAGCACATCAATGCGTTTCGCCCCCGTCACGTCAGTCTGCGCATCCGCCTGCTTACCATCAACCAAAAACGTGCACTTGCTAAAAACCTCCGCCAACGACATACCTGCCGCCGTCGTACCCACCGATGGAAAATCCGATACCATCTGCAACAACTGCCCCAACGAGCCAGAATACTGCACTGTTTCCCGGCTCCGCCCCCGCGCAGACTCAGCCGCAGCAAAATAATAGATATCCATACCTTTCACTATGCCCACATCCTGGGCAGATATCCACTAGGCGCCCCTGGTATAACTACTTCATAAGGCCACACCCCAACCAGAAAGACACAACATGGGTAAACACGACAGTCCCGTCGATCACAATGACACCGAATCCATCGACGACAATAACGCCATATACAACCAGCTGCGCAAAGAACACACCGCCCCCCGGGCCCTGGTGGTGGTGGCCTCCACTCGCGCCGCCCACGGCATATACGAAGATGAATCCGGAAAAACACTGGTCACCTGGTTGGAAAGCCGCGGCTTCATAGTGTCCGCCCCCGTCATCGTCGCCGACGCTGACATTCCCCAGTACTTCGCCCAACTTTTCCACAACCGAAACGATCTACCCCAGGTGGTGCTCACCACCGGCGGCACCGGACTCAGTACTGATGATGTCACCGTCGATGAGCTAGAGAAATACCTCGACACCCAATTACCCGGCATAGTCATGCGCTTCTGGCAGATCGGCCTCCGCTCCACCCCCTTGGCGGTTTGCTCCCGCGCCATCGCCGGCACCGTGGCGCAAACGTTCGTCATGGCGCTGCCGGGTTCCGTCGGTGGTTGCCACGACGGTATAACCACGCTTGATCCCATCATTGGTTCCATCGTCGGCATGCTGGAGGGCACCCATGTCCACTGACCCGGAATACGTCGCAGCCCAAACCGGAATCGTCGTTGATGCCCTGATCGCCGACGAACGCCTAGAACACTTGATCGGCCCAGCTCGTCGCCGCACCACCACCGACGCCATGGGCGCAACCGTCACGTTCGAAGGCGTGGTGCGCGACCACGACGAGGGCCACCCGGTGGCGGAACTCATCTACAGCGCGCACCCTACCGCCCACAGTGTTATACGCCAAGTAGCCGAAAACATCAGCCAGAAGCACCCCGAAGTGCGCCTCTGGACTGCCCACCGCATAGGTCGGCTTGCAGTCGGCGACGTCGCCTTCGTGGTCATTGTCGCAGCCGCCCACCGCGGCCCAGCCTTCGCCGCCGCATCGGAACTCACCGACACCATCAAAGCCACCGTTCCCATCTGGAAAAACCAAAAACTCACCAGCGGCGACACTCACTGGGTAGGGGTTGATATGCCATGACCAACCGCTACCTCCGCCAACTACAACTGCCCGGCTTCGGCCCACCCCAACAGCAGCAACTTTCCGACGCCCACGTGTGCTGCGTCGGCGCCGGCGGACTCGGCTCCCCGGCGCTGCTCTACCTCGCGGCCGCCGGCGTCGGAACCATCACCATCATTGATGATGACCAGGTGGAACTCACCAACCTGCACCGCCAAATCATCCACACCACCACCGGCATTGGCCGCCCCAAAGTTGAATCCGCGCGCGACACCATCGCTGCCCTCAACCCTGATATCCTCGTTATCACCCACCACAAGCGGCTCACATGGGAAGAATCCGAAACCATTTTCGCCAATGTTGATATGGTTCTCGACGGCACCGACAACATTGATACCCGCTACGTCATTTCTGCCCGGTGTGCCCGCCTGGGCATTCCGCACATTTGGGCATCCATTCTGGGGTTCAGTGCCCAACTATCGGTATTCCACGCTGGTCACGGCCCCATTTATGAGGATCTTTTTCCCATCCCGCCGCTGCCTGGTGATGTTCCCTCATGCGCCCAAGCCGGTGTCCTCGGCCCCATCGTGGGGGTGGTGGGGAGCGCCATGGCGATGGAGGCCCTCAAGCTCATCACCACCATTGGCAAACCCCTGATCGGCACCATCGCTTATTACGATGGGCTAACCAGCCGGTGGGAATACATTCCACTGGTGGCAGATCCTGACGTCGAAAAGCAGGTTGCCAACAACCCACCGCGCCGCACACTAGCCATCCCCACGTGCGATAGCCCCACTGGTGTGCTTATCGACGTGCGTGAGCCCGCCGAATACAATCGTGGCACCCTGCCCGGGGCGGTGAATATTCCCCTGTCGGCGATTGAAGCGGGCCGCACCGATGTGCCCGATGGGGCGCTACTCTTCTGCCAGGCCGGTGTTCGTTCCCAACGCGCCGGGATCATTCTTACTGCAGCCGGGGTCACGGGGCTCCGTAGTCTTGCTGGGGGGTACGAACGCCACCATGTGTAGCGCCTGTATTGCTGCGGGGGTGTCGTAGTCGCGCTCTGCGCCGCCAGTCGTGGTGATTGTGCCCACGGTGGATACCCGCAGCAACCCTTTCAGGGGGGTGCTGGCGTGATCGCCTACTTTTTCTAATGCCCGGCGCAGGGCCGCTGGCCGCCATGCCACCCCCAGCGGCTGGATATACCCTTCAGCCTGCACCGTTATTGCATCAACTGTCGCATCAGCCGCAGCCAGGGTGGTGCATAGTTTCGAAACCAGAATCGACGAATCCGGGGCATCCACCGCCAACACCACCACATAACTGCATGTGGGATGAGTGCGGGCAATCCACGCCATGCCTGCGGCAATTCCCGCCACCGGCCCGGAATACGGCGGCTCCTCGCACACCACCGCGCATGCCAAACCTAAATCAACAGGGCTGACCACCACGGGAATCACCCCGGCCGGCAGCTGCCGCACAAGCCGGTCAATGAGCCGCTCCCCATGCACCCGCACCTGGGCCTTGTCCTCACCCATGCGGGTGCTGCGGCCACCCGCCAAAATGAGGGCTACGACCTGGGAGTAATCAACCATCAGCGGGGGAGTTCCCGCGACCAATCCCCAGACCGGCCCCCGGATTTAGCCGTGATGCCGCAGTGCCGGATAACAGCGGACCGGTCTACGCCTTTCACCATGTCCACGATGGTCAACGCCGCAACGGTCACCGCAGTCAGGGCCTCCATTTCCACCCCAGTGCGGTCCGCAGTTTTCACCGTGGCGTTAATCGCCACATGATCAGCCTGCAACTCCACATCCACCTGGCAGCCATGCACCCCAATGGTGTGCGCCAAAGGCAGCAGCTCAGGAACCTTTTTCGCCGCCACGATGCCCGCCACCCGGGCCACCGCCAACACATCCCCCTTGGGAACCGTGCCGTCTTTGAGCGCCTGCAGCACCGCCGGGGAGCAGGCAACCTCCCCCTGGGCGGTGGCGGTGCGCACCGTGGGCTGCTTATCGGTGACATCCACCATGTAGGCGGTGCCAGCGTGAGTGAGATGAGTAAACTCCATAAACCTATACCTTGAGTAAAATAACCGAAACCATATCACCGGGTTGTACCGCCCCGTGACCCGTGGGCAAATGAATCAACGCGGTGGCATCCACCAACGACGCCACAAAATGCGACCCCATGCCACCCGGAATCACTGGGTACGCATCCCCAGCAGACCAATTCATCGAACACGGAATAAACAAATCCCGACCCCGCGGCGCCTTAATGGGATCATGCGCAGGCAACCGCAACCGTGGATGCTGCACGGCCTGCTGCGGATCCACCCCGGCAAGCACCCGCACCAACGGCAACACAAAGAGATAAAAACACACGAATGAACTCACCGGATTACCCGGCAAGCAAATCACCGGCGTGCCATTGACCGTACCCAACCCCTGCGGCTTCCCCGGTTGGATTTGCACCGGGCCGAACCACATGGCAGCCGCCAACCCATCGGTGGGGGAGTCAAACGCCTCTTTCACCACATCAAACGCCCCAGCCGACACGCCGCCGGCGGTAACAATCGCATCGTATTCCCTGCTCAGGGATGCTAATTCCGCCTGAAACGCTGCGGTATCATCCGGCACCAAGGCCGCATGAACATCATAAACCCCATGCTCATGCAACAAATTGGTGAGCATGGGCCGATTGGAATCCGGAATGGCACCAGGTCGCAAATCCGCCGGGGCGGCCACGTCAGTAACCAACTCATCCCCGGCGGAAATCACCGCAACTTTCGGCCGCCGATGCACCAGCACCTCAGTAATCCCCGTCGACAAGAGGGAAGCAATCACACCCGCATCAACCAGCGTGCCGGCGCGCGCCACCACATCCCCAATCTGACAATTCTCCCCCTGGTGGCGGATGTGATTCCGGTCGGACACTGCGGACACCACGATGCGTTCCGGCAGTGGCACCGCGCCCGCTGGCACATCCGTGTCTTCCACGGGAATCACCACCAAATCCGCCGCTGTTTCTGCCGTTGCTTCGGTTGCTACCGGAATGGGCGCCCCCGTCATGATGCGCACAGCCGTCCCCGCCGCCACATCAACAGGCGGCCGACCAGCCGGAATATCCCCACTCACCGGCAACTCCCACGGGTCCGACCCCACCAAGGAACTCCGGTGGGTAATAAACCCATCCATCGCCGAATTAGAGAACGGCGGCACCGGCAACCGCGCCGCAACATCAGCCGCCAACACCAACCCCAACGCCGCCTGCGTGGGCACCACCTCACTGGGCGTCGGGGCACCTACCGCTACCACCTCAGCCAGATGCTCCGCCAAACTACGAAACGGGACGCCATGATGATCGTGCGTCATCCAATGCTCCTTGCGCTAAAAAATCCAATGAAACTCTAACCACCAATGGCGGACATCAACCGACTCGGCTGCACAAACCGCGGATCATTAATGCCATGACCAGCCTTCTTCCGCCACATGGTATGCACCCAATGCATCGCCAATTCCGCATCAGTCGCCCCCGCCCGCATGATATCCCGCAACGACGTCTCCTCATGCGAAAACAAACAACTCCGAATCGCCCCATCCGTCGTCAACCGCGTGCGATCACAATCCCCACAAAACGGATGCGTCACCGCAGCAATAACCCCAATGTGGCCATCATGCCCATTCCACCGCACCCGCCACAACTCCGCCGGCGCCGAACCCCGCGGCGCAGTAGACGGCGACATACTGAACTCGGAAGCAAGAATTCCAATAATATCTTTCGCCGTCACCATGGCATCCCGCGTCCATTTCCCCTTCGGCCCCAGCGGCATCTGCTCAATAAACCGCAACTGCAACCCATTTTCCAAACAATACTGAGCCAACGGCACGATGGTATCCCCATTAACCCCCGGCATGATGACAGCATTGATTTTGATCGGCTCCAAACCAGCAGCCTGCGCAGCCTGAATCCCCGCCAACACATCGTGGTGCCGATCGCGCCGGGTCAACTCCGCGTATTGGGTGGGGTTGAGGGTGTCCAAGGAAATGTTAATCCGGTTAAGACCAGCGGCTTTAAGCCCGGTGGCACGCTTGTCCAACCCCAAACCGTTGGTGGTGAGCGCCGTGGCGACGGGGGCGCCGGTGTCCGTCGTGAGCCCAGAAATCGCCGCGATGATTTCTTCCAGGCTGCGCCGCAGGAGCGGCTCCCCACCAGTGAAACGGACCTGCCGAATACCAAGAGTGGTGACGGCGAGGGTGATGAGCCGAATCACTTCATCGTCAGTAAGAGTGTCCTCGCGGGGAATCCACTCCAACCCCTCCGCCGGCATGCAGTACGTACACCTTAGGTTGCACCTATCAGTGAGGGACACGCGCAGGTCGCGGGCCACCCGCCCGAAAGTGTCCCGCAGGTGCCAGGTGCCACCTACAGTGGTAGCGGTCTGCTCAAAAAAGGCATCCGGGGCTTCGGGTACCCTGAGCGTGGGAAACGGAAGTTGGCTACGCATATATGAAAAACCACGATTAAAACTGGGGAATCAGATGATAATTCACAGTATAAAGCATGTTCCGGTTAGAGCTTTTTGCTCGCTTTTTGACGCTCAACCGCATCCATCATTCCGAACTACCCGGACCCACCAACGCAATGACAGAAAAATCACCATCAGCCAGGTGTTTCCGCAGATCAACTTTGTCGAACTTGCCGACGGATGTTTTATCAATGGAATCCACAAAAGTCCAATACTCCGGCAACATCCACGAGGGGAAACTCTCACGCAGCCGGTTTCGTAACCGCTCAGCAGTATCCCGGTCGCGGGGAATGCCATCAGCCACCACCGTGACAGCAAGCGGCCGCTCACCCCACTTTTTATCAGGGTAACCAATAACTGCGCATTCCACGACGGGTTTCGCCGCCATGATTTCATTTTCCAATAAAGAGGAATAAATCCACTCACCACCAGAACGAATCACATCCCGCGCCCGGTCATGAATTGTCAAATAAGCATCAGCAGACACCGAACCCACATCACCAGTGTGCAACCAACCATCCACAGTGAACTGCTCCTCCGCCGCATCCACCGGCTCACCACGGAACAACTCAGTGACACCACCAGCCTGCTGCGCCGGCGACTGATAATACGAACCCGTCACCCAGTTACCCCGCACCTGAATCTCACCCTGATTGCGGTCCGACGTGGCCACAATTTTCCCATCATCAACCACCCGGTACTCCAATGAAGCCGGGAAGCGGCCCTGACTAATCTGATAAGCCTTGCGGGCCTCACCCGACACCCCAGCCGGAAGCCGCGCCACCGTACCCACCGCCGACGTTTCCGTCATGCCCCACACGTGCACAATGTCCACACCGTAGCGCTCCTCCCATAACTGCATGAGAATCGGCGGCACCGCCGAACCACCAGAGAAAATCTCTTGCAAGCTCATGCGCTCCGGGGGGTTCCGCATGTAATGCACCATCAACTGGATCCAAATGGTCGGTACCCCATGCGCCACCCGCGGATGGCAGGTAGCAATCAACCGCGCCAACCCCGCCGGGGACAAATCCGCCCCCGGAAACACCAACGGCGCCCCCGACATGAACCCCGCAATGGGCACAAACCAACTCAACACATGGTAAATCGGCACACAACACAAAAACGACTGCCCATTTTCAATAGACATCGAATCCGCAGTACGCAAATCCAACGCCTGCAAATACATCGACCGATGCGAATACGCCACCCCCTTGGGGGCCCCAGTTGTGCCCGTCGAATAGCACAACGCCGCCGCCGTCGTCTCCTCCAATACCGGCCAGTCATACACCGTCGACCTCCCGTCGAGAAGCATCTCATAGGAATAGCAACGAATATGCTCCGGAATGAACCGCGCCGCCGCCGAAAAATCCGCCCGCCCGATGAACACCACCGCCTTCACCGTCGGGCAACCAAAATCCAAAATAGTGCCCAATTGCTTCGCTAACCGCTGGTCACTGATAATTACCTCATCTTCAGCATGATTGATGATATGGGCAATTTGGTCATTCATTAACTGTTTATTAAGCGGATTAAACACTGCCCCTTTGCAAGCCACCGCAAATAACGCTTCTAAATGCTCAGCACAGTTAAACATAAAAGTTGCTACCCGCTGGTCGCCGGTGATCCTCAACTCATCATGCAGCGCATGCGCCAACGCCGCCGACCTAGCCGCAATCTCCGCAAAAGTCGTCTCATGCAACACATCTGCCTCCCAAGTTGTCACCTTGCACTGGGCGAAGGCCGTGGCCCCATGAGTCAGAATCCGGGAGAGATTCAGCGGCAAATCCTGCATCGTTGAAAGCATGTATCAAACTCTAGTAAAAGCCACCCCAAAACGGCAGTAGCCATAAAAACCCACCTGCCGAAAAACACCACGCCCACCCAAAAAATGCCCGTTAACCCCACCAAAATACTTAAAATCCACCAACGAAAACCAGCTGCTTTTTACCTGCGGTTTAAGGTGCGCTACACTATTAACCAGAACATTCCTAACGCAATCACTTGCTATTCTTTTAACTACGCATATGATGTATGTTCTGAACTCCGCTCTTTGCCACAGCCCACAGCTTTGTGGTGAAGATTTGTGGTGACGCAGGACTGGCCATAGTCAGGCCAAAGAATAGCAACGCGTTCACCAACGTTTTCTGCCTACCCCAACTGGTTTGCTCATCAGCTTAAAAGCAACACTAACCAGCAAACCAGCACGATCCCAGGGAGAAACAGAAAACCCCACCAGGAAGTTCACACACTTGACGGGATCATTCCCGGTCAAGCCGCGGACGGCCGTGTATTACACACGACCACTTAATAAAAATGCACATGGGAGCTTCCAGCTTTTGCCACATCGTTACTGGCACACACCAAGGACGCACATCACGACGCCTTCCTTACTGTTGCCAGCCTTTGACAACGAAACACATCAATCAGCTGGTTAAGCCAATGAAAGGACATCTGTGACCACAACAGATAACGGCGCACCGCGAAACCTCGCAGCAATGCGTCTACCCGAGCTGCGCAAGCTCGCAGCCGACCTCGGACTTAAAGGTGTTTCCGCCCTACGCAAGGGCGATCTCATCGCCGCCATCAACAGCGCTTCCGGAGGCACCGCCAGCGCTGCGGCAGAGACCAAACAACCGCAAAAAACCCGGCAAACCCGAACCAACCGGAGGAAAACCACCACCGCAGACACCCCAGAAGCAACCACAGAACCTGCTGCTGACGAACCAAAACCCCGGCGCCGCCGAGCCACAAAGACGTCACAAACCCAGCACGCTGCTGACGATCAACAACCAACAGCAACTGAAGAGCAGGCAACCGAAACGAAACCCCGGCGCCGCCGGGCAGTGCGCACCGAGCACCCAGACACCGACCACGCCACACATGTCGCCGGGGAACGCACCGAGCGCGTCACAGAGGCCCAAGCAGCCGACGATCACGCCGCAGACGCTGACTCCAACGACACTGATGGGGAATCCCGCTACGAATCCCGTTCCGCACAACGCCGGGCACGCCGCAACCGGGCGCGCCGGGAGGAACGTGAAAACCGCAGCGACAATCTGGACAACCATGACAATCGGGATAACCGGCGCAGCAATGCCCGCACGGATGCTGATGACGTAGAAGATGCAGCCACGGATATTGCAGCAAGCAGCGACAACCGGGATAACCGCGCTGATAGCCGCAACGATCGCAGCGATGACGTCCGCACGGATGACACCAACGATGCGGTATCTGATTCCGGGGACCGGAATGACCGGAACCAGCGCTTCGACCGCGACAGTCGGGGCGACCGTGACAGCCGTGATAGCCGTGGCGATCGCAATGACCGCAACGACAACCGCAGCGACCGGGGTGACCGCGCCGACGACCGCCGCACCCGCCGCGCCCG
>JAUMZY010000012.1 GCA_030527885.1 Corynebacterium sp.
TGGTGGAGTCGTTTCCGGAGTGGAAGGCGTACCTGGGCGATCCGGCGTTGTAGTAGCCGGAGTCGAAGGCGTACCAGGACGCTCAGGGGTCGTGGTAGCCGGGGTCGACGGTGTACCAGGCGTATTTGGCTGGCTTGGCGGGGTACCGGGTGTGCCAGGCGTATTTGGCTGGCTTGGCGGGGTGCCAGGCGTGTGCGGAGTGCTGGGCTCACCGGGCTTGTTTGGCTCTGACGGTGGCTTCTCAATACGGGTTGAGCTGTCGCCCGTGATGATCACACCGCCTGAGCGCCGAACCGAACTATCATCAATGTGGATGAAGTAGCTGGGCATATCCTCGCCGCGGTAGATGATTTGGCGAACAACTGTGCCATCATTCTGGCTGTCCCAGGTGACTTCG
This sequence comes from Corynebacterium sp., assembly GCA_030527885.1. Classification (GTDB taxonomy): domain Bacteria; phylum Actinomycetota; class Actinomycetes; order Mycobacteriales; family Mycobacteriaceae; genus Corynebacterium. The sequence goes on from JAUMZY010000012.1 coordinate 398, forward strand.
ATGGAACCGTCGATATTGACCTTCTCAACAATAGCGACATGGCCCCAGCTGTGGCCCCAGTGGGTAGCTGTCCACTGTTCACTCCAATATGCCACGGCACCTACTGTTGCCGTCTTGTCTTTGACACCTGGTGCACGGTGCAACCATTGCGAGGCGTGCCCCCATGCAACGCCGTAGTCTTTCGTGCCACCCTTTGCTAGCCGGTAAGCGACGTAGCGGGTGCAGTTGTGGTTGCCCTTGTTGCCTGGGTACCAGGTGTCAGCCCAAGTGCCAGTACGCTCACCGTAGCCGCTGAATGACAAGCAGCCGTAGGAGTTCTTTTCGCGGCACAGGTTTTTGCCCTTGGGCGTTGCGCTAGCCACATGTGCTTGTTGCGTTACGAGCGCCAAGCTAGCGGCAACTGCAATGATGCGTCGTACAGTGCGACGTTGAGAGTTTTTCCCCATTGAAAAAGCCCTTCCTATCGAACTTGGACTCCCAAATTCGATTCCTTATGATTGAAAATTCGGTTGGCCAACGAGATGATGGTCGCATGCACGAAAGTGTTTTTCAATGGTTGCTTCACATTTGGGGGTGACAAAAAACGCCTGGTAGGCACAAACTTTATCAATGATTGTGCAGCAAATAAATTTCAGCCGAGTTTCATCTGAATTGTGGAGCAGTAAAAACTGCTACTCTCATAATAAGATTATTAAATTAATTTATAAAGGTAACCTGCCATAGGAATCATATTCGCTTTAAATAGGTTAAACTAATATCATAATACATGGTCTAAGCTCGATATTTCCAGCAACCACTTAAACATATTATCCTTATCTATCAAATTGCGGAAAACAATTTTACTGAAAAGTTCTTCGCAAGAGATACATATGTTATAAGAAGAACTCACCACTTAGCCAAGATAATCACAATGATTATCTTTCTAGACACTGGTCAACAACCATGACTTCCTAGGGCACAGCTGAGAATCAAATGATAAGACAGCATCACCGCTACACCCCCGTGTGTCGACTCCCCTACCCCCTCGGTGTCAAAAATTATCAACACGCAAAAACACCAGCCAAAACCATTGTTTAGCTGGTGTTATACACAATACATAATGCTGTTTTTATCGGTTGGAGTCCAAAACACCATTCCGTTGTGATTGCTCGACCGCATCAAGATGCTGATCGTATGTATCCGTAAAGACCGTCTTTCCTGTCTTATCCACAGCTACGAAGAACAACCAATTGCCTTCCGCCGGGTTCTCCATTGCCGCAATGGCCTTCAGGGATGCTGCCGCAATCGGGGTTTCCGGCAAGCCTTCTTTGGCGTACGTATTCCAGGGGGTTTGACGCTTACGGTCCTCATCCGTGGTCGCCACTTCCACCGTGGGCAGGTCGTAGTTCACCGTGGAGTCAAATTCCAGCTTCATGGGTTTGTGCAGCCTATTCAAAATCACCCGCGCCACTTTGTCGAAGGCGTCGCCGGGTGCTTCCCGCTCCACCAATGATGCTGCGGTAAGCAGCTCATAGGGGCTAAGGTCAATGGCTTGAGCGCGTGCCTCAATGTTGGTATCGGCGAAGGTTTTGGCGGACTTCGTGATTAAGTCTTTCAGCACGTCCTTGGCTGACATCCGCGGATCCACAATGTATTCACCCGGCGCGATGAGTCCTTCTAAGCGTTTGGGGTCGTTGCCGCGGCGAGTGACGGGTTCCATGGCCCAGGATGGTACGCCTAGGGTTTGGAGGTCGGCGCTGCTGGCTTCTTTTTGTAGTTCTTCTACAGTGATGCAGTTTTCTGTGCCTCCAGAGCAGGTTACTTCGGAGATTTTGGAGTAGATGCCGAACCGGACGTCGCCGGCGACGACGTTGACGTCGAGAAGCGTGTCGCCACCGTTGATGGTGAGCGGCTGGACTTTGTTGTCGGGGTTGAGTAGGGCGTCGAGTGCTGATTTGACGCTCATTTCGTGTTCCAACTTATAGACGCCTGGTTTGAAGTTGCTGGCGGCTGGGTTGTTGAAGGTTGCGGTTTGGAACACAGATTCGTTTGCGATGATGCCGCGTTCTTTTAAGATTGGCCCTAGTTCGGACAGGGTTTGTCCGTCGGCGACGGTGATGAGTTCTACTTGTCCGTTGCCGTCTCCTTTGTAGTCGCGTGTTGTTGTACTAGCCAGATGTGAGCCTATGTATCCCGCAGCTCCGACAAGGAGTACCAAGGAAGCAAGCAAGACTGCTATGCTGCGTTGACGTCGCTTGACGTATTTCACCTTGCGCATAAGTTTCGAGGCTCTCCTTGCGTTTGATAACTTTTCCGTTACGATTTTACTGTTCTTGGTCTGGTGGTGCTGAAACGGGTGTTACCCCCTCTAGGTAGTGGGTGCGCCCATCGAGCCAAGATTGCAGGATTTCCACGGCAGCGGCTTGATCTATGACTTTTCGTCCCGCTTTTTCGCTAACCCCACTTGCGCGTAGTGCCTGATGTGCTACTACGGTTGTTAGCCGTTCGTCGGCCATGCGGACTGGAATGTGTTGTTCTAGTTTGGTGAGGCGGCGGTTGATTCGGAAGGCGATTTCTTTTGCGTGTTTGATGCTTTTGGAGCCGTGGTTTTTTAGGCTTCGGGGTAGGCCGACGACGACTTCGACGACGTTGTTTTCGAGTATGAGTTCGATGAGTCGGTCTATGTCGTGTTTGTCGCGGTCTTTGAAGCCGGTTTCCCGTTTGATTGTTTCTAGTGGCATGGCGAGGGTGGCGTCGGTGCCTGATAGTGCGACGCCTATGCGTACAGTGCCAACGTCGATACCTAGGCGGCGGCCCCGACCGGGGTCGTTGATGCCTGGTTTATCTGGTTGGATTGTTGCCACTGTGTGCCTTTCGTGTTGTTGATGCCGGGATTAAGAGTACCCCTTCATTAAGTACTTTATTAGTTTATTAAGTCAAATTATTGTTTTCGGGGGTATTTTAGATTTATTGGCTCTTCAACATTAACCCACAAACTTTAAACTTTAAATTCAACGTTAAGGCGTGTCGGAGAAATTTTATTACGTCGATATCAGCCGCACCAGGCGGGCATCCCCTGCATTCAAGCAGGCAACACCCGCCCTTACTTTTCGCCAGTTATCGCCGCTTTTCGACAACCACCGCCGCCAGAACAGCCAATTTACACTGCGGAAATGATGTCGTTCATTGCTTTGAGTCCCGCCGGCAGCCCTTCTGGTTGCGTGCCGGAACCTTGAGCCATATCGGGCTTACCGCCACCCCGACCGTCAATGTAGGGGTTCAAGACCTTCACCAACTCCCCTGCTTTGATACCGCGAGCAACCGCTTCCTTCGTTGCCGCAACCACGAAGGGCAGTTTGCCGTCCGCGCCCGGCTCTACGGCGAGGATCACCACGCCGGCTTCATCAGCCAGCCGATTCTTGGCGTCGGTGGCTAGTGTGCGCAGATCCCCCGCTGCCGTACCCGCCGGCAGCACAGCCGAGGCGATCACGATGCCGTTGTCGGTTTTCGCCCGTGCGATCAACCGGCTGCCTTGCGCCAGGAGTTCTGCCCGGTGCATGTGCTCAATGGTTTTTTCCGCTTCCTTGAGCTTCGCCGTCAATTGGGCGATGCGATCCGGCACCTCATCAGAAGGGGCCTTCAAGGAGCTGGCCAGCCCCGCCACCAATGCGCGTTCCTTGCTCAAGTATTTAAAAGAGTCCAGGCCGGAATACGCCTCGATGCGGCGCGCCCCGGACCCAATGGAGGATTCGCCCAAAATGGCCACCGGTCCGATCTGGGAGGAATGCCCCACGTGCGTGCCACCGCATAGCTCAATGCTGAATGGGCCGCCGATTTCTACAACCCGCACCACATTGCCGTAGTTCTCCCCGAACAGGGCCATGGCGCCCATGGCTTTGGCTTCGTCCAGGGTGGTTTCAATGGTGTTCACCTGCCAGTCGGAGTCCACCGCCTGGTTGGTGATCAGTTCGATCTGCTCCAGCTGCTGCGGGGTGAGTTGCTCCGTGTAGTTGAAGTCGAACCGCAGGTAGCCGGGCTTGTTCATGGAACCGGCCTGCACGGCGGTGGGGCCCAGCACCTGCCGCAAGGCAGCGTGAATGAGGTGGGTGGCGGAGTGGGCCTGCCGGGCGGCATGCCGCCAACCTTGGTCCACGGTGGCCTGCACAGTATCGCCCACAGCAAAACCGCCTTGTTCCACGGTGGCGCGGTGCACCCAGAGCTTCTTGCCGATCTTCTGCACGTCGTTGACCCGCAGCAGGCTATCGCCCAGGGTGATGGTGCCGCGGTCGCCAATTTGGCCGCCGGATTCCGCGTAGAAGGTGGAGGCGTCCAAGATGACTTCCACGCCTTGGCCAGCGGCCACTTCCCCGACTTTTTCGCCGCCGCTGAGCAGGCCGATCACCTGGGAGGAGGCAGATAGTTCGTCGTAGCCGATGAATTCGGTGGGGTGGTTATCCACCCAATCCCGGTAGATGGACAGGTCTGCATGTCCGTGTTTCTTGGCCTGCGAGTCTGCTTTGGCGCGGGCGCGTTGCTCCGCCATGAGCTGGTCGAAGCCGTCGGTGTCCACCGTGAGGCCAGCCTCAGCGGCCATTTCGAGGGTCAAGTCAATGGGGAATCCGTACGTGTCGTGCAGGGCGAATGCGTCTGCACCCACCAGCGTGGTCTTGCCGGCAGCCTTGACTTTTTCGGCGGCTTCTTCGAAGAGTTCCGTGCCGGATTCGAGGGTTTTCAGGAAGGCTGCTTCTTCTGTCACGGCCACCCGTTGGATGCGTTCCCGGTTATCGGCGATCTCTGGGTAGGAAGGCGTCATGGTGTCCATGATGGTGTTCATGAAATTCTCCATGGTCTTCCCCTGCGCACCAAGCAGCCGGGCGGACCGAATGATGCGACGCAACAATCGGCGCAGAATATAACCACGACCTTCGTTACCTGGGGTGACGCCATCCAGGATGAGCATCATGGCGGTGCGTGAGTGGTCTGCGATCACACGGAAGCGAATATCATCTTCATGCTTAGCCCCGTACACGGAGCCGGTGAGCTTTTGGGCTTCATCAATCACGGGCCGCAGCAGGTCAGTTTCGTAGACGTTGTCCACGCTTTGCAGCAGGCAGGCGATGCGCTCCACGCCCATGCCGGTATCAATGTTCTTCTTGGGCAGGGGGCCGAGGATTTCAAAATCGTCTTTGCCGGTGCCTTCGCCACGCTCCTTCTCCATGAACACGAGGTTCCAGATTTCGAGGTAGCGGGAATCGTCGGCAACAGGGCCGCCTTCCTTGCCGTAAGCTGGCCCGCGGTCGTAGTAGATTTCTGAGGACGGACCGCAGGGCCCCGGCACGCCCATGGACCAGAAGTTATCGGCCATTCCGAGCCGCTGGATACGTTCTTTCGGTAGCCCCACGATGTTTTCCCAAATATTGGCTGCCTCATCGTCATCCAGGTACACGGTTACCCACAGTTTTTCCGGGTCGAAACCATAGCCGCCGTCTTCAACGGAGTTGGTGAGCAGTGCCCAGGCGTGCGTGATCGCGCCTTCCTTGAAATATTGACCGAAGGAGAAGTTGCCGGCCATTTGGAAGAACGTATTATGCCTGGTCGTAACACCTACTTCTTCAATGTCGAGGGTGCGCACGCATTTCTGAATGCTGGTGGCAGTACCGTTGGGAAATGGTGGGGTTTGCTGCCCCAGGAAGTAGGGTTTAAACGGCACCATGCCAGCGTTGACAAACAAGAGGTTGGGGTCGTCTAAGATCAGCGACGCACTGGGCACAGCCTCATGCCCGGCTTGAACGAAGTGATTGGTGAAACGTTCCCTAATTTCGTGAGTCTGCACGGTGTTTGTATCCTTAAAGTCCAACTTTGCTTCTAGCCATCTAGAAGCACACAATTTGGTTACTTTAGCACTTTGCCCCGCACTAATGCTCGTAGTTTTTCGACGACCCCCGCTATCCGTCCCTCCTGCCCATGCGAGGTAGGACGATAGTACACAGCATCAGTCAAGGTATCCGGCAAATATTGCTGCAATACCACCCCATTCGGATGGTTATGTGGATACTCATAACCCACAGCATTTCCCAGCTTCTTCGCCCCAGCGTAATGCCCATCCCGCAAATGCGGCGGCACCATGCCGGCCTTCCCATCCTGTACATCCCGCATCGCCTGCTCAATGGCCATATATGCGGCATTCGACTTTGGTGCCGTCGCCAAGTAAATAGTAGCCTCAGCCAGTGGAATCTGCGCCTCTGGCATCCCAATCAACTGCACCGACTGCGCCGCCGACACCGCAACCGTCAACGCCTGCGGATCCGCCATCCCAATATCCTCCGCAGCTTGGATCACCAACCGGCGGGCCACAAACCGTGGATCCTCCCCAGCCACCAGCATGCGGGCCAAATAATGCAAGGCAGCATCCACATCAGAACCCCGAATGGATTTAATAAACGCACTGGCCACATCATAATGCTGATCCCCATCCCGGTCGTACCGCACCACCGCCCGATCAATATTCGCCGCCACAATATCAACGGTCAGCTCCCCACCATCCGGCACAGCCTCAGCAGCAGCCTCCAAATACGTGAGACTGCGCCGGGCATCACCACCAGCCAAAGCCACCAGCTGAGCCGTTGCCGCTTGATCCATGGTAATGCGCCCACCCAAACCCCGATCATCCGTCAACGCCCGCTGCAAAACTGTGGCGATGGCATCATCATCAAGCGACTGCAACTCCAAAATAAGCGACCGGGACAATAACGGTGCCACCACCGAAAAACTAGGGTTCTCCGTCGTTGCTGCAACCAACAGCACCACTCGGTTTTCCACCGCCGCTAACAACGCATCCTGCTGCGTTTTAGAAAACCGATGCACCTCATCAATGAACAACACCGTGCGCGTGCCATGAATGAGATCCCGGCGCGCCTGGTCGATGACCGCCCGGACTTCTTTCACCCCGGAGTTCAGGGCGGAGAGGCCAACGAATTTGCGGGCGGTGGCTTGGGAGATGAGTGACGCAATGGTGGTTTTGCCGGTGCCGGGCGGGCCGTACAGGATGACGCTGGCTTCGCCGGAACCTTCGATGAGGCGGCGGAGTGGTTTGCCTGCGGCCAGCAGGTGTTGTTGCCCGGCGACTTCTTCTAGGGTGCGGGGCCGCATGCGTGCTGCTAGGGGCGCGGAATGGGATACTTTGAAGTAGTCGGTGGTGGGGGTTGGTTGGGCATTGAAAAGCATGCCTTCTGTGTCATCCGTCATAGGGGGTTCCTATGTGTTCAGTCGTTTTACTACGTTTTGGGCGAATTGTGCGACTGCGGGGAAGCGTTCATCACTGCCGCGAGCGGCGAATCGTGCCAAGGCTTCGAAGGTCTCGTAGAGGTCGAGGCGGATGAGTCGCATGTCGTCGCTGGGGGCAGTAGGCTGCTCGGATAGCAGTTCTATTGCCCATGGGATGTTTGACTCTACCAATTCTACGATGAGTTCGTTGTTGGAGGCGCTAAAATCCACGCCTTTTTCGGTCAATTGTGCGAATCGTTCGTCGTCGGCGCCGAAGTGCATGAGCGCCATGGAGGAGAAGCACCAACCGATCATGGCGGTGACGATGCGGGCGTTGAGGCGTTGGCGGTTTTTCACATTGGGCCAGATTCCGCCGACTTCCTGCACCCAGGAGTCGATGAAGACGTCTGCTTCGTCGTCGGCGATGGGGCGGGTGGATAGGTTTTGAGGGAAACCAGAAACGACGCAAGCGACGTCGAAAGCGGCATCCCGGAAACCCGCCCACTCGTAATCTAGAAAGTGAGTTCGATCCGAAACGATGATGTTGTCCGGGGCGAGGTCGAAGGGGGTGAATGCCCGGTGCTGACCGGACGTGAGCCTACGAACCGCATCGCGGGAAAAATCGTGGACTTCGGTGGGAATGGGGATGCCGGCGGACGCCACGAGCCGCTCCCCCACGGTGATGGCGGCCGTGAGCATTTGCTCCCGATACTTATTGAAGCTGCGGATTTCGGAGTGTCTGGACAGCATCCGGCCCAGCAGAATGCGGAAGTCTTGTTCTTTGTCAGCGGTGCCGGCGTGCATTTTTCCAATGGCGCGACCCAGGAGTCGAAGCAGCTCCACCCGGTGGGCTTTGTTGGAGCTCATGAGGAGTTCGGCGAAGGTGTCGCCGTCGCCGGCATCGGTGATGACGAGCATTTTCTTGCCCACGTCGTGTGCCAGCAGGATGGGGCCGGGTCGGATGTCCTCATTCATGCTGGTAGTGAATTGGTAGGCGACGATTTCCCGGATGAGGTTTGCTTGTTCGCCGAGGTGGCCGGCCCCTGGCATGTATTTCAGCACTACGGATCGTTGTTGGAGAAATGGTGAGGGCAGCACGCGGGCTCGGAGTACTACGGCATTGCCGGAGCCGGATAGTACTTTGACGTCACTGAGGGTTTGGGCGCCCCCAAACCGTTGTGATAGCAACGCTTCACCGGTTGCAACGATGTCATGGATTAGTTCATGACTAGGGCTAGCATTCATCAGGCTTATACACCTACGACTTGTAAGATTGTGAAGGATATTAACTAAAAATAACTCGCATATAAAGTTAAGAAGTGTCAGTAAACGAGCCTACTTTAGGTTTCTTCCCAAAGTAGGCCCGTTAGTTAAGATTAACCGAAGAATTTCTTATTGAAAATTCTTAATAGTACAATTTTTTCGACAAATCCGCAGCTCACACCCTCACCGGGGTACTGGTGTTGCTACTTCTTAGGCTTAAAATCCACCCCGGTTTCTTTACGTTGCTGCGGTGGAATGGGCGCTGGGGCGTCGGTAAGTGGATCCACGCCGCCACCGGACTTCGGGAAGGCAATGACATCGCGGATGGAGTCGAAACCGCCGAGCAGGGACACGATGCGGTCCCAGCCGAGTGCCACGCCGCCGTGTGGTGGGGCGCCGAAGGCGAAGGCATCCAAGAGGAACCCAAATTTTTCCTGGGCTTCTTCTTCCGTGATGCCCATGACCTGGAAGGCGCGTTCTTGGATGTCGCGGCGGTGGATACGGATGGAGCCGCCACCGATTTCGTTGCCGTTACACACGATGTCGTAGGCGTTGGACAGTGCGGCTCCGGGATCGGTGTCGAAGGTGTCCAAGCATTCGTCTTTGGGGGCGGTGAAGGCGTGGTGCACGGCGGTCCATGCGGAGTGGCCGAGTGCCACATCGCCGGAGGCTTTAGCGTCGGCGGATGGTTCGAACATGGGGGCATCGACAACCCAGGTGAAGGCCCAGTCCCCTTCTTTAATGAGGTCGAGTTTGCGGGCGATTTCGCCCCGGGCGGCCCCCAACAATGCGCGGGATGCTTTGGTTTCGCCGGCGGCGAAGAAGATGCAGTCGCCGGGTTTAGCCCCCACGTGGGCGGCGATGCCGTCGCGTTCGGCATCGGAGAGGTTCTTGGCAACGGGGCCGCTGGCGGTGCCGTCTTCCCCGATGAGGATGTAGGCCAGGCCTTTGGCGCCGCGTTGTTTCGCCCATTCTTGCCATGCATCTAGTTGCCGGCGGGGTTGGGAGGCGCCGCCTTCCATGACGACCGCGCCCACGTATTCGTTTTGGAAGACGCGGAAGGGGGTGTCTTTGAAGAAGTCGGTGCATTCCACGAGTTTGATGTCAAACCGCAGGTCCGGCTTGTCGGAACCGTAGTCGCGCATGGCTTCGGCGTAGGTCATGCGTGGGATGGGCGTGGGGATGGTGTAGCCGATGAGCTGCCATAGTTCCACCAGGATTTCTTCGACCAGGGCGATGATGTCTTCTTGGTCGATGAAGCTCATTTCGATGTCGAGCTGCACAAACTCGGGTTGCCGGTCGGCGCGGAAGTCTTCATCCCGGTAGCAGCGGGCAATCTGGTAGTAGCGTTCCATGCCGGCCACCATGAGCAGCTGCTTGAACAGCTGCGGTGATTGCGGCAGGGCGTACCAGGTGCCGGGCTTGAGCCGGGCGGGCACCACGAAATCCCGGGCGCCTTCTGGGGTGGAGCGGGTCAGGGTGGGGGTTTCAATTTCGACGAAGTCGTGTTTGTCGAGGACTCGGCGGGCGGCTTTGTTTACTTCAGAGCGCAGCCGGAGGGCACCGCCTTGGGTGGGGCGCCGCAAGTCCAGGTAGCGGTATTTCAGGCGGGTTTCTTCGCCCACTTCGCCGCCTTTGGCAGAATCGTCGATTTGGAACGGCAGGGCGGCGGCTTCGTTGAGTACTTCCAGGTCGGTGACGTTGACTTCCACCTCGCCGGATGCCAGGTTGGGGTTTTCGGATCCTGCTGGTCGGGGTTCGACAACGCCGGTGACTTTGATGCAGAATTCGCTGCGCAGGTGGTGGGCTTGATTGGCTACGTCATTCTCGCGGAATACAACCTGGGCGAGCCCAGAGGAATCTCGAAGGTCAATAAAAATGACGCCACCGTGGTCGCGGCGGCGGGATACCCAACCGGTGAGGGTGACGGTTTGGCCAGCGATTTCCTTGCGGAGTTCCCCCGCGAGATGAGTGCGCAGCACAGCACCAAGTCCTTTCGATGATGAAAAATCTTTCAATTGTTGTGGTTACTATGGGTGATTGCCGCCTGGTTGTAGCAGCAGTGAACTCACAGATTCTTGAAAGATACTACTTTGAAACTTCCATTTAATCACACCAGACCTCGGCGGTAATAGTTTTCATTGGGGCCGATCACGGCTGTTGCCGCACCACCAACCAACACATTGAGCAGGTTTGATAGGCATTGTTGTTTCCGTCTGGGTATAAGGCATGGAAAAATAGATGATATGACTTTTAAATCTGGGGTGTCTAAAGATGGTGACCGTGTAAATACGTCCGGTGGGCGGGGCATGGTCATCGGCGGCAGTAGTATTGGTGCGCTCATTTTGGCTGGCATTTTATGGTATTTCGGGATTGATTCCAGCCAAATTACTGACGTGCTCGGCACTGACACGGGTACAAATCAAACAACTACAAACCAGTCGCACTGTAAGACTGGTAAGGATGCCAATAAATACGCTGACTGCCGGGTGGAGTTCACCGCAATTTCACTGGATGGGGTGTGGCAGGAGCAGCTGCCGGCGCAGGCGGGACTTACGTATCAAAAACCCGGCGTCACGATTTTTGACAAGCCCACTAAGTCAGGGTGTGGGGTTGCTTCCACCGCCACCGGCCCGTTTTACTGCCCAACAGACCAGACAGCATATTTTGATGTGTCGTTCTTCGACCAGTTGCAGAATTTCGGGGCGGCGAATACGCCGTTTGCGCAGGAATACATCGTGGCGCACGAATTCGGGCACCACATTCAGAAGCTGCAAAACACATTGGGGATGTCCAATTACAATGAGCCCGGCCCAGAATCCAACGCGGTGAAGATCGAGCTGCAGGCCGACTGCTACGCCGGGGTGTGGGCTTACTACGCGGACAAGGGCGACAACGCGATTTTGGAACCGATCAGCCAGGAGCAGCTAGCTGGCGCCATTGATGCAGCCCGGGCGGTGGGTGACGATAACATCCAGCAGCGTTCCGGCGGTGAGGTGCGCCCCGACACGTTCACACATGGCACGTCAGAGCAGCGGCAAGCAGCATTCCTGGCGGGCTACCAGAGCGGGCAAATGTCAAGCTGCCCACTCTAATTGCTGTCCGCTTATCGACGCTCGCCACTACGGCTTCCGGCTAGAGGGACACCTCCGGCCGGAAGTCTTTCATTCGCCATTGTCGATCCCGGCGCGCTGCGAGGACGGATGCGGTGAAGAAGAGGATGAAGACGATGAGGAGTGCGAGTAGTGCCTGGGCGGCGCGGTGGTCGAATTGGGCTTCGGTGCCGAAGATCATGTGGCGTAGTAGGTTGACGGAGTAGGTCATGGGGTCGTAGGTGTGGAACCAGCGGAGGGGTGCGGGTTGGGTTTCGGGTGGGTAGAGGCCGCCGGAGGAGACGATTTGTAGGGTCATGAGGGCGATGCAGAGGACGCGGCCGACGGTGATGCCGAAGATGTTGTTGAGGCCTTGGGTGATAGCGATGAAGGTGGCGGCGATGAGGCACATGCTGGCCCAGAGGCCTAGTTCGTTGACGGCGTGGAGGCCTAGTGCGAAGCGTTGGAGGAGGAACATGATGGTGGCTTGGGTGATGCCGACCAGGGCTGCGGGGAGGTAGGAGGCGAGGACGCCCCGGAGGGGGATGGCGCCGGAGTCGATGGCGCGGCGTTCTTTAGGCCGTAGCAGCATGAAGGTGATGGTGGCGCCGAGGAAGAGCCCGATAGAGATGAACATGGGGGCTAGGCCGAGTCCGAAGAGGCCGAGGGTGTCTTTGGGGGTTTGTTGGGCGACGGGGGTGGTGAAGTTTTTTGAGGCGCCGTCGGCGAATTCGGGGATTTTTTGGGCGTTTTCGTTGAGTTTGAGGGCGAGTTCGCCAGTGCCGTCGTCAAGCTTGACGATGCCGTCGGCGAGTTGGGTGGCGCCCACGGTGAGCTGTTGGCTGCCTTGGGCGAGTTGGGAGGTACCGTCGGCGAGTTTTTGGGTGCCGATGACGAGGCGTTGGGAGCCGTCGTTGAGTTTGTGTAGGCCTTCGCTGAGTTGGTTGGCTCCAGCGGTGGCTTTGTTGAGGCCGCCGCGGTATTCGGCGTTGGGGTCGCTGAGTTGGCGTTGGAGTTCCTGGGCGCCGCCGGCAAGTTTGTTGAGTTGGCTCAGTGGGTCGGTGCCGTCGGCGTTGGGGGTGGTGCTTAGGCCGGTGGCGTTGAGGGTGGCGATCATGCCGTCGACTTGTTCGGCAAATTGGTTGGTTTGGGGGAGGTTGACGGTTCGGAGTTGGGTGGCGAGGTTGACCAGGATCGTGAGGAGTTGTTGTTGGGTTTGGGCGAGGTTTTGGGCTGGGCCGACGACTTTGTTCACGCCGTCGCTGATTTGGTCGGCGCCGGCTCCTAGTTTGTCGGTGGCGGCGTTCAGTTGCGTGAGGCCGTCGGCGAGTTGGGTGGCGGCGGTGTCGGCGGTGCCGAGGTTGTCCGCCAGTGTTTGGGCGCCTTGGTTGACTTCGGCGGCGCCGTCTTTGGCGGTGGTGAGGTTGTCGTTGAGTTTTTTGCTACCGTCTTTGAGCTGGTTGGCGCCGTCGCGGGCTTTCTTCGTGCCGTCTTTGAGTTGGTTGGCGCCGTCGCCGGCTTTGTGCAGGCCTTGGTCGATGGTACCGAAGCCCACGAGGAGTTGGTTGACCATTTGGCCGCCTAGGTTTTCGTTCACGGTGGCGAGCACCCGGGTGACCACTTGGTTTCCCAGGGTGGTGGCGATCAGCCCGTTGGTGTTGTTGAAAATGGCGTTGAGGGTGGCTTGGTGTGGGGTGTCGGTGTTGGCGCTGGCGACGGATTGGGAGAAGTCGGCGGGGAGTTCGATGGCGAAGTAGTAGGTGCCGTTGGCGATGCCTTCTTTGGCGTCGTCGGCGGTGACTTCGTGGAAATCCACTGCTTTCGATGCCATGAGCTTGTCGACGATCTGGTCGCCGGCTACCGTGTGTTTGCTGTTGATCTTGGCGCCCTTATCGGAATTCACCAGGGCCACGGGGAGGTGGTTGAGCCGGCCGATGGGATCCCAGTAGCTCCAGACGAAGAGCCCGCCGAAGAGCAGCGGCAGCATGATGATGACGCTTAAGGCAATGGGTGGGAGTTTGCCGCGGCCGAAGCGGCGGAGTTCGGTTCCAATGTGGAAAAGGCTCATCGGGGCGTCACCGCCTGCACGTGGTTGGCGCTGCTGGCTGCAATGATGCTGTGGTCGCACAGGTGCGTGTAGTCGGGGTTAACGCTCATGGCTATGACGGGGGTGGTTTGGGCGTATTTTTGCAGTTTGAGCAGGAGTTTTTTGCGCAGTACCATGCTGCGGAGTTGGTCGATGTCATCAACGATGAGCACGCTGGCGGTGGGGCGGGACATGATGGCTAACACGATGCGGAGCATGAGGCGGCTTAAGGTATCCAACTCCCCCACCAAGGTGGTGCGGGCTTTGGTGTTGGGCATGGTGAAACCGAAGAGTTCTGCGACGGTTGTGTAGTAGGGAATGTCGTCGATGCTGCGGGGTGTGGGTTTCCACCATGGTTGGTGCCAGGCGGCTTGTTCCCGGATGACGGTGCGCACGGTGACGAGGCGTTCTAGGTTGTCGATCTCTGTCACACCGGCTAGGGCGATGCGTTGGAAGCGGTGACGGGTACTGGTGTATGCCTGGTTGTTGCTGGTGGTGAGGGTGATGGTGCCGCGGCGGGGTTTCATGCGGCCGGCCAGAGTCATGCTGAGACTGGTGGCGGCGTGTTCCCGGCCGGTGTGGATCAGTGTGAGCCCGGTGGCGGGTACGGCGAAGTCACTAAACGCTATTTTGGATATAACTTCTAGCCCAGTGACTGTCAGAACATTCATGGGGTTTTCCATTGTTGGTCTCGTTGTTGTCAAAACATTTTTTTAGTGTCACCATGGTGGTTATTCGCTGCGATTGGTCCCTATTGTTCACCCTGAGTTGAATTTTGTCACGTTTTGCAGTTTCAGGCATTTAAGTGCAAAAACCCGCCCAACTTTGGGGTAATGAATATGCTCGACAGTATGGAAAACAGCACACCCACCGGGGCGTACCTTTCCTTGCTGCGTTCAATGAGATTGAGAATTTCCTCCGCAACCAACGGGGGGCGCAGCGCTCCACATCGTTTAGCATCATGGTACGCAAAGCCAAGCAGGACCAGATCCTCACCGACACCCAAGCCGATAGCCTCCTGGAATTTGGTGACCTGCGCAACGCCATCAGCCACGGCCGTTACGACCAACAAGGAAACCCCATTGCTGAACCCAACGTGTCCACGGTGGAAGCGATCACTAAGATCCGAGACAGCCTCATCAATCCAGTCACCGCGTTGCAGATACTGGGTGAACGGCGTGTGCGCGTCTACGCATTCACTGACACCATTGGGGAGCTCATCGCCGCCCCGCATGGTAAATATCCGGTGTATTCCGAAGGGAAATTCACGAAATTGTTCGTCGATAGTGACATTGTGGCGTGGATGAACAACCGCACCCGATCTGCCCCACAGAAAAACCAAGTGTTGTTGAAACTCAACATGCCCGTGGCGGAACTGGACAAAGTGGCGCCGGCGGCACGGTGCGCATTCGTGGGACGGCAGGCCTCCCCGGCTGCGGTGATTTCTGCCATGACAACGCCCCGAAGAGGGCATTTCCCGCGGGCGGTCATCATTAATAAATCTGGTCAGCCGAATCAAAAACCCTTGCAGATTGTTACGGGCACGGAGTTGGCGTTACTCGTCGAAAAGTGCAACTGAAAATCCGCATAATTGTGATGCATGTTGCTGTATCATTCAGTTATGACCATTAGCATTGTGGACCTTTTTAGTGTGGGTATAGGCCCCTCCTCCTCGCATACTGTTGGGCCGATGCGGGCGGCTAAAAATTTCATGGACGAGGTTCACGCGGGCACCCCTGGGGCGGACCCGCACTCGGTGGTCATCACGCTGCACGGCTCACTGGCCGCCACGGGTAAAGGCCATGGCACGGACCGGGCCGTCCTGCTGGGGTTGCAGGGATTAGACCCCGCCACGGTCAGCCCCACCCATCCCCCGGTACCCGGCGCGGTGATTCCCCCGGTGGGACGCATCGGCAACATTGAGTACGAACTTATTTTCGACCCAATGGCGTTGCCGGAACACCCCAACGGCATGACGTGCATCAGTGGCACGTTTGGGCAGCGGTATTTTTCGGTGGGTGGTGGGTTTGTGCTCACGGCGGCGGAATTGGCGGAACGCAACGTTAATTCCGCTGGTGCTGCCGCTGCAGCGCAGAATGTGGAACTCCCCTACCCGTTCCGTACAGGTGGTGAGCTGCTGGCGCAATGCCGGGCGCATGACCTTAGCATTCCGGAAATCATGGCTGCTAACGAAACCGCATTTCACGGCAGTTCTGATATTTATGTTCGTCACCTGGATTTGGTGTGGGAGACGATTCAGTCGTGTGTGCAGGCCGGAATCGACACTGTGGGACCCCTGCCCGGTGGTTTAGGGGTGACGCGCCGGGCGCCACGGTTGTATCAGCGGCTGACGGACGCGCAGTTCCATGATGCTGGTGATGCGTTGTCGGCGATGGAGTGGGTGAATCTTTTTGCCTTGGCTGTGAATGAGGAGAATGCTGCCGGGGGCCGGGTGGTGACGGCACCGACGAATGGGGCTGCCGGGGTGATTCCGGCGGTGATGCATTATGCGCGGAATTTCCGGCCGCCGTTTTCCAAGGAGAAGGCGCGGGATTTCCTGCTCACCGCGGGGGCGATTGGCATGATCATTAAGGAGAACGCCAGCATTTCTGGCGCTGAGGTGGGTTGTCAGGGGGAGGTTGGTTCGGCGGCGGCGATGGCGGCAGCGGGCTTGTGCCAGGTGTTGGGTGGCACGCCGGAGCAGGTGGAGAACGCGGCGGAGATTGGGTTGGAGCATAATCTGGGGTTGACGTGCGACCCGGTGGGTGGTTTGGTGCAGATTCCGTGCATTGAGCGGAATGCGATTGCGGCGGTGCAGGCGGTGAATGCGGCCCGGCTGGCGCGCCTAGAAACCGGGATTCACCGCGTGAGTTTGGATGAGGCGGTGCTCACGATGGCGGCGACAGGCAAGGACATGATGAGTAAATATAAGGAAACCGCCATGGGTGGGTTAGCGATCACCCTGAGGCTGCCGGTGACTGTGACGGAGTGTTAGCTTGCTTATCGACGGCTAACGGGGAAACTCAATTCTGGCGTTCGGCCATCTCTTTCACGACTTGGATGGCGCGTTCAGATTCACCAGTAATAGAGTTTTGTGGCTGAGTGTCTTGCATCACAAATAGCATCAAATATTTTCTAGTTTTTCTACGCTCTTCTTGCCGCAAACCTACTATGCTTGTGTACGTTATGAACCAACCGCCCTCCCCCAATCGTAACCAATTCCGCCCCAGTTTCGGCATGTCGCCGCTCTACTTAGCCGGCCGGGATGAATGGATCCGTGCTTTCCAACTGGGTTTGTTTGAGCCAGGCAATCCCATCCGTGCCTCGCTGGTATCCGGGCCGCGGGGCATCGGCAAGACTGTACTTCTGAACGAGTTCGAAGACACCGCAGCCCAGTACGGCTGGGTGGTGTTGCGTGCAGATCCTCGGCCGGACATGCTTCGCCACCTCATGAACACCGTCATCCCTCGGGCAGTTCTCGATCCCCCACCGGAGCATAAGCGTCGGCTCACCGGCATCAACATTGCTGGCCTGGGTGGCATCAATATGTCTGTGGAGCACATCTCCCAGCCGGAACCAACCCTGAACACCATGCTGCGGGATCTGCTTCGCAGCGTTGATGGCGTCCTCATCACCATTGATGAGGTGCAATCTGTTCCCATTGAGGAAATGCGGGAACTCGCCACCACCATTCAGGATTTACGCCGTGATGATCTCAACATTGCGTTCAGCGGCGCCGGGCTGGTGCAGGGCATTAATGAGCTTCTCACCCATCCCGGCATGACGTTTTTGCGGCGGGCGGAGACGATTCAATTGAACATGGTCACGGATACGGATGTTGCGCGCACGCTCAACGAAACCATGAATGAGAGTGGCAAGCATTTTGATGAGGAAAGTCTCGCTGCTGCGACTGCGTTGACGCGGGGCTACCCGTATTTAATTCAAGGTGTGGGGTCGCTCTTATGGGCACAAGCAGAAATTGACCATCACAGCACCATCAGCATCGACACTGTCACTAAGATTCATGATGATGTGATTCACCGCATGGGCAACCAAGTCCACCGCCCCGCCCTGGCACATCTGAGCGAACGCGAATTAGATTTCCTCCACCACATGGCGGAACTCGGGCCGGAACCAGCCAGCACCGCCCAGATTGCCGAGCGCATGGGGTTGAAAGCCAACGTGGCATCCCAAACCCGGTCTAAGTTGCTCAATCGGGAATTGATTGCCGTGCCAGTGCGCGGCAAGGTGGATTTCACACTGCCCTACCTTCGGGAATACCTACTAAGCACCACATAAAGGACCTTATGAATCATCCGCCCATGCTCCGGCCCCCGTTTGAATGGCCCATCCCCACCCCAGAACTCAAGAATGATCGGGTGGTGTTACGGCACGTGTCCCTGGCTGATGTTGATGAGATATTCAGCAACGCCATCGACCCGGACACCATTAAATTCACCAATGTGCCCATCCCCTACACCCGCACGCATGCCGAGGATTTTGTCAAAGCCACCAAAGTGCGGTGGGCCATTGAGGATACCCAGGAGCCGGGCCGGATGGCCGGCAACCTCAAATTTGAGCTGGCCGACCTGCGCGCCTACAGCATCCAAGTTGGGTACAACACCAACCCGTGGGCCCGCGGCAAGGGATTGATGACGCATGCCCTGCGACTGGCAACCACCCATGTGTTTAACGAAGGGGTGGAACGCATTGTACTGTACACCCGGGTGGATAATGTGGCGTCGCGCCGGGTGGCGGAGAAGGCTGGGTTTCAGTTTGAGGGCGTAGCGCGCGGTGCGGAATTGCACCGCGATGCAAATCGCTACGATGTGGCGCAGTATGGGCTATTGGCCACGGATATTTTGTAGATGGGTTTGTACGGTGGACACCACGTCGGTGAGTGCCACGTCGGTTTGGGTGTGCTCGGCCAAGTCTTTGAGGGCCACCACGCCGGTTTCTATTTCCTGGTCGCCTAGGACGAGGGCGAAGCGGGCGCCGGCGCGGTCGGCGCCTTTCATTGCGCCTTTCAGGCCGCGGTCGCCGTAGCTCATGTCGGCGCGGATGCCGGCGGCGCGGAAGGCGTCGATAAGCTCGGTGAGCTGGTGTTTGGCTGTTGTCCCCATGGCGACACCATACACGTCGACCCGGGAGCCGTCGACAAGCTGGGTGGCTTCGGCTTCGAGGGCGAGTACGGCTCGGTCCACGCCGAGGCCGAAGCCGATGCCGGAAAGTTCTTGCCCGCCGAGTTGGGCCATGAGGCCGTCGTATCGGCCGCCGCCGCCGATGCCGGATTGGGCACCGAGGCCGTCGTGGACGAATTCGAAACAAGTTTTGGTGTAGTAGTCGAGGCCGCGCACCATTCGGGGGTTGATGACGTAGTTCACGCCCAACGCATCCAGGTATCCGATTACTTGTTCGAAGTGGTCGCGGGCTTCAGCGGAGAGGTTGTCCAGCATTAAGGGGGCCTCTGCGGTGAGTTCTTGGACTTCTGGGCGCTTATCGTCCAGCACACGCAGCGGGTTGATTTCGGCGCGGTGCCGGGTTTCGGCATCCAGGGGGAGCTTGAAGAGGAATTCTTGGAGTTTTTCCCGGTAGGCGGGCCGGCAGGTGTGGTCGCCTAAGCTGGTGATTTCCAGCCGGTAGTCGCGCAGCCCGATGCTGCTGAAGCAGCGGTTAGCCAGCGCTACCACTTCTGCGTCTAGAGCGGGGTCGTCCACGCCGATGGCCTCAACGCCTACTTGTTGCAGTTGCCGGTAGCGGCCAGCTTGGGGGCGTTCGTAGCGGAAAAACGGGCCGTAGTAGCTGAGTTTCACCGGCAGTTGGCCCCGGTCGAGATTGTGTTCGATAGCGGCGCGGATGACGCCGGCGGTGCCTTCGGGCCGCAAGGTGACTGTGCGGCCGCCGCGGTCGGCGAAGGTGTACATTTCCTTGCTGACAATGTCGGTGGATTCGCCCACGCCGCGGGCAAAGAGATTGGTGTCTTCGAAGATGGGAAGCTCAATGTGCTCGTATCCGGCCAGTCGTGCCTGATGCGCAAACATGTCGCGCACGGCGATGAACTGTGCGGATGTTGGCGGAACATAATCGGGCACCCCTTTGGGGGCGGAAATCTTATTGAGCTTCTTATTCGTCACACCTGACTACTTTAGCCCAAACCCCCGCCGGCCTCCCCATCAAGCCCCAACTTGAATACGCATCAAACCCTCGGCTTGAATACCCATCAAGCGAACTGCACGAGGAATGGGTTGCTGCGTTTCTCTGCGCGCACAGTGCTCACTGGGCCGTGCCCGGGCAGAACCTGCAAATCGTCAGACAGGCTCATGACTTGTTTTTGCAGGCTGGCTTCCATGTCTTCCGGGGAAGAATTGACCAGATCGGTGCGGCCAATGCTGCCTTTAAACAGCACATCCCCCGAGAATACGAAGCTATCACCCACCAGCATGACGCAACCTGGCGAATGCCCCGGCGCGTGTTTGATGCGTAGCTCTGTTTCGCCTGCGGTGACGGTGTCCTCGTGCTGGTAGAAACGCAGATCCGTGATGGGGGTCATGTTTTTGGTGTCGAACAGCAGGAGGGATTCTGGGGAGACGCCGGAGCCGTCGGTGAGCATGAAGGCGTCGGCTTCGTGGATGTATACGGGTATGCGGTAGTGGGCTGCAAGGATGCCGGCGTCGCGGGTGTGGTCGATGTGGCCGTGGGTGAGCAGGATTTGTTCTGGTTCGATGCTGTGTTCGGTGAAGTATTCGATCAGTTGTTCGGCGGCGTGCATGCCTGGGTCAATGATGGTGGCTTTCTGGTCCTGGAGGAGAACATAACAGTTGGTTTTATAGGGGCCGGTGGCAAAACCAAAAATTTCCATGCGGATTAGCCTAACACCTGGGGTGGTGTGGGCTGGAACCAGTGCGGCAAAAAGCCCCAGCTAGGAGCTTCCAGCTGGGGCTTTTATGGGCAGACTAAAAAACCGGCGTTAGCTTAGGAGCTTAGGGCGGCGATTGCTGCTTCGTAGTTGGGTTCGTGGCCGATTTCGTCAACTAGTTGGGTGTAGATGACTTTGCCGGTTTCGTCAACGACGACGATTGCGCGGGCCAGCAGGCCAGCTAGTGGTGAGTCGGCTAGGGTCAGGCCGAAGTCTTGGCCGAAGTCAGAGCGGAAGGCGGAGCCCACGGTGACGTTGTTGATGCCTTCGGCGCCGCAGAAGCGGCCAAGGGCGAATGGTAGGTCGTGGGATACGCACACGACGGTGGTGTTGTCGAGTCGGGAGGCTTCTTCGTTGAAGCGGCGCACGGAGGTGGCGCAGACGCCGGTGTCGACGGAGGGGAAAATGTTGAGGATGGCGCGCTTGCCAGCGATCACGTCGTTTGTGATATCGGCGAGGTCGGTGCCAACGATGGTGAATGTGGGCAGCGTGGATCCGATGGCGGGTAATTCGCCGGCGGTGTGAACAGGTTCACCTTGAAATGTAACTGTAGCCATATGACCACCTTAAAAGGTTTCGGGTTTGGTTGCCACTGAGGCCGGTTGGGCGCTGGTTGGTTGGTGGATTCCTATGGCTGCATAGTCAATATTTATTGTGGTGATTGGTGCGTGGGCCATTGCGTTTGGTTTTTTGCTTAGGTTAAGGTTAATGAGCCCAGTGCGGTTTGTGTGTTTTTAGCATGGGAGGCTGCGGGATACAATGGGCGCGTGCAGTGAATGGTCTTGGGCTGATGTCTGGAGCGTCACTGATGTTTTGTACTTCTTCTATCGTGTAAGGACAGTTTTAGGGTGAGCGATAATAGTGGGCGCCGCAAGGCTGCGATGCAGAGCCTGGATAAGGAAATTAAATCCCGGGACCGGGCAGAGAAGATGAAGCCGCTTGGTGTGGTGACTGCTGCTGCGGTCGCAATCCTGGTCATCGTCGGCGGCATAATCATTGCTACCAAATACACTGGCAATACTGATACGGAGAACCAGGCTGCCAACAGCGATGCGGCGAGCCAGGCTGCCGCTGCGAGCACTACGGCTACCCCTACGGCAAAGCCGTTGACCTTGAAGCGCGCCAAGGCATTAGCTGACACCGTGACATGTAAGTATGACGAGAGTGGCGAGCAGGCCGCGAAGGAAGTGTCACTTCCTACCACGGATAATGTGTCGACGA
This sequence comes from Corynebacterium sp., assembly GCA_030527885.1. Lineage (GTDB taxonomy): Bacteria > Actinomycetota > Actinomycetes > Mycobacteriales > Mycobacteriaceae > Corynebacterium. The sequence goes on from JAUMZY010000012.1 coordinate 22,218, forward strand.
AGGGCACCGTCAAGGTCAAGCTGACCACTAATCAGGGCGATATTGATATGGAGCTGGATCGGTCGGTATCGCCGTGCACGGTGAATGCGATTACGCATTTGGCTGAGGCTGGTTATTACAACGATACGGTGTGCCACCGGTTGGTCACTGAGGGTATTAAGGTGCTGCAGTGTGGTGACCCCACTGGTAAAGGTTCGGGCGGCCCTGGCTTTAAGTTCGCTGATGAGTATCCGGTTGATGAGGCTAATGGCAGCACCGATCCGGTGAACTACGAGCGTGGCACCATTGCTATGGCGAATTCAGGTCGGGGTACCAATGGGTCGCAGTTCTTCCTGAACTGGGGTGATTCACCATTGGCACCGTCGTACACATACTTCGGCAAGATTTCGGACAGTGGCTTGCAAGTTTTGGATAAGATCGCCAAGGCCGGGGTGGAGCAAGGTGCTGGTGATGGCAAACCTGCTCAGGAGGTAAAGATTGAGAAGGCAACGGTAGAGAGCTAACCCTCCGACGTCCCCGCAGCACCACTACCCCTACGAGTAAGTGGTGCTTTAGGTTTTTTGTGGGTAATTCTTACGTGGGTGTCGGTTTTTTCTTAATTGACCGGTAGTGCCGTCCCCCGGTTTTTCGCCCCCGGATACCCCCGTTGCAATATAGATCACAGATGAAATTATTGTTCCTAAAATCAGTTGCAACACTGCTACTGCCGGTTGGCTTTGTACACGTCAGGGCCACAAATTTTCTCCCGCCGGTAGAAATCACGACAGCAGCTGACTAAACATAACAATTTCTTCATGTATTGAGTTTTTCTCACTGCTCTTTCTTTCTTGCTACTCGTGACTGAAGGGCATATCTTGTTGGTAGCGATCTTTCATGCATCAATTCGATAACAATCGGCATGGCGGATTCGCACCGTTATAGTTCTTAAACCACATATCAACAATGATCATATGGTTTTGACAATGAATTATTCACTTTGGAAAGTAGGCATTTTATGAAGCGTTTCTTCCGCACGTCGGTTGCCGCTGCCACCGCAACCGCAATCTTGATTTCGGCAACCCCCGCGATGGCGCAGGAGACCACCACTCCAGCACAAGACGACAAGAGCAGCGTTGCCTCTCTATCCAACGACGGTAACGGCAGTTCCTCCCTCTCTAGCGACAGCGACCAGAAGGACGGCGCCACCGAAACCGGCACCGCTGATGCAACCAAGGATAACGAAGGCTCCGGTGACGGTCTCCTCTCTGGTTTGACCGCCCTCTCTCGTGATGACAAGGGTCTGCTTAATGCCAAGAAAGTTAAAGACTGGTTGGAGCTCATCAACACTGTTTTCAAGACCCTAACAAGTGTCTTTAGCCTTGTTGGTAAATTCTAATAATTGATAACGGGCATGGCGGCCACCCCGCCATACCGCTTCGCCCATACCATCACTATGGGCACCCGAATTGGGGTAATAATCTGCTGCTCAAGTAATATAACCAACCAGGGAATATACTCGATTTGCGAACAGGTGTACCACAATTCAAACCTGAGAATTTTCTTGCTTACGTCAATCATCTTCGCTACAATTGCCGAAGATTCACTCCTAGATGCAATGTTATCTAGTTTCACACTTGAAGGATTAATTCCATGAAACTTTTCTCCCGTAAAGCTCTTATTTCCGTTGCTACCGCTGCCGCTGTCACCACTGGCGCTATGACTGCCGCCACCCCAGCAATGGCACAAAGCACCAGCGCTAGCGCTTCTACCTCCGCTGCATCCCCCACCACCTCTGAAGAGGACGATTCCTTCAGTGGTCAACTCAAGGGCATGTCCCGCGACGACAACGGCAAACTATCCGCCAAGAAGATCGGTGAATGGATCGCCATCATCGGCACCATCATCACCGTGATGACCTCCGTCATCACCTTCATGGGCAAGATGCCAAACTTCGGCCGCTAAGCCACCACGCATCACAAAACCCCGGCCCCTCTTTAGGGAGCGGGGTTTGGTTATGCATACCCCCAGCAGGGAGCGTCGAAAAGCAACCTAGCCGCCCGACGTCACCCGGTACACATCAAAAACTCCCTCAGTATTGCGCAGCTGCGTCATCAACGACCCCAACTGCTTCGTATCCGACACCGTGAAGGTAAACCGAATGGTTGCCACCCGGTCCTCTGACGCATGCGAATTCATGGCAACCACCGACACCCGCTGCTCATTAATCACCCGGGTCAATTCCATGAGCAACCCCGTGCGATCCAACGCCTCTAGCTGCAAGGTCGCCTGGAAAACCGTCCCCTTACCTTCCGACGCCCACGCCACCGAGATCAACCGCTGCGGCTCCTGCCGCAGCTTCTCAGCATTCGTGCAGTCCGTGCGGTGCACCGACACACCCCCACCCCGGGTCACAAACCCAAAGATGGAATCCCCCGGCACCGGCATGCAACACCGCGCCAGCTTCGCCATCACATCCGGGCTTCCCTCCACCAAAATGCCGGAACCATTCTCCGAAGCCTGCGACTTCGCACTCACCAACTCATTAAACGGCGTGCGCGCCACCAGCGTATCCACAGCATCATCAGCATCCCCAAACGCCGCCATCAGGCGATTAGCTACATGCTGCGCCGAAATCCCCCCGGAACCAATCGCCGTATACAACGCATCCACGTCGGCATAATGCAGCTCCGTGGCCACCGCCTTCATCGACTGTGCCGTAAACAACCGGTGAATCGGCAACCCACCACGCTGCACCTCAGCGGCCAACGCATCCCGCCCGGCCTCCAGAAACTCCTCCCGGCGCTCCTTCGCAAACCACTGTCGAATCTTCGCCTTCGCCCGCGGCGAAATAACAAACTCCTGCCAGCCCCGCGACGGCCCCGCCTTCGGATCCTTCGACGTGAAAATCTCCACCCGGTCACCGGATTTCAGCGTGGATTCCAACGCCACCAACTTGCCATTAATCTTGGCACCAATGCACCGATGCCCTACCTCTGTGTGCACCGCATAGGCGAAATCCACCGGCGTGGCATCCACCGGCAAATTCACCACATCCCCTTTGGGGGTGAACACGAAAATCTGTTGGCTGGTGAGATCGTAGCGCAGCGAATCGAGGAATTCATTAGGATCTGCGGCTTCCTTCTGCCAATCCAGCAGCTGCCGCATCCAGGCCATTTGGTCAATTTCGGCCTGCTCACCGGAATGGCTGCCTTTGGTTTCTTTATACCGCCAGTGCGCCGCAATGCCGTATTCCGCATTCATGTGCATCTCATGGGTGCGCACCTGCACCTCCAGGGGGTTACCGCCATCACCCATCACGGTTGTGTGCAGCGACTGGTACACACCAAATTTAGGGGAGGAAATATAGTCCTTAAACCGGCCCGGCATGGCGGCAAACAGGGAGTGCACCACCCCAATGGCGGCGTAACAGTTATTGAGGCTGTCGACCAGGATGCGTATGCCAACGAGGTCGAAAATTTCATCGAAATCTTTGCCCCGCATGATCATTTTTTGGTAAATCGACCAGTAGTGCTTGGGGCGGCCTTTGACCTCTGCCTCAATGTTGTTTTCTTTTAAGCCTTGTTGCAGGGTGGCGGTGATTTCCTGGAGGTAGCGGTCCCGGGATGGGGCGCGATCTGCCACGAGCCGCACCACTTCGTCGTACTTCTTGGGGTACAGAATGGCGAATGAGAGATCTTCCAACTCCCATTTCACGCTGGCCATGCCCAGGCGGTGCGCCAACGGGGCTATGACTTCCAAGGTTTGGCGGGCTTTTTTCGCTTGTTTTTCCGGCGGCAAGAACCGCATGGTTCGCATATTATGCAGCCGGTCGGCGACTTTGATCACCAATACGCGGGGGTCGTGGGCCATCGCCACAATCATTTTGCGGATGGTTTCCGCCTCTGCGGCGGCACCCAACGCCACCTTATCCAACTTGGTCACCCCGTCGACGAGGCGGGCGACTTCTTCCCCAAAATCTCCCGCGAGGTCATCCAGGCTGTACTCGGTATCCTCCACCGTGTCGTGCAACAACGATGCGATGAGCGTGGTGGTGTCCATGCCTATCTCCGCCGCAATGGTGGCGACAGCCAGTGGATGGGTGATGTACGGATCCCCGGATTTTCGGAACACTCCTTCATGCAAACGCTCGGCAGTGTCGTACGCGCGGGATAGAGTTTCCACATCAGCTTTGGGGTGGAACTCGCGGTGGATACTCAGCAGGGGTTCTAGGACGGGGTTTACTTTGACCCGGTTGCCTGTCAGGCTACGGGCCAGGCGCGCCGACATGCTCCGCATAGTATTAGACTGCTTAATCGCCCGCGATGAAGTCATGCTGTACGCCTTTCTTGCCACACCTTTAATATCGGTTGTAACTGGTCATTGTAAGTGGTATTTGACTCAGATGCATAAGGAATCATAGATAACCTCACCGTGGTGTTGGTGAGGCAAAACGCGAGCCCAATGTTGGTCGGGCTCGCGTTCAGGTCATTGCGGTTCATTGACCACAAATAATGGGGTTCCGGCTAGCCGGTCCCGCCCATGCAAGCCGGTTACTTCAAGCACCACGCAATAGCCGGCCACCTCACCACCCAGGTCGGTGATGAGGTCACGGGCGGCAATGAGCGTGCCGCCGGTGGCAAGCACGTCGTCGATGAGGACCACTTTTTTATCCGTCAGGTCGATGCCGCTGGCAGGCAGCTCCAGGGCGGCGGTGCCGTATTCCAAGGCATATTCTTTCGTGCATACGGGTGGTGGGAGTTTCCCTTGCTTGCGGATGGCGAGGAGCCCGAGGCCTATTTTGTAGGCGACTGCAGAGCCCAGGAGGAAGCCGCGGGCGTCAAGGCCGCTGATGAGTTCGGCACCCATGTTTTCGGCTGCGGTGGCGAGGTCGTCGACGAGGAGTCTAAAGGCTTCTGCGTCCGCGAGCACGGGGGTGAGGTCTTCAAACACGACACCTTCGACTGGGAAATCGGGCACGAGTCGGGTTTTTTGGTGGAGTGCTTCCCGGACGTGAGAATAACTTTGGGCAGTCATGGTATAAGAATATATGCCTTTACCTATATGCGGATTCTGCCAAGTGACAGCACTTAAGGTGCCGCTTAACTTGAAGCAAGGGAACTGTGTATAAACCTAGGTGCTCAACCATCATTGTCACAAATCCACTATTGGCAGCTTGACGACGGGCGGCAGGTCGGCAGCGGGCTAGGGCCAAGCAGCCCGCGACAAGGCCGACGGCGAGAACCCAAGCAACCGGCCCGCACACGAATCAGTGCATTTCAGTTTCCTTCCACCGGTCCATATTCCACCCCACCCCAAACAAGTCAGTGTTTTCGGCAACGCCTTGCACCGACCGGTCCAGGATGAAAACCCGCGGCTGCACCGACAGTGGCACGGTGCGGGTGTAATCCCAACTCAAGTTTTCCTCCCGGCGTGCTACCTCAATATCAGAAGCAGGGTTGGCCACGTAGGGGAAGCTGAATTGCGGATCCACAGCCTGGAGGACGGCATCGGCTTTGCCTTCCGTGGTGAAGTCCACCCCGTCGGCGTCCTTGTAGGTTTGGGGGAGGTTTCCCACGGAGACGGCTTCGCCGGAGACGTCTTCAACATTGATGCCGGCGGGGGTGCAGGATGCTTTGATGGCGGCCACCATGGCAGCTTTGCGCACGTCCGGGGCGAAGTAGCCGATGCGGATGGTTTTGCCTTCGAGGCGTTTGGCTGCCTCAATGTCGACGCCTAGGTGTTGGTCGGAGATTTCTTTGAGGTGTTGGGCGATGGTGTCGCCGGGGCGTACGGTGCGAAGTGCCACGGGGTCGACTTGCACGCCGGATTCTTTGGCGGAGGCTTGGGCCACTGCGGTTTGGTCGATGCAGGCGGCGAAGGCGTGCCGGTCTGCTTGGTCGCCGAGGGTGCCGGCGCTGGCGAGGATGAGCTGTTCGCTGAGTACGCCGGGGACGGATTTGACCACATAGGGGTTTTTGTTGTCGTTGCGGTCGATCCAGTTGGTTTCGTTGACGCTTTCGACTTCGGCGATTTGGAGATTGCCGTCGGTGGCGAGTTTGCGCAGGTCGGTGCCTTTGGGCCAGATGACGAGTTTGTCTAGCACGGGGGGTTCGCCGTAGTACTTGTCGTTGCGGGCGAGGGTGACTTCGCTGTTTTCGCCGACGGATTGCACGTAGAAGGGCCCGGAGCTGACTTGGAGGGCGGGGTCGAATTTGCCGAGTTCGAAGCCGGTGTTCCAGATGTCTGCTATGGGTTGCAGGCGGGGGATGTCGCGGTTGTGGAGGGCGGTGTTGAGGTCGGCTAGGCTCATATTGGCTTTGGCGGCGATGGCGTGGGCGGGCAGGAGGGTGCCGCCGCTGAAGAGGTAGCGCCAGCGGGGCCCGAAGGTGTCTTTGAAGACGACGGTTGCAGTTTTGGAGCCGGGTTGGCAGTTTACTGTGTCGATTTGTTCCATCAGGGGGTTGTAGGAATCGAACAGGGGTTTAGTTGTGGCGGCGACGTGGGCGAGGAGGAAGGCGTCGCAGGTGATGGGTTGGCCGTCGGAGTAGACGGCTTTGTCGGTGATTTTGTATTCGACGCGGAGTTGGGCGCCGGGGAGTGCGCGGGTTTGCACCAGGTCGGTGTTGGGTATGCGTTGCCCTTCTGGCCCGTTGACGTAGGCGCCGGGATAGAGTCGGCCTACTAATTGGTGTGCATTGCTAGAGGCGCCGATGCTGGTGGCAACGTTGGTGGTGATGAGGTAGTCATCAATTGCGTAACCAAAATAATTGTGGGTTTGGGGTTCGTCGGTAGTGTTGTTGCTGCAGGCTGCGATGAGGGTGCAGAGTGCGGATATGCCGGCGATAACTGCGGTTTTGATTGTTCGGTTGTGTGATGCGCTGGGTTTGTGCGATGCCATCATATGGTTATTATTACTCCCCTGCCACGGTTGTTTTTGGGTTAATGGCTAAATGGTACCCCATCTAATTGTAATCACCCCGTTATGTGGTTGTTACTTTTTCGTTGCTTTGCTTGTCGACGCCCCTGAGCAGCAATCCTTAGGATAACCAATAAATTAAGAACCAAGCACCACCGGTTACGACAGGGTGCTTGGTTCTTCACCAATCGGGGGTGTTAGTTATTGCGGCCAGGCCGCCAGCTCACCCCACTGGAGTTGGGGTTCTCGATGGCGGAAAGGCGGCTCTCGGAGGCAGCAACAGCTTGCGCCAGGCGCTTTTCTTCCTCGTCATCAGGGGTTTCCCCAGATTCCAGCTTGGCGCGGTATTTCGCCACCTGCTCGTTGTGTTCCTTGGTTTTCTTGGTGCGGTTCTTGACGCTCACCAGGAATGGGGTGGCAAGGAAGATCGACGAGACGGTACCCCACACCACACCGATGAGCTGGATGAGTGCCAGGTCCTTCAGAGTGCCAACACCCATGAGCCACACGGCGATGACCATCAGCGCCAGGATTGGCAGCACGGAAATCACCGTGGTGGAGATCGACCGCATCACGGTTTGGTTGATGGCCAGGTTGGCGTGTTCCGCATACGTCATGCGTTTGTTGCCTAAATAGCCGGCCGTGTTTTCCCGCACCTTGTCGAACACGATCACCGTGTCGTACAGGGAGAAGGCCAGCACGGTGAGCAAACCAATGATGGTGGCGGGTGTGACTTCAAACCCCACTAGGGCGTACAAACCCATGATGGTGATGAGGTCCACGAAGAGCGCCAGGATGGCGGCGATGGCCATGGCGCCTTGCAGCCGCAGCGCAATGTAGCCGAAGGCCACGAGGAGGAACACACCCATGGAAATCAGCATGCGGGTGGTGATAGTGCTACCCCAGGATTCGCTCACGGTGGAATCACCAATGGCATCCGGGGTTTGCCGTCCCTCACTGTTGACGGTCTTGTAGGCGTCGAAAAGCGCCTGCCGTGCCGCATCAATCTGTTCCTGCGTCAACCGCTGCGAGTTGATTTCTAGAATCTGGGTGTCGCCGCTACCCACAATCTGCACCTGTTCGGGTTCGATGCCTGTGGCGTTTTTGAAGGTTTCCTGCACCTGCGAGGTTTCCAGGTTGGCGGCCGGCATGTTCATCTTCGTGCCGCCCTCGAAGTCAATGCCGAGGTTAAAGCCGCGCACCAGGATGCCTACCACGCATACCACGATGAGCCCGAGGGTGACCCAATACGCCACCCGTCGCTTACCGACGAAGTCAATATTGCCATCACCAGTAAAAATCTGTTCAACCGTGCTTGGTGAAGACATAATTACTTCTCCTCTTTCGTTGCATCAGCGGTTGGTGGTTCTTGCTCACCGTCATCATCGTCATCGTCGGGGTCAGCAAGTGCTACTGAAATCTTAGCAAGACGATGCTCCACCTCTTCGAAGCTTTCTGTCGATGATTTCGCCGCATCATCCTTTGCCACGGCCGGACCATTCTCCGGCGGCGCAGCGCCCTTCTCCTTCACCAGTTTGAACACTTTACCCAACCCATTCAATGCAGGCTTTGCCGCCCACCGTTTACGGGAAGCCAGAATAACCAGCGGTGCCGTGAGCAGGTAAGTAACCAGCAAGTCGAATACTGTTGTGAGGCCAAGTGTAAAGGCGAAACCTTTCACCTCACCAACAGCCAAGAAGTACACCACGACAGACGCAATCAGCGTGACGAAGTTACCCGTGAGAATGGTTTGCTTAGCGCGATTCCACGCATGCGGCACCGCCGACCGGAACGTACGGCCATGCCGAATCTCATCCTTGATGCGCTCGTACAGCACCACGAAGGAGTCCGCCGTGGCACCAATACCAATGATCAAACCAGCGATGCCGGCCAAGTCGAGGGAGTAACCAATCTGGCGTCCCAACAGTACCAACGCACCATAAACCAGCACTTCCGCCAGCACCAGGGCCACCAACGAAATCAGGCCAAACACCCGGTAGAAGAACAAGGAGAACAAAGCCACCAGGCCAAAGCCCACCACGCCAGCAATCAAACCAGCCTTCAAGGAAGCCACACCCAACGACGCCGGCACCGTGATCGCGGTACCGCCCGATTCACCATTCTCACCAGCGAAACTCAACGGCAGCGCACCATAACGCAAGTTATTAGCAAACTCCGTGGCTTGCTTCTGCGTGAAATTACCAGTGATGGACGTAGCCTGCCCCACACCCGTTGCCTGCCGGATCTGCGGGGCCGAAATGATCTTCGAGTCCAACGTGATAGCAACCTGCTGCTGCAGGTACTCCTGCGTCAACTTCGACCAGGTTTCCGAACCCTTATCCCCATCACCAGCTTTGAACGCAAAGCTGATTTCCATTTCGCCGGTTTGGGAATTCGGGCCACCCGTAATCGGCCGACCGGAATCAATCTCGTTACCCGTCAACCGCTTACCGTTGACCAGATCCGTCTCCCCCACCAACAGGGGTACCTCTCCCAGGATCAACACCTGACCAGTATCAGAATCACAAGCCACCAGCGGCTTCTTAGGATCATCAGAACCCTGCAACGCATCCGGCGCATTATCACACACCATCAACGTCGAAGCCGCAATTTGCTTGCTGGCATCATCAGACTGCCGATCATCCTTGAGCACCTTCAACTGCTCATTCCGCTGCTTCGTCGCCGCAATGGAATCAGCTGCCTCTTTCGGCTCCTTCACAGTGAGCTTCAACTCAGGAACCTTAATTTCCTGCGTGACCTTCCCCTGCTGCGCAGACTCCTCTTGCTTCTTCTTCTGATCCTCAAAAGTCTGCCGCACCTGATCAAACTTCTGCTGCACAGCGGCCGCCGGCATGGCACCAGTTTCCACCCACCGGTTACCCATCGCCTCCAGGGCCTTGATCACAGTGTCATCATCAACCGCAGCATTGGGTTGAATCACCGGACGGAACAATAACTGTGATGTTTGTCCCACAGCCCGCGCCTGGGATGTATCTTCACCAGGCACCGTGATCACCAATGAATCACCATCAGCCACCACATTGGCGCCAGACACACCCATACCATTCACACGATTTTCCAGGATGAGCTTGGCCTGTTGTAGCTGCTCCTGGGTGGGCTGAGCACCTTGCGGCACCAACGTGATACGAGTACCCCCCTGGAGGTCAATGCCCAACCGTGGGGTGGCACTGCGATCGCCCGTTAAGAAAATGAAGGCATAAATAACAATGATGAGCAGCCCAAACACCGCAATTGCCCGTTTAGGCCACGTCTCCCATTGTGATCCGCCGCTTCGTTGTTTCGAAGCCAATGAACTATCTCCTTGAATTATGTGTTTGCTGGCCACCTAACGCTGACCCTCCCCCACCAATACCCCTGAATAACAGCAGAAGCATTATGGCTATATGGACATGCCGGGTTCCGGCCCATCCACACAGAACGAAGAAATCAACTGTGCCCTAATGAGTGTTACCAGGCAAACATAGCTACAACCAGGGGTTTTCACCTCATTGCCTTAGTAACACCTGTGCCTTAAGAAAACCTCAACGCACACACAACGAAATATGCTACGGCATACGGTGTGCGAAAAGCGATAAGTGCATCACCAACTGCACCCGGTTGCGGCAGAAAATCATCCACCACCCCCACGGCAGCCAGGCAATATTTTACGACGCCCCAGCCTCATCAACAGCCTCATCAGCCGGCTTCACGGCCGCAGGCTTAGGCTTCTCCACACTTGCCGGCTTTTCCGCATCCACCAACTCTTCTGCACCATCCGCCGGCTCCGCCGCCGCAGCAGCCTCCGGCGTCACCTTCTGCACCACCGCAAACTTCTCCCACGTGGAAATCACACCCGGGGACGTCTCCAACTCCACAGTGGATTCAGAAATAGAATGCACAGTCGCATGTAACCCAGCAGTGGTGATCACCTTGTCACCAATCACCAAGTTGTCCTGTAGCTGCCGAATTTCATTCATACGGCGGTTTTGCTTACGCTGAATGATCAAACTCGGAATCATCACAACAGCAAGAACCAGTATAAATAAAATGATTGAGTAATCCATACTGCACAACTATTCCAGAAATCTGGGCATAATGCTTAGTCGAACCACCAAGCACCCACGTCAGCTCAGGTCACCGGCATCCCCACAACCCCCTCCGGCGGCTCCAAACCCAAGTGATACCACGCCGCCGCAGTAGCCACCCGACCCCGACCCGTACGGCTAATCATGCCCGCCCGCACCAAATACGGCTCACACACCTCCTCAACCGTCGAAGCCTCCTCCCCCACAGCAATCGCCAACGTAGACACCCCCACCGGGCCACCATTATGCCCCCGAATCAGCGCATTCAACACCGCCCGGTCCAACCGATCCAACCCCATCTCATCCACATCAAACACCACCAACGCACTCCGAGTAGCCGCCAAATCAATACGACCATCCCCATGCACCTCGGCATAATCACGAACCCGACGCAACAACCGGTTAGCAATCCGCGGTGTCCCCCGCGACCGCGATGCAATTTCCACCGCCGCATCCGGATCAATCGTCACCCCCATGATGTTGGCCGCCCTAGTTACCACCTTGGTTAAATCCGCGGTTTCATAAAATTCCATTTGGGCAGTGAACCCGAACCGGTCCCGCAGCGGGCCCGTCAGCATGCCGGACCGGGTAGTGGCCCCCACCAGGGTGAATGGCGCTAATTCCAGGGGGATGGAGGTGGCGCCGGGGCCTTTGCCCACGATGACGTCGATGCGGAAGTCTTCCATGGCCATGTACAGCATTTCTTCGGCGGGGCGGGCCATGCGGTGGATTTCGTCGATGAAAAGGACATCCCCTTCCATCAAGTTGGAGAGCATGGCTGCGAGGTCGCCGGCGCGTTCCAGGGCGGGCCCGGATGTCATGCGCAGGCTGGTGCCCATTTCGTAGGCGATGATCATGGCCATGGTGGTTTTGCCGAGGCCGGGCGGGCCGGAAAGCAGCACGTGGTCGGGAGTGACGTTGCGGTTTTTGGCGCCGGTGAGCACGAGGTCGAGTTGTTCGCGGACTTTGGGTTGGCCGATGAATTCGCTAAGCGTGCGGGGGCGCAGGGTGGTTTCGATGTCGGTTTCTGCCGCGAGTGCGTGTGGATTAATGGCAGCGTTGCTGTCGCGCCCGCCGCCGGTGGGTGGGGGTTCGGGTACGTTGAATTCGGTTTTTTCCACGTTTGCCATGTATGTGTGCTCCACTTGTTGTTGGGGTCCCGGTGTTAATCAACTATTAGCATGCGGCCCGGACATGATTTATTTTTGCCCCAGGGCGCTCAGGGTGGCGCGTAGCGCTGCGGCGGTGGTGAGCGTGGGGTCGTCGACAAGCACGGTGTGTAGGACGGGTTCGGCGACTTTTTCGCTGAAGCCTAACCCCACCAACGCCGCTAGTACTTGTTCTGCTACGTCGGTGGTGCCGGTGGGTGCGGTCGTGGGGGTGCTGGTTGTGTCGGGAATGCTGACGTCGTAGCTCTTGACCTTGTCTTTGAGGTCGACCACCATTCTTTCGGCCATGCGTTTGCCCACGCCGGGGATTTTTTGCAGTGCTTTGGCGTCGCTGTGAGTGATGGCGTGGGCGAGTTCGCTGGTGGAGTAGACGGATTGGGCGGCGAGCGCGAGTTTGGGTCCGAGGCCGGATACGGTTTGTAGGATGCTGAACATTTCGCGGGATTGGGTGTCCAGGAAGCCGTAGAGGGTTTGGGATTCTTCCCGCACAATCATGGTAATCAGCACGAATGCTTCTTCCCCGCGGGTGAATTTGCCAAGGGTGGCGGGGGTGGCGAGCACTTGGTAGCCCACGCCGCCGCATTCCACTACCGCGTGGTGCAGGGTGATATCAATGATGGTTCCGCGCAGGGATACGATCATGCGTTGTTGTCTCCTTGTGTGAGTGCTTGAGCTTATCGACGCCAGGCGCCGCGGGTGGCCATGCGGTCCTTTTGTTGTAACTGTGCGCGCAGCTCAGCGGGGGTAGCGGGCTGCTTCGACGCCGCTTGTTGGGTTTGCTTCGCATGTCCAAGCACACCATTAAGGTGGCGGGCGTGCGCTTGCGCCAGGGCTTGCGCTTCACGGTTTTTAATGAGCAGTGGGGCACGCCAACAGTGGCAGACCGCGAGGGCCAAAGCGTCGGCGGCGTCGGCGGGTTTGGGCGCTTCGCTGAGCCCCAGGATACGGGTGATCATGGCGGTCATTTGTTTTTTATCGGCGCGGCCGTTGCCACTGATGGCTTTTTTCACTTCGCTGGGCGTGTAAAGATACACGTCAATGTCACGTTGGGCGGCGGCGAGCATGAGGACGCCAACGCCGTGGGCGGTGTTCATGACGGTGGACACATTACCGCGTTCAAAAATTCGTTCGATTGCGACGACGTCGGGTTTGTAGCGGTCCAGCCAGTCGTTCACGGCCTCGCTGAGTTCCAGAAGGCGGTGGGCAATGTCGGCGTCGGCGGGTGTGCGGACCACCCCCACGGCGACGGGGATGACGGCGCGGCCGCGGCGGGCTTGGACGACGGAAAGGCCGCAGCGAGTAAGTCCGGGGTCGATTCCCATGACGCGCATGCCTTCAATTGAGACTCCTGACATGGTGTTACTCCCCCTGGTTATGTTGTGCGCGCGGCATGCTGAAACTTTCATTATGGCTGGTTAATACCACCCGAAATTAGCATATTATTGCGGCAGTCGGGGGCAACCATGGTGGTTGTGTCTGCCCGGTCCCGTGACATTTGCACAGTTTATGGAAATAATTATGAGTATGCATCTATTAACACGGTGGAACACTGCTTATGTACGTGCTGGGTTATAGGTTTAATATCGTGCTGTGCACTGGGATTATCGGGGTGCGTGTTGATCACCCCCGCCCTCTTGCTTGGTGATGAGCTAACACCAACGAGCACACTTTCTGAAACATCTAGGAGATTTGCACCATCAGAGTGGCCGACGAGTACCCCAAGTTCGAAAAAGACCCCGACCTCTAAGGCCCCCACAGGGGTGCTGGGCGAATCCGAATCCATGACGCTGGGTGATGCGTTCAAAGCTGGTGAAACTACCTTTGACGCCAGCGACCCGAACTTCCGGTTGTATAACGTGTGCAAAGTGATCACCACAGAGCAATGGGAGATCATTGGGTTAACACCAGTTGAAGATAAGCCCTACACGGAAAAGACTGGCGGTGTGCTCTGCCTCTTCAACACCATAGATCAATCCCCGGGCGGGCTCGTGGGTGTAGCCATGTCCAAGCATTTATTGAAAGAAGAACAACTGGACGAAAGCAGCAATTCTGATGCAAGTTTGCCGAAGCCGGACGGATCAGCATTCTTCAAATATGACGACCCAGATGCGGAGCATGTTTGCCATATAGGCATAGAAACTTTGGGCGGTAGCTTGAGTTTCATCGCCTACCCTGAAACCGGCAAGCGAAAGGATGGCTGCAGATTAGCATCCTCCCTCTTGCAAACATTCTTAGATCAACCCGTGGAAGTCACTAAAATCGAGCAACCATGATTCTTCACCAACGAACTACTATTGCCGTCATCTTGTTGTGCTGCGCCCTCGGGGTGTCTGGCTGCGCATTAATGATGCCGCTGAGTCTTCTTGATTCCGCAAGCGATTCCGGAACCACCGGCACGGATGCAACAGAAACCAAAGCACCCACCAGCCTGGCGCTGGGTTCAGTCATTGAGGCGGGCACCGCAACGTTTAATCCTGATTCCCCCGATTTCCGGCTGTTTAACATTTGTACGAAATTGACCACGCAGCAGTGGGAGGCGGCAGGCTTACGGCCGATGCCAGAGTAAAAACTGAGATAGAAGAAAACCAGGTTACCTGCTTTTTCGAACCCGTAGCTAAAGACACTGTGCAGAACATGGTCATGGTCCTCATGCCTGATATTCCGCAGAAAAATCAGCCCCAAGATGAAAGCAGCAATTAAGATTTTGGGTTGCCGAAACCAACAGGGTCGTCATTTTTCCTCACGAGCAATCCTGACCCAGGCTACTGCCGCATCAGCATTGACACCAAGGTGGGAAATTTAAGCTACTGGATGAATCCCAAAAACAGCACCAAGAAAGAAACCTGCACGGCAGTAGCCACGCACTTGCAGGATATGTTGAATCTGCCCATCTCAAAGGAGGAATAACCACGAGATGCCATCAACACGAGGAAGAAGAATCCACCGGCCGGCCGCAATCGTGGGTGCACTCCTGTGCTGTGCACTGGGGTTATCCGCCTGCATCCTCACCCCCGCTGACCTCACCAACATTGTGGCCAAGAAAACAACCGTGGGTGGTGTTTTGGAAGCCGGCACAGCCACGTTTGACCCCGACGTACCAGATTTTGAGCTGTATAACATCTGCCAAAACATTGCGGAAGTGCAGTGGAATGGAATCGGGCTGAAACCAGCAGAGGAGCTCAGCCCGACGATTGAGCCGGATGAAATCAGCTGCATCTTCACCCCCACGGATCCCAATTCGCACTGGGTAAGCATGGTAGAAATGCGCCCAGACACCCCCACCTACCGGTGGCCGGATACAGGGGAATTGGGCAGCATTCCGAAGCCACCGGGGTCGTTCTTCTATGAGCCTGATCCCACGGAGGAGGAATCCACCGTGTGTTCCATCGCTCTCGACACCAATGCCGGCAATTTGAGCGTATCGCTCATTCTGAGCGAGGAGGGTAAGCGGGTATCGCCTACTGATAAGCGCTCGGTCTACGCGGAAACCACCACAATCATGGAGAAGGTTCTGGCTGTGACTGCGCGCAAGCCAGATAATAACGAGCACGCCGCCGTTAGGCGCTAACCAGCCCAAAAATACGTGGCTGCTATAACCATAACCGCCGCACTCCCCTACCCAGCGGCAGGATGGGGTGCGGTGGTTATCAGGTAGCTAGCGCTTCTTTATTCTGCTTCGAGTGCGGCAATGACCTCGGCGGAAAGATCCATGTTGGTGTACACGTTTTGCACGTCATCGGATTCTTCCAGGGCGTCGATAAGCCGGAAAATCTTTTTAGCATCGGCGAGTTCCAAAGCCACTTCCACGGAAGCCCGGAAGTCCTGTTCGGAATCGTCCACGTCAATGCCCGCATCAACGAGGGCCGCCTTGATGGCCGGCAGGTCGGTGGGGGCGGAAATGATTTCGAACCTGTCGCCGACTTCGTTGACCTCTTCAGCACCGGCTTCCAGCACGGCCAGGAGCACGTCGTCTTCGGTCCGGTCACCCTTGAGCACGGTGACTACCCCTTTACGGGTGAACATGTAGCTGACGGCGCCGGATTCTGCCATGTTGCCGCCGTTTTTGGTCATGGCGGTGCGCACTTCCGTGGCGGCCCGGTTGCGGTTATCGGTCAAACATTCGATGAGTACGGCCACACCGTTGGGTCCGTAGCCTTCGTACATGATGGTTTGCCAGTCAGCGCCGCCGGCTTCTTCACCGGAGCCGCGTTTGCGGGCGCGTTCGATGTTGTCGTTGGGGACGGAAGCCTTTTTGGCTTTGCGGATCATGTCATCCAGGGTGGGGTTGGCTGCGGGGTCCCCACCACCGGTGCGTGCTGCAACCTCAATGTTTTTAATGAGCCGGGCGAATTCTTTACCACGCTTGGCGTCGTTTGCTGCCTTCTTGTGCTTCGTGGTTGCCCATTTTGAGTGGCCTGACATGTGCTCCCTTTCCCTCAACAACACACCGGAAATACGGTTTTGTTCTAACAATGTGCAAATTATACGGCATGAACGCATGTTCGTCGTGTCGGCCTAAGTTTTTGCTGCCGACCTGCCGCCGACCTGCGGGGCCCAACGCAAGCACGTCGACAAGCCACTGCCCCGAGATCACTGCTGGCCGGATTCCAGATTCTTCAACGGCAATGCCCGCTTGCCTTCCTTCAGGTCCCGGGTCAGGCCTTCTTGGGTCACGATCGCCACCAAGTCGCCCGCCTGGTTGAACACCCGGCCGTGCGTCAGCGCCCGCCCGGCGTGCGCGGAGGGCGAAATCTGATCGTACAGGAGCCACTCGTCTGCCCGGAAGGGCCGGAGGAACCAGATGGCGTGATCAAGGGAAGCCAATTGCACGGGATGGTTTTTGTGTGGCACCAGGGCGGTGTGCAGCAGCGTCATGTCGGACATATAAGTCAAAGTGCATAAGTGGAGGGTTTCGTCATCCGGCAGGCGGGTTTTAGTTTTGAACCACACAAGTTGCTGCCCATAGGTGTAGCGGTTGTGTTCGTATTGTTCGGGTGGCACCTGCCTGATATCCCAGTCGGTCCATTCCGCCAGCAATGCCCGGGAACTAGGAGGCAAGGCATCAACGTTGACTTCGATGGCTTCCGGCGGGGGCACAGCCCGCATGTCGTCGGAATGTTCAATGCCGGTATCCGTGCGGCGGTGGAAAGAACAATGCATGCTGAAAATCGGGGCGCCGTCCTGTATTGCGGTGATATGCCGGGAAATGAACGACCCGCCTTCCCGAATGGGCTCCACCATGAAAATGGTGTGTTTAGTGGCGTCACCTGGCCCAACGAAGTAGCCGTGGAGGGAATGCACCCCATGGGTGGGGTTGACGGTGCAAATGGCGGCGGCTAGCGTTTGGGAGGCTACTTGCCCGCCGAAGGTACGGGTGAAGGTGGTAGGTATGACTGGTCCCCGGAAAATATAGGAATCTAATTGTTCGATATCAAGCAGCGCGGCAATTTTGGGGATGGGTGCTTGGGGCATGGTGGTGAGCTTCCTTCAGGGCCTCATAGATGGTCATCAATGATGATAACCACTGGATTATTGGTGGGTGGATTTTTTAAGTAGCTTTAACAGTGAAAACCACCCGCTCGGGTGGCTCAGTGACTGGGAAAACTAGACTTTTGTTTGCAACTTGCTTTAAATTCTGAAGTGTTGTTTAGCCTTATTTATGGATAAATCAACATTTCATGTTGTATTAGACCCAGTTGAGATTGTAGAGGTCGCTCACGAATGCCCAGCACAACCACCGTCCCATCAACGTTACGGCCACACGATCGTATAGGTTTATGGGCCTGGTGGTTTATATGCCACATCATTTTGCTGGACATCCTCACCACCACTACCGTGCCGGAAGGTGATGTTCACTATTATTTCTCTGGTTTGAGCGGTGAGTTTCCCGGCGCGTTAATGGAGTATCCAGTGGTGGGTACGTGGCCGGCGCATGTGGTGTTTTGGTTTAGTCATTATGATGCAAATCATTATTTGGCCATGTTTGAGGGGTTTTGCATGGTGTTGGATGGGTTATTCTTCGCCCTCCTGCTGCGAAGTACTGTTGCTAAATCCCGGAGTTCGCATATTATCGGGGCGGCGTTTTGGGCAATGTTTGCGGCGTGTACTGGCCATGTGGCGGTGCAGCGGTTGGATATTTTTCCGGCGGTGATTGTGGGTGCGGCGGCTTTGTGTTTGTTCCATTATCCCAAGATCAGTGCGGTGTTGGTGGGATTCGCTACCATGATTAAGTTGTGGCCGGGGGTGTTGGCTGTGGGCTTGGTGCGTGGTTATAGGCAGAAGGTTACGTATTGGTGGATTGCTGCGTTTGTGGGGACTATTGCGGGGGTTGCGGTTGTTGTTGGGTTGTTTAGTGGTGTGGGGCGGTTGTTGTCGCCGTTTGAGTATCAGAATGTGCGGGGGTTGCAGATTGAGTCGGTGGCGGCGACGTCGTTGATGTTGCGGGGGGCGTTTGGCGATAGTGGTGTTTATACGGTGGATTATGCGTCGTCGAAGAGTTATGAGATTTATGGCCCGAATGTTCAGGGGGCGATTGTGATGACGGATGGGTTGATGTTGCTGACGTTGGTGTTGGCTGTTGCATGGGCGGTGCGGGGGTTTGTGAAGAATACGTGGTCGGCGGATGGGACGGTGACGGTGTGGATTGCCCTGATTTTCATGTTGATTGTGGCTAATAAGGTGTTTTCGCCGCAGTATTTGCTGTGGGTGGGGCCGATTTTGGCGGTGGCGTTGTTGCGTACGGAGCGGTCGAAGTTTCCGGTGATTTTGGCGGGTTTGACGTTGGGGATGGCGGTTTTGGGGCAGGCCATGTACCCGTTCTTTTATACTGATTTGATTGATTTGGGGATGGGTCGCACGGTTGGTGTAGTGGTTTTGGCGGTGCGTAATGGGTTGATGATTGTGGCGATGGTGGTGTCGTTGTTGTGGGTGTTTGATTCACAGTTGAGTAAGCGGGCTCGTCAGTCGAGCTAGTGAGCTTTTCGACGCCCCTAGGTTGTCAGTTCGAAGTATTCCGGGAGGCGTGCGGTTCCGCCGAGTCGGAGGATGCGGACGAGTGGTTGGACGCGCAGGGCGCGGGTGTCGGAGACGGCGTCGTTGTAGAAGCGGTGGGCTAGTTGGACGCGGGCTTCGGCGTCGACGATGCTGGCGGGGGTGTTTCCGGCTAGGGTGGCGATGGCGGTGGAGATGTCGCGTTCTTTTTCGGCGCGTTGGGTGAAGGTGTCGTATTGGAGGGGGATGGATTCGGCGGCGTGGGCTAGGGCGGTGTGTTGGGGTGCGCAGGCGGCGAGGACGGCGGCTCTGCGGTCGAGGGAGGCTTGGAGGGATTGGCGGGCGGCGTCGGTTCTGATGTGTAGGCGGTGGAGTCGGGTGGCGGTGCTAGAGGCCCAGTAGAGGGCAATGGTGATGATGACCGCGATGATGATGGCGATGAGGGTGGTGATGGTCATGTGTCGTGCTTTCGTTAGAGGACAGTGACTTTAGTTCCATCAGCTACTGTTTCGTATACTCGTACGACTTCGGCGGCTACGTGGCCCCAGTCGTATTTGGTGGCGCGGTGCGTGCCGGCTGCTACGAAGCGGGCGCGTAACGTGGGGTCGTCGATAAGCTGTCGTAGTTTCTCGCGCAGGTCGGTGGGGTCGCCGGTGTGGAAGAGCATGCCGGCGGGGTTGTCGGATTCGATGTCGCATACGGCGGCGAAGGCTTCGAGGTCGCTGGCGACGACGGCGCAGTGGGCGGCCATGCCTTCGACGAGGACGATGCCGAAGCTTTCGCCGCCGGTGTTGGGGGCGACGTAGATGTCGGCGCGGCCGAGGATGGCGATTTTTTCGGCGTCGGTGACTCTGCCGACGAAGTTGACGCTGGGGATGTCGCGGGGGGTGCCGCCGCCCATGATGGTGACGCGGACGTCCCTGTCGAGTCCTTCGAGTGCGGCCAGTAGGATGTCGAGGCCTTTGCGGGGTTCGTCGAGGCGGCCGAGGAAGACGATTTCGGGTGGGGTGTCTCTGTGGTGGGTGACGCCGTTGGCGAAGGCGTGAGTGTCGACTCCGTTGGGAATGAGGACGGGGTCGCCGCCTAGTTGCTCTACTTGCCAGCGGCGGGCCATTTCGCTGACGGCGATGCCGCCGCGGATTTTTTCCAGGCGGGGCCGCAGGAGCGGTAGGACGAGTTTGAGCAGTCGGGAGCCCGTTGAGGAGGCATGATAGGTTGCCACGATGGGGCCTTCTGCTACTTGCAGTGCTGCGAGAGAGAAGCTGGGGGAATTGGGTTCGTGAATGTGGAGGACATCAAAATTGCCCGTGGTGATGAATTCTCTGATGCGGGTGAACGTGCGGGGGCCAAACGAGAGGCGGGCTACGGATCCGTTGTATGAGATGGGGACGCTAGTGCCGCCGCGGACGACGAAGTCAGGGACGAGGGTGGTGTCGCTGCAGGGTCCGATGACTTGGACTTCGTGGCCTTGGTTGATGAGGTGGGTTGCGAGGTCGAGGATGTGGGCTTGTACTCCCCCGGGTTCGTCAAAGGAATATGGACACACAAAACCTATGCGCATGGTTGTGCTACTCCCCTTTCCTTTGAATAATGATGCTGTCTTCAAAGTGTAGCGACTTTTTTACTTATGTTTGCGATCTGATACCCAGAATGGTTGTAGTAGGTGCCAGTCTTCTGGGTGCGCCGCAATATTTTGCTCCATGATTGCTGCTTGTGCCTGCACGGTTTCGACCACATCCCCCGTAGGTAGTGGAGCCGATACGCTTAGGCCCCATTCAGGGGCTGTGATGGTGCCTTCGAACCAGCAGTGCACAACGTGGAGTGAGGCGCCGGTTTCTTGGGCGAGCCGGGCGGCCCCGGTGGGCATGGTGGTTTCTTCCCCGAAGAAGGTGACGGGCACGCCGGTGCCTTTGATGTCGCGGTCCCCCAGCAGGCAAATGGTGCCGCCAGCATTGAGAACTTCGGTCAGTTGTTCGGTCACAGGGCGTTCTCCCGGCGCGGGGATGTGCGGTATAACGTGGAAGCCGAGTTGGGTGCGGAAGTCGACGAAGGCGTCGAAGAGGACTTCGGGCTTGAGTCGTTCGGCGACGGTGGTGAAGGTGCCGTAGGTGTTGGTGAAGTACATGCCGGCCATGTCCCAGTTGCCGCTGTGGGGTAGGACGAGGATGGTGCCGGTGGGGGCGGTGACGGCTTGGTGGAGGTGGGTTTTGCCGGTGAGGCGGTCGTCGATTCGCTTGACGACGGTGGGGTCGCCGGCGATTTGGGGGAGGCGGAAGGCTTCGAGCCAGTAGCGGGCGTAGGACCGCATGGAGTCTCGCACAAGTTTTCGGGTAACGTTTTCGGCGCCGACGATTCTGCTGAGGTTTTTGCGCAGTTGGTTCATGCCTTTGCCGTTGTTGCTGGCGTAGTCAGCTGCGCGAATGCAGAGCGCGGCGCTGAGTTGCAGGGGCAACCGCCCTATTATTTTCCACCCCAAAAGGTAGGCTTGTGCGGATAACCATTCGGAAGAAAAAATACGCATGCTGATCAAGCTTAGTTGTGGGGGAATTCTGCTGCGCCTGCTGGTGGTTTCACGGGTTTTTGGGCGTCACTGCTGCGTGCGGCAATGAGGAGACGCTGGATCACGGTGAAAACGCTGCCCACGGCCAGCAGCCACAGGGCAATGTCGATGGCATAGGGCACGCCGAAGCCGGTGAGGCCAATGCCCCCGAGAGCGAGGATGAGGCGTTCTGGGCGTTCGATGAGGCCGCCGACCATGGTGAAGCCGGAGGCTTCGCCGCGGGCTTTGACGTAGGAGATCACCTGGGAGGTGACCAGAACGACGAAGCTGGCGACGATGAGGCTGGGGTGGGGTTTGTAAGTGTAGATCAACCACCAGGTAATGGCGCCGAACAGGGCGCCGTCAGTGAGGCGGTCGCAGGTGGCGTCGAGGGTGGCGCCGAATTGAGTGCCGGCGCCACGCATGCGGGCCATGGTGCCATCAACCATGTCAAGGGCGGTGAAAATGGCGGAGAGGACCGCCGCCCACACGAGGTGGTTGGTGGGGATGAGAATCACGACGATGCTGATGGTGACGAGTGTCCCCACGACGGTGACGGTATTGGGGCTCAAGCCGAGTTTGGTGAGCATGCGGGCGATTGGCTCGATGATGACTGATGCTGGTTTTCGACCCCGGACGCTAAGCATGGGCTACACCTGGGAATGTTTCGTCGGCGGCGGCGAGTTCCGCCCAGGTTTGGGCGAAGAGTCGTCGGGTTTCGCGCAGGAGTTGGGGCAGCACTTTGGTGCCGCTGATGACGGTCATGAAGTTGCTGTCCCCATTCCAGCGGGGTACCACGTGGAGGTGGAGGTGTTCGGCGACGGAGCCGCCGGCGGAGCGCCCAAGGTTGAAGCCGACGTTGCAGGCGTCGGGGCAGGATGCGGTTTTGAGGACGCGCAGTGCCGCTTGGGTAAACGCCATGAGCTCTATAGATTCCGCCGGGGTGAGCTCTTCTAGGTTGGGTTCTTCCCGGTAGGGCACCACCATCATGTGCCCGGAGTTGTAGGGGAAGAGGTTGAGGACGCAGTAGACGTATTCCCCGCGGGCGACGATGAGGCCTTCTTCGTCGCTCAAATGTGGGATTTCTACGAATGGGTTGGTCCGGTGGCCGGACTGTGATGTTTCGGTACCTTTTTCCACGATGTAGTTCATGCGGTATGGTGCCCAGAGTCGTTCGAGCCGATCGAAGTCGCCTACTCCTCTATCGACAAACTCCTCTTGTGGCTTAGTCACAGCTTCCTCACCCCTAGGTTTCGTGTTATTGGGTTTATGCTTCCCCAACTCTACTAAGAAGCTCCACCCCAAGTGGTTACTTTGGGTGTGGAGCCGCCAGCATGTCGCAAATTTGTTACGCCAATCGTTGGGTTACGGCAGCGTCGTTGGGTTGCTCATTGGTGCGCGACCGCACCCATTCGTCGATAAGCGCAATGGCCTGTTCCACGGGCACGCCGTTGACTTGCGAGCCGTCGAGGAAGCGGAAGCTCACCGCGTCGGCTTCAACATCGCGGGCACCGGCGAGCAGCATGAATGGTACCTTTGCCTGCGTGTAGTTGCGGATTTTCTTTTGCATGCGGTCGTCTGAGGTGTCGACGGTGGCCCGAATGCCCTTGTCCCGCAGCCGCGCCGTGATGGCTTCCAGGTGCGGCACGAACGTGTCCGCCACGGGGATGCCGATGACTTGGTGCGGCGCCAACCAGGCGGGGAAAGCACCCGCGTAGTGCTCCAGCAACACCCCGAAGAAACGTTCGATGGAGCCGAAGAGTGCCCGGTGAATCATAATCGGGCGTTTCTTCGAACCGTCGGAGGCGGTGTATTCCAGTTGGAAGCGTTCCGGCAAGTTGAAGTCAAGCTGCACGGTGGACATTTGCCAGGTGCGGCCGATGGCATCGCGGGCCTGCACGGAAATTTTCGGCCCATAGAAGGCCGCGCCGCCCGGGTCGGGAACCAGATCCAGGCCGGAATTATCGGCCACTCGCTGCAGAATCGTGGTGGATTTCTCCCAGATCTCATCGGAACCCACGAATTTATTGGGGTCCTTCGTGGAAAGCTCCAGGTAGAAATCATCCAGCCCATAATCCCGCAGGAGGGAAATGATGAAGTCCAACACCGAGGTGAGTTCGGCTTCGAGTTGATCCTCGGTGCAGTAAATGTGGGCGTCATCCTGGGTGAAGCCGCGGGCGCGGGTGAGGCCGTGAATCACACCGGATTTTTCGTAACGGTACACGGTACCAAATTCGAACAACCGGAGTGGTAGCTCGCGGTAAGAACGGCCCCGGGATGCGAAGATGAGGTTGTGCATGGGGCAGTTCATGGGCTTGGCGTAGTAGTCCACGGCTTGTTTGGTCACGTTGCCGTCGTCGTCTACTTCCCCATCCAGTTGCATGGGTGGGAACATGCCATCGGCGTAGAAGTCGAGGTGGCCGGATTTTTCAAACAATTCCCCCTTGGTCAAGTGTGGCGTGTTGACAAAGGAGTAGCCGGCGGCCAGGTGGCGGCGCCGGGAGTGCTCTTCCATCTCCAGGCGCACGATGCCGCCGTTGGGGTGGAACACGGGGAAGCCAGAGCCTATTTCATCCGGGAAGGAGAAGAGGTCCAGTTCTTGGCCTAGACGCCGGTGGTCGCGTTTTTCTGCTTCGGCTAGTTTGTGCTGGTATTCGGCAAGGGCGTCTTTGGATTCCCAGGCGGTGCCGTAGATGCGTTGCAGCCCGGCGTTGGCTTGGTCGCCGCGCCAGTAGGCGGCAGAGGACCGGGTGAGGGCGAACGCGGGAATGTACTTGGTGGTGGGCACGTGCGGGCCGCGGCACAGGTCGTACCATTCGACGTCGCCGGTGCGGGGGTTAAGGTTGTAGTAGCCGGTGAGCTCCCCTGCCCCCACTTCGGTGGCCTCGTCGGAATCAGGGTCGACGGAGCCCTTATCAACGATGAGTTCCAATTTATAGGGTTCATCTTTGAGTGCTTCGGAGGCTTCCGCTTGGCTGGCGTAGACGCGGCGTTCGAATTTTTGCCCCTGCTTGATGATTTTCTTCATGCGCTTTTCAATGCGCTGCAAATCTTCCGGGGTGAAGGGTTCTGCGACGTCGAAGTCGTAGTAAAAGCCGTTGTCGATGGCTGGACCGATGCCCAATTTTGTGCCGGGGAATTCTTGCTGCACTGCCTGCGCCAGCACGTGGGTGCAGGAGTGGCGGATGACGGCGCGTCCTTCTTCAGTGTTGGCGGGGATGGGGGTAAATTCCGCATCACTGGTAGGAACAAATGATAAATCTTTGAGGTTGCCTTCGGTGTCTTTGACCACCACGATGGCTTCCGGGCCGTTGTTGGGCAATCCCAATTCCCGCATTGCCGCGCCGACGGGGGTGCCGGCGGGAACCGTGAAGGGTGCGTGTGGGTTGGCCTGGGCATCAGTCAACTGTGCCATGAGAATGTGCGCTCCTTACTGCGCTCGGGTGATTACGTCATACCTGGACGCAAACACAAAACTAAAAATTCCCCTCGCATGTACGCTGAGGGAACACATCGCCTGAAACAGTAAAGCTCATACAAATAATCGCCACAGCATGCTGCATGTTTTGCGACGATTGTGGTACCAGCCCCAGCAGTTTCAGGGGTTTATTGTACCCCAAAGCACCTAAGATTCCAGAAGCGTAGCGCCCCAGTATTGATCCCGCCCACTACCATTTTCATCCGTTCCGGGCGGCACCACAAACACGGCAGAACCAATGTGCGTGATCCATGTGTTCATGCGGTCATTATCATTGAGCCGCTGCTGCACCGGCACGAATTGGGTGACAGGGTTTTGCTGGAAGCAGACAAATACCAAACCCACGTTGGTGGTGTGGTCGGATCCCGGAATGTGGGATTCTAAGTAATTGTAGGCGCGGCGGCGCATTTTTTCTTTGGAGTCGTCCGCTGGTGGTGCAGCCAGAGCGATGTGGCTGCGGGGGTCGATCACCGGCAGGCCAAATTCATCCTTGGCTTTAAAATCCGCCTTATCAAATTCATGTGTGCCCGTAAGGGGCGCCCCGGATTCCAAAAAGCGGCCCATGGCTACTTCCCGGGAGGTTCGGTCTAATTCTTCCCACGTATCGAGGTTCATGGAGATCCGCCGCACGATCATGGAGGTGCCGCCGTGCACCCACTCGGGGTCGCCGGACTCCTTGCCGATCCACACGTAACTGTCGTAGTCAGCATCAGATTCGGGATTGACCGTGCCGTCTTTTTGGCCGAAGAGATTACGGGGGGTGGTGCCGGGTTTCGTGGCGCCACGGGCGTTTAAGAAACCTTGCTGCATCCAGCGGGTTTCGACGATTTGGGCGCCGGCCCGGGTCATGTGCCGGGTGGCGAACGCCAACGTCAACGGATCATCGCAGCAGATTTGTAGCACGATGTCGGCTTCGCCCCAGGCGTCTTCCAATTTGTCTTTGGAGAAAACCGGAATGGGTTTCAACCATTCGGGGCGCTTGTCGGGTTCCCCGATGATGTCAAAGAATCGGGCGCCAAAGCCGCAGGTGAAAGTAAGATTCGCGGGGATTGTGGTGAGTTCTGGCTCCAGGCTGCCCAGGGGGTTTTCGCCTTTGGTCAGGCGGCGGGCGTCTTCGGTCCAGACGGTCATCAGCCGGCGGGCATCATTTTTATTGGTGCCGGCGCGCATGGTGAAGGCGATGACGTTGATGTGTGCCTGGCCGGGGGTTTCGATGCCGGCTTGGTGCAGGCCATCGAAGGGCACCATGTCGGTTGCGAGGAAGGCGCTGGTTTCGGGGTCAGCTTCGGGGTTTTCTGTGGCATGGCCGCAGGCCACTAGGCCGGAGGCAGAGGCTGCGGCAGCGGCCCCGAGGATGAAGCCCCGTCGAGACACCGTGCTGTGGGTCGGATTGCTCGTTTCTGAATCAACACTTTTATCACCATGGGGGGTGGGTGACGTGTGAGTGTTCATGAAAATACCAAGCGCCTTTCGCAAGATATACAACACACAACCATAGAATGTTTGTGCGAAATGAATGTGACTATTAAGTATGTACCGCAGGCAGCATCCAGGCGGTAACCATGGTGCATGATTACCGCTGGATGTTGTTTATGTGGTGGTAATGGTCACTTCACGTGAGCGAAAATGAAATTCGCACGAGCCACAAACGTGGCTGCTAGCCGCGGATGCCCACGGACTTGTCGCCGCCGTTACCAGCGCCGTCGCCCTCACCGTTCTTGTGGGCGCCGTGGTCGTGGTGCTTACCACCGTGCTTGCCAGCGTTGTCGCCACCATTACCGCCGTTGCCGTTACCGGAACCACCATTAGCCCCGGCGCCTGCACCAGCTCCTGCGCCGTTGGAATCGCCGCTGTCGCTGTGGTTGTGCTCGGTGTTGCCAGCAGCGCCGTGAGCGTTGCCTTCACCACCGGCACCGCCGTAGTTTTCTGCGCCGGCAGCTACTTCACGGCCGGCGATTTCCCCGAGGTCGATGCTGGTGCCGTCGGAAAGCTCAGCCTTAACGCTGAACTTTTCGCCTGCCTTGATGGGAGTCTTCAAGCCCATCAGCATGAAGTGCTCATGACCGGGCTCCAGCTTCAGGGTGCCGTTGGCAGGAATGACGAAGCCGCCTTCCTTCTGCCGCATTTGGCCGTCCACAACCTCATGCAGTTCGAAGCTGCCGGCATCAGCGTTGGAGGAGAACCCGGTGATGGTGATTTCTTTATCAGTGGTGTTCTTCAGGGTGCCGAAGATTGCGGTCATGTCTGCCCCGTCTGGTACCGCACGAATATAAGCGTCAGAGAAAGTGACAGGGGTGTTTGTGTTGCTGGATTTGCTTTCGCTGCTCATGGCCATTGCACTGGCGGAAGCGGAAGCAGAAGATTTTGCTGATTTACTCGTGGTTGAACGGGTTGCTGACTGTTCAGAGTTAGCGCAGCCGCCAAGGATCAAGGCGGAAACTGCCACTGCGCATAGACCGATTCCAGTGCGGCGACGAAGGTTCATCATAATTGGGTTAATCACTTTCTTGAGGGTTTTTATTCATACGATTACGAGCAACGATCATGATAAGCATGGCAAGCACCAAAACAATGCCGGCACCAGCAGCTACTTTGCCCCATGGGCCAGCCATGAGTTCGGCTGCTGGATCAGTTGGGGCTTCAGTGGAGCTGGCGGCTGCTGATTCGGTTGAACCAGCAGATTGTGCTTCCGCTCCGGCTCCGCCGATGGTGAAGCTAGTTTTGCCGCGGGTGGAGTGCCCATCCGAGGATGTGATTTGAAAACCTACGGTATATTCATCTGGCACCAACCTGATATCACTGGGGATATCAATTTTGACATTTCGCCCATCAACAGTGGGTTCACCACTAAAAAGCACATCACCTTTGCTATTGCTGATAGCTAAGGTATTAAACCCTTCTTTGGGTTCGCCGGAAAATTCCAACGTGATACTTGTTGGGGCTTGTGTGAGTACTTCCCCATCGGCTGGGGAGCCACCAACAACTGCATCGTGAGCAGATGCAATCGTTGCGGTGACAGCGACGTAACATCCTAGCAAAATTGCTGCTAATCGACGTATGATGTTCGCCGTCGAAGCGCTTACAACCATCCCGGTGACGTGTCCTTTCCACTGCTCAAAACGAAGTGCGATATTCAAGCGACTTCGCGCATTTAAGCTTAACGTGATTCCTCGGATTATTAGTCGTTACCCGGGTGAAAAAAGTTCCCCATTATGGAAAAAATGTACCAAAAATCAGTATCAATGCAGGTAAAACCTAATTATAACAATTACACCACAAAGTGTTTGATGCTTATCACAATTTCCCACCAGTCACATGTTTTATGCTACTAACCTATTTTTAGTGCGAAAAAGATGCCAGCCGACAAGGCAACTGGCATCTAAAAACAGGCAATAAAAAGAGCGGATGACGAGACTCGAACTCGCGACCCTCACCTTGGCAAGGTGATGCGCTACCAACTGCGCTACATCCGCAAAGTGCGCGATACTGGGATTGAACCAGTGACCTCTTCCGTGTCAGGGAAGCGCTCTCCCGCTGAGCTAAACGCGCATAACAGCGAGGTGGAAACGGGAATCGAACCCGTGTGCACGGTTTTGCAGACCGTTGCCTCACCACTCGGCCATTCCACCGTGGCGTTGCCGCCTCAGGTGCCCTTCAGGCTACCAGAGCGGATGACGAGACTCGAACTCGCGACCCTCACCTTGGCAAGGTGA
>JAUMZY010000013.1 GCA_030527885.1 Corynebacterium sp.
AAGTACACAATCCTGTTTTTGGTAAGCAGGAATAGTTTTTCTCAAGCCGGATTGTTTTTCTAAAGCCGGCTGGTGCCCGGTTAGTTGTTGCCCCGTTGGCTGTTGCCCGGTCGGCGCCGCTGATTCTGGTTGGCGGCGCGCAGACCATCCCCGTTCTATCTCTTGTTTTTCGCTTTTGTTTTACCCCGTTTTGTCCCATTTTCCGCTCACTTTATAGTCCCCCACCCCATGTAAGGAACTCATCATGACTGACATCAAAGTACCAAATATCCTGCGCTGCGCCGCCATGGAAATTGTGGTTACCGACCTGGCCAAATCCCGCGAGTTTTACGTAGACACGCTGGGCCTCGTGGTCACCGAGGAAGACACCAACACCATCTACCTACGCACCTACGAGGAATTCATTCACCACAACTTGATCCTGCGCAAAGGTGAGGTGCCGGCAGTCGCAGCATTCTCATTCCGGGTGCGCTCCCCAGAAGACCTGGACTTGGCGGAACAGTGGTACCAAGCCCGCGGCTGCACAACCATCCGTAAGAAAGACGGATTTGTCAAAGGCTGCGGCGATTCGGTGCGGGTACAAGACCCATTGGGCTTCCCTTATGAATTCTTCTACGACACAGAGCACATGCAACGCATGTGCTGGGACTACCACAAGCAAATTCCTGGCGCTTTGGTGCGACTGGACCACTTCAACCAAATCACCCCAGACGTACCCACCGCCGTGAAATACATGGAAGACTTGGGATTCCGCACCACTGAGGATATCCGTGACGATGACGGAACCGTGTATGCCGCGTGGATGCGTCGTAAGCCAACCGTGCACGACACGGCCATGACCGGCGGCGACGGCCCCCGCATGCACCACATTGCCTTCGCCACCCACGAAAAGCACAACATCATTGCTATTTGCGACAAGTTGGGTGCATTACGCCAATCCGACGCCATCGAGCGCGGCCCGGGCCGGCACGGCGTTTCCAACGCTTACTACCTGTATCTGCGGGATCCCGACGGGCACCGAGTGGAAATTTACACGCAGGATTACTACACCGGCGACCCCGATAACCCAGTGGTGACCTGGGATGTGCACGACAATCAGCGTCGTGACTGGTGGGGCACCCCAGTTGTGCCTTCATGGTATCGGGATGGCTCCCGAGTCCTAGACTTGGACGGCAACGTGGTGGACTTAGTGTCCCGCACACATGCCTCTGAGCTGGAACAAACCATCGGTGCGGACGGATTCTCCTATACACGCAAGGATGATAATGCAGAGATGCCGGAATGGAGACAAGGCGAATACAAGCTCGGACACCAACTATAACCAGTCCTGATCAGCCTTAACTAGCCCACGGCGGCTGGAGGAGACGCAATGTTAAGCAAAGAACAACTCATCAGTATCGCCGATGAGCTGACCCAAGCGGAACGCAACCGCACCATGATCCCACTGCTGACCAGCCGGTTTGATGGCATGACCGTGGAGGATTCCTACGCGGTGCAAGCCGAATGGGTTCGCCGTGGGGTTGCAGCTGGCCGCCGCCTCGTGGGCCGAAAAATTGGATTAACGTCCAAAGTCATGCAAGAAGCCACCGGCATCACAGAACCGGACTACGGCGCAATTTTCGCCGATCAAGTTTTCGAAAACGGGGCGGTGATTGACCATGGACAGTTTTCCAACGTTCGCATCGAAGTAGAGTTAGCCTTCGTGCTGAAGGATTCTTTGGCAGGACCCAACGTTTCAATTTTCGACGTCCTACGTGCCACGGAATACGTGATGCCGGCCTTAGAGATCCTATCCTCCCGCATCGAAATGCCCGGCCGGACCATCGTTGATACCATCGCCGACAACGCCGCATTGGGCGCAATGATTTACGGCGGCAATCCCGTTGCCTCGGATGGCATCGACCTCCGGTGGGTATCAGCACTGCTTTACCGTAATGAAAGTATCGAAGATACCGGTGTAGCTGCGGCAGTGTTGAACCATCCCGCCATGGGGGTTGCCTGGCTGGCCAACAAACTTCACGCACATGGCGATACGCTAGCGCCGGGGGAGATCATTTTGGCGGGGTCGTTTACCAAACCAATGTGGGTGTATCCCGGGGATACCGTTCATGCCGATTATAGTGAGTTAGGGGCCATCACATGCCGTTTCCAGTAGAGTTGCCGCAAACATTTAAGGCACAACTTGCCGACGCTACCCGCCCCCAAATTGGCATGTGGATCAGTTCGGGTTCACCCGTGAATGCGGAAATCGTGGCATCCGCAGGTTTCGACTGGTTGCTTATCGACGGCGAACACTCACCGTATGGATTAGAAACCATTTGCGAACTTTTACGTGCCACAGATGCCTATCCAGCCAATCGGGTGGTGCGCCTACCTTATAACGACATGGTGCTCATCAAACAGTACTTGGACTTAGGTGCCCAAAACCTCATGATCCCAATGGTCTCTGATGCGCACGAGGCAGAAGCAGCTGTGAGCGCGATGCAGTACCCGCCCCGGGGTGTGCGTGGGGTGGGGAGCGCTTTGGCGCGTTCCTCCCGGTGGAATGCTGTGCCGGATTACCTGCATAAAGCTGCGGATACCATCAGCTTGACGGTGCAGATTGAATCCGCGACGGCCGTAGAAAATGCCGCTGAGATTGCGGTGGTTGAAGGGGTGGATGCTGTGTTTGTGGGGCCTTCGGATTTAGCCGCCTCCATGGGGTACCTGGGGCAGCAAACTCATCCAGAGGTGGTGGAAGCTGTCGCACATACTTTCGCAGCAGTGCGGGCGGCTGGCAAACCCGTAGGGGTGAACGCTTTTGACCCGCAGCAGGCTCAACAGTATCTGGCAGATGGCGCATCTTTCATACTGGTGGGTGCTGATGTTCAAACATTAGCCACCACGGCACGAGCATTAGCTGATCGGTTTAACGGATCGTAGGTTTTATAGCAGCGACATGCGTATGTGGTGTTTCCAGTACAATGCGAGGTTACAGCGAGTCAGAGGAGACAATGATGGGTGCGGAACAAAAACCTACAGTGAAGACCGATGCCTATTTTCTGCCTATGATGTCATGCTGGATTCCGTGCGTTACCTCAAGGTTGCTTATTTTCATCGGGGCATGGCTGCCACGACTAAGGCTGAAGAAACCTGGTGGGATGAAAAATTTTTGATTCTCGATAAGCTCCCAACAGAGTTATTAGACTCTGATCCAGAAGAATTATTGCAGGTCACGGTTAGTCACTGCTGAATTAGAAGCACTGGGCGGTTCTGCAGGAAATGAAGAAGAGGCGCTCAACCCATGATCGGGGAGCGCCTCTGAAGCGGGGATGGGGATACAGACATGAGATTATTGTAGAAAATGGCAACAAATGTGTGATCCCCATTTACAGCCTTAAGGCTAGCGCACTGTTAATAATTGTCAAGCGGACATGTTAAAACTCATTGGCAACTTAACCAGCGGTTTCTTGGTCAAAGCGCTCCCGGGCTTCCAGTACTTCTGATATGTGTTCTTCAGTCCAGGTAGTTAATGCCGCAAGTGGTTCGAATAATGTTTCGCCAAGTGGGGTTAGCTCGTATTCAACCCGTGGCGGTATTTCGGCAAAAGCGTGACGCGCTACGAGTCCGTCCCGTTCCAATGCTCTTAATGTTTCTGTGAGTACTTTGCTGCTGATGCCTGTCACTGTGGTTTTGATATCGCTAAACCTGCGTGAGCCGTCATGTAAGGAGATCACGATCATTGCTGTCCACTTATTGGCGATTCGGGCCAATGAGGTACGTGATGGACAGGTTTCTTGCAGGACATCCCAAGATGTGTTGGACATCACTCATCTCTTTCCTTTTAGTTACTTTGAGGTAACAGGATACCAATGGTTACCATCGGCGCTGTACTGCCCATATCCGTTATTTCCATGGGAGGTTTCATCATGAGTGATAAAACACCAATTGATATCGTCACCGCTTACTTTGCGGCTCTTGCTGAGGGGAGAGTAACTGATGCTCTTGCGCTATTTCATCCACAAATTCAGTGGCATCAACCAGGTGACAATCGGTTTTCTGGTGTCCATATTGGTCCGGAAAATGTGGATGCCTTGCTGGGTGGAATGATGGAGGTGAGCCAGGGGTCGCTTGTTGTCGTACCGACCGGGCCACTGATGGGTAATGGCGACTTTGTGGCTGTGCCGGTGCGGTTCACCGGGCACCGGGATGGCGCCAGCCTAGACCAACCAGGCATGGATCTCATTACTGTTCAGAATGCTTACATCACTGCTGTACATTTGTTTTCTTCCGATGGCCCGGCAGAGGATGAGTTTTGGGGGAGTTAAGTAGCAATTGGGTCTTTCCGCGATATTTTCTCCAGTAGCGTCAAACACCCGCACGCTACCAGCAATAGTGCTGCGAGCGTACAGAGGAGCGTCGAAAAGCTTAGGTGCAGTTGTGCGGTGAGCGGTCCTAGGCTGGCGCCGACGAATAACACTGCGCCATTGATGGCCATGCCGCCGGCGCGGTAGGGGGCTGATGTTTCGCCGAAAAGGGTGATCATAGTGGGCACGACCAAAGCAATGCCTACGACAAACACCAAGCTAGATGCCGCAATTCCCCATAGTGTAGAGGCTAGCAATGCTTCTAGTGCCAAGCCGAGTGCGGCGATGAGGAAACTGATGCGGGCAACGTTGATGATGCCGAGCCGCCGGGTGAAAAAGCCAATTGTGAGGGCGACAAACATGCCGGGGAGGCCGACGAGTCGCAGCCAAATCAATTGGGTGGGGGAGCTGCCGAGGGTGGTTAATTGGGTGCCGAGGGCGGTGTACATGGCGACGAAGCTCAGCAGTACGGTGAGGTGCGCGAGGCAGAGTAATTGCACTCGGGGTTTCAGGAATAGTTGCCCCACGACTGCGAAACTTTGTGCGAGTCGATGTGCGGTGTCGGTGCGGGGGAGTTCTGCCATGTTGCGGGCGGGGAGGAGGAGCGCGCAGCACAGAGCAAGGATGGCGCTGCTGATGGCAAAGACTGCCCGCCAGGTGTCGAATGTGAGGTTGAGGGTGGCTGCGAATACTTGGCCGAAAATGCCGGCGACTAGAAATGCGGTGGACATGGCGCCGATTGCGAGGGGCCGGTGTCGGGGTGGGGTGGCTTCGGCGAGGTAGGCAAGCGCGATGGGGGCGAAGCTGGCGGCGGCGAATCCTTGGATGCCGCGGAGGGCCGCGAGGGTGCCTAGGTTGGGGGCTGCGCTGCAAAGTGCAGTGGTGGCGACGAGCAAGATCATGCCGATGAGCAGTACTTTTTTGCGGCCGTATCGGTCGGAGAGTGGGCCCCACACGAGGAAGCCGAGGGCGTAGCACAGGCTGAAGGCGATCGAGAGTGCGAAGGTGGCGTTGCCTTGGAGGTTGGTGCTGACTGGTGTGATGAGCGGGATGGCTAGGTAGAGCTGTGTGAGCACCATGAGGGCGGTGCCGATGAGGAGCACCACGGTGAGTGGGGTGGCGGGGTAGGTGGGGGACGTGGACATGTAAAACCTCAATTCCAACTTTTTGGTTGGAGTTGAGTGTAGCACAGGCGAATCCAATTTCCAACTATTTAGTTGGAAATGTGGTAAACCAATGATGAATCAACCACGCCGCCAACCACACAGCCACCCCCACCACCAACCGAACCACCCGGTAAACTGCAAGAAGCACCAACAACACAGACCACACCGTTTAAGGACACACATGGCTTGGGACACCGAAGGAACCAAAAAGAAAATTCTTGACGCCGCACTCATAGAATTCGCCAACCATGGGCCAGACGGCACCACCATCGCCAAAATCGCCACCAAAGCCGGCGTCAACAAAGAACGCATCTACAACTACTTCGGCGACAAACACCAACTCTTCACCCAAGTACTCCGAGTTGAACTAGCCAAAGTAGCCCAAGCCGTCCCCGTCACCTCCTTCGCGACCGAAGACATAGGCGAATGGGCCGGCAAAGTCTACGACTACCACTGCACCAGCCCCGAACTAAACCGCCTCATGCGCTGGGAAGGCCTCTACTTCGACGAACAAGTACCCGACGAAGAACTACGCCGCACCTACTACAGCCGCAAAACCCACGCCGTCGAACTCGGCCAGGAAGCCGGCATCCTCACCACCGACATCGACGCCGATCACATCGCCTTCCTTGTGCTAGCCATCGCCGGCTGGTGGTCCGCCGTCCCCCAAGTAGCCCGCATGTTCACCGGGCCCGACACCAAAGACGAACACGAACGCCGCCGCGCCGTCGTTATTCAAGCTGCTCGCCGCATAGCCGGCATGGATGCTGCATAGAACCACGCCGCCTTATATGATTTTTGATCGTGGGCGATGTAGATACCTTAATTCGGAACCTGTACCAGATTTTTGACCTCACCGGAGTCGTACTCAACGGCATCATCGGCGGCACCATTGCCAGACAGCGAAACTTCGACTTCGTCGGCTTCGTCTTCCTTGCGCTCTTCTCTGCGCTCGGCGGCGGCATGCTCCGCGACGCACTCATGCAACGCGGCACAGTGGCCGCAATCATCGACCCCACCTACCTGCTCTTAGCCTGCTCCGGCGCACTCATCGCCCTCGTCACCGACCTCAAAGGTCGACACTGGGAATACTTCAAAGTACACGGCGACGCCATTGTGCTCGGGGTGTGGTCCGTCACCGGCTGCGTCAAAGCCCTGCTTTTCAACATGCCATTAGTCTCCGCTGTCTTCATGGGCGTGCTCACCGCCGTGGGCGGCGGCATGATCCGCGACGTCGTCACCGGCCAAATTCCCAGCATCTTCGGCGGCGGCACTCTCTACGCCGTGCCTGCAACCATCAGTTCTATAGCCATGACGCTGTTTTACGTCGCCGACTACCGAGCCCTTGGAATGATGATCGCCCCACTGATCGGCGCCGGGTTGGCTATCGTTGCCTACTGGAAAGGTTGGGTCCTCTTCCGTAGTAGTGAATGGGCGCCGGTGAACATGACCGCCGCCCAATTGCGTGAACTCATTAAACGTTCCGAGAAAAAAGGCTGGAAGAAAGGCCGAAAATCAAAAAAGAAAACCGAAGGGGAGTTTTAACCACACGAAGCCATCACGGATCGGTAACATGCGTACTATGACCGATGCGCTCAGCCCAATACTCGACCGGCACTTATCACAGTGGCCCGTCGACCACGTGGCTGCCGCCGTGATCGGCCCCGGCGCAACCAGCGCGACCGAAGCCGCCAACCCGACCGAAGCACCTACCACAGTCATAGCCTGCGCCGGGAATGGCGCACAAGTTTTCGAATTAGCATCAGTCACAAAGCTGCTGGCGGCTTACGGCTTCATGGTGGCCCTCGAAGAGGGCGTTTTCGACTTAGACACGGTGATCTCACACAATGGCGCTACCGTACGTCATTTATTGTCTCACGCCGGGGGAGTGGGGTTCAAGAGCACCGACTCCATCAAGCCCATCGAACAGCGCAGAATCTATTCCTCTTATGGCTTCGAACTGTTGGCTGATGCCGTGGCGGCTGAAAGTGACATGTCGTTTGCTGAGTATCTCACCGAGGCGGTCTTTGTGCCGTTGGGGATGACCGCCACCGAATTATGGGGTTTGCCTGGACATGAGGCGCGCTCTACCGTGGATGATCTGAGTGCGTTTGTGCTTGAAGTTCTCACGCCGACGCTGATAGATCCCAGTACTGTGCACAGCATGTTTCAACTCCAGTACCCAGATTTGAATGGCATTGTGCCTGGCTATGGCATGCAGAAGCCGTGTCCGTGGGGATTGGGCTTTGAGATCCGGGGGCGTAAGCAACCGCATTGGACGGGAACCACCATGCCGGAAGATACTGTGGGGCATTTTGGTCAATCGGGTACGTTTGTGTGGCTGCATCCGGGAACTCAGCGGGCAATGATTGTTTTAACCAATCGTGAGTTTGGGGAGTGGGCGAAACCGGTGTGGCCTGCGCTCAATGATGATATTTGGGCTAATGTGTCGTTAACCACTACTGCCTAAACCTTAAACTATAACTTTAAAAATAGGGTTTAAAGTGCAACTTTAGAGTTGCCACTGGGGGTAAAGTTGTAGTTGAATCGTAAGTAAACCAAAGTGACGCATGTTTCCTTATGATACTAAGACAAGGCCGTTGGGGAAGACGATCCTCGTCTTGGCGGGAGTAGATTTATTCCTGTCTTCAATCAGTGAAGAAACGGTTACTTACAGTGGAAAAAGAAGTGCAACGCATCGCCGTTTTGCATGTACATGGTATGCCCCGAGTATGCCGTGCCCGTGTTGAACAGGCGATGTTTGATGTCATCACCTCAGAACCCATGTTAGCAGCACCCGGCGCCGATGCTTTAGAAGCCAGCTGGTGCACCAAGTGGCAGCCGTCTTGTATAGCCAACGGTGCCGTAGATTGCCGACAGGTACTAAGCGGCACCGGTAAAGAATTAGATATATTCTCCGGGGTCCTCGACCTCATGGCCGGAGAATATGGCTTCAAAGCATACGTGGAGCTCGTTGGTTAAGTAGCTGATTGCTCGCAATAGTGCAGCACATCAGCAACGGTACGCATAGCACGATAAACCTCGGCGTCAGTTTTAACTCCGAAGGCTTGTTCGCAACGTACCGCCAATTCAATGAGGTCTAATGACTGCAAGCCTAGATCGTCAACAAGCAAAGCTGCATCGGTAATGTTCTCACCGGGCACCCCGGTTAGCTTCGCCAGCAATTCACGCAATTTAGTTGCAACGGTGACTTCAACAGGAGTTGTGGGAGTGGCAGTGGCATTAAGTGCAGCGAGTTGTTCTTGAAGGGAAGCCATAATTTGACCATAGTCGAGGAATCACGGTCGCGGCGATAACTTGTGAACATCACGCTGCCAGCGTTCCCGCGCCCCGGTTTGGACGGTAGAGTGGAAACCATGGTGTTTGCTCGTGTTGCCAAGAAATTTCGAGACTGGAGAATCGCCCGCAATACTCGCGGTCAAGAATTCAAACCCCCGCAGTTCAGTCAAGGACACCGCGTAGGAAAACTCCGCTACTACACCGAGGGCGATGAGAATGCCCCTGTCACCTTGGTTTTCATCCACGGCTACACCCTGGCGGCCCAAGCCTGGCACATGCAAATAGCTGCCCTCGCGGATCAAGCTCGCTGCATCGCCATGGATCTGCGCGGACACGGAAAATCGGATGTATGTCCGATAGCGGAATACACCATTGATGGCGCTGCCGACGATGTCATGACTGTTCTCGATGATGCTCACATCACCACTCCAATCATCCTGATTGGTCACTCCCTGGGCGGCATGGTGCTGCTTAACTTCTTACATCGCTACCCACAATTTCGCCTTCTCTGTAAAGGCATCGTGCTGGTATCTACCTCCGCACAACCGTTCGCCGCCGAAGGCGTAACTAAACTACTCAAACTACCCATCGTGAATTCCATCCGCGACATGGCTGAAGCAAACCTCGAAGAAGCCCAGGGCGTGCGTACCGCTGTATCCGAACTGGTAGTACCCATGGTGGAAGCTACCGCAGCGCTCGCGGACGAAGAAAAAATGCGGCACCTACACATGCAGCTTATCGACAACACCCCGTTATCCTCTGTCATCGGATTCCTCGATGACTTGCAAGAACAAGACGAAACCGCCGCCTTGCAATACTTACAGGACGTTCCAGGGCGCGTACTGGTCGGCGCAGATGACGTATTCACTCCCGTGACCAGCTCCCAATACATTGTTAACCACTGGCCTGCCGCCACTCTCACTGTTGTGCCAGATACCGGCCACATGCTGCCGCTGGAAAACCCCACCGTAGTCAATGCTGCCATCATGAACCTCCTTACCGAAGTCGCCACGAAGAAAGCTGTTGATGTAGCTGATTAACCATGGATTATCCCGTTCCCAAGCATTATCCCCAATACAAATCACCACCCAAAAAAGTAGCTGGTGGCCGCAGGTTCTCGATCTATGCCGTCCTCGATGCCAGCTTCATTGGCGTCGCCCTGGTTCTTGCACTGTGGTTGGCATACATCCTGCTAGTGGGTTCCATATCATGGTCCTTTAGTTCACTCATTCTTCTCACGTTCGCCTGGGCTACCTTGGCCTATCTGGCACTACCACGCATGCACCAGCTATTCAGCCTGCTCTATGTGCCTAACTACTTCATCGGCCGCACCAAAACTGTCGATGGCATTCTCGGCGACCCGGTTAATCTTGCCATCGACGGTACCGAAGCTGACATACACGCCGCCATGCAACATGCCGGCTGGACCTTAGCGGACCCGATCACCTTGCGATTCTTTTGGAACATCATTGCCTCCTCAGTCTTTCGCCGCTCCTACCCCAAGCCCCCGTTTCAGATCTTTATCTTTTTGACAAGAAACATGACTTCGCCTACCAGCAAGAAGTAGATGGCAGCGCCTCTCAACGCCACCATGTGCGTTTCTGGAAAGTACCCGATGGTTGGGTGCTTCCCGGTGGTCACCGTGCCGACTGGTTGGCTGCCGGCACCTATGATCGTGCCGTTGGCCTGTCCATTTTCACCTTCCAAATCACCCACAAAGTTGATGCTGATACCGACTTGGAACGCAACTACATCATCAACACTCTGCGTTTCAGCGACCCCAATATCACCGTCAAAGTAATCAAAGATTTCTCCACCGCCTACCACCAACGCAACGGCGGTGGCGACAAAATTAACACTGACGGTGACCTCCCTATTATCAAATTCCAAGACGCTGCTCACCGCACCCCGCTGCCAGCGCTTCCGGAATCTCGGCCTAAAAAGGACTACGCCGATCATGGAGTACCCCCTGTCGCACTTTTAGCCACTGGTGTCTTACTTATTATGAATGTCCTATGGTTGATATCACTATGGATGGAACCAATAGATGAAGGTCGTGAATCACTAGATATGTTGCTGATGTTTCTAGGAATTGAAATAGTACAATTCCTCACCTACATTGGCACTTTACTGCGCCACCGTTGGGCGCACATCGGCCTCATGTCCTTCTGCGTGGTTGCTGCCGTTCGTGCCCTCATCGACCTCAGCTTGGAAACCACATCCTTTCTGTCAGTGAGCTTCGCATTCCTTTCCGTATTCGTTGTCCTGGGTGTGAGCGGTGACAAAACTCGGGAATGGGTATCGAAGGAACCCAAAACGTCGATAAGTGAACGCCTAGCCCTCATCCGAAAGAACCAATCACGATGAAAAGACCCCTGCTCACCGCACTCATAATCACCACCATCGTGCTAACCCCCAGTGCCGTCGCCGCTCCCAACGCCTCGACCAAGGCTCCGACTACTACGGCGCCAACTTCACCGGCAGCACTGACATCAGCAAAGCCGAAACTACTATCACCTCACTTGGTTGGGTTGGCAACTGGAACTACACTGCCGACGGCGTCCATGCCGCTGAAACCAGTACCGGCTCTTACCTCAACCAATTGGGCGCCTATAGCCTGCCTCGCGAACTCAGCCTCGACGCTGACAATCGCATTCCCCAAACCATAAAGGCTACCGGCCTGAAAACCACCAACACCGTCCGCCATTCCAACGTGACTAAAGACAAACCCATTTCGAAAACAAATACGAAATGGGTGGACCGGCAAGACACTAACGGTGACATCTACGGCCTCTACGATATCCCCGACCAGTCTGCCGCACAGAAATACACCCTGAAATTCTGCAACACTTCAAGCAACTACCAGGGCCGCATGTACATCGACCTGTGGCAAGGCAGTGACTGGGTGCGCTTCAACTACGAGCCCGAAAACGGCTGGTACAATGTCAAAACCCGTGCCGGTGAACTTGACAACAACAAGAAAGGCCAAGCCGCAACGCACTATTATTACGATGGGTTGCTGGGCAACGGCAACGGCTACAGTGCCCAATCATTGGTCCAAGACCAGCAAGAGATCACGCTGCAGGTGTACACCGACACCACCTCCGTCGAATTTGTATTCCCTAACGGACAGATCTACACTGTGGCGCGCTTCTCCCAATCCACCAAACAAGATTTCAAGGTCTTCACCGAAGACCCCACCGGCAACAACACTGTTGACATCGAGGTCAGCAACCTAGGGCTTTAACTAGCTTATCGACGCCTCCAAGTCGGCGCGGGTTGTTGGCTGGTGCGCAGCCTCACCAACCTAAAACCCAATGTGAACAACATACATCGCCTTGGCGCGCTCAAACTCCGCAAAAATCATGCGATGTTTACGCGGCACCAACCGCCGCGGACCAGATTCCACATAATCCAAAAATTAAACACCACGTGATAATCCCGAATCCGGTCACTCCAATCCTGCGGCTCATATGGATCCTTCACCTTAAATGGCATAGCCGTTGGCATGCCATTGCGGGCAATCTGCTTTTCACTCTGCGCCATAATCATCGGGGACTCTGTGTCATACACCAGTCGACCCCCGGAAACGTTTCCCCAAACGTTTTCACCAGCGCCGCCACATCAGTCACCTCCAGGTAATAAAACACCCCGGCGCCACAGCAATCACCCCATGAGAACCATCTACCTTCGTCAGCCACTCGTGGTCTGTAACGGAGTAGGGGAGACCCACTTCTTTATCATCCTTCGTCAGCCACCGGTTACGCATTTCAATGACATCTGGGAAATCCAGGTTATAAATAGTGCATCATAATCCGCTAAGTCAACCGTGAGCCGATCCAAGCCACACCCAATGTTGACGACTGCAGCCTGAGGATGATCCTGCAAATACTCGGTGATGTCCTTGACAGTTTGCGTGTGGCGGAGACCATATACCAGCGCTGAGAATGTATTGAGCGGTTGCGCAGGCGTGCCTTCCTGAGCGGCGATGTCAGCGGCCTGGTGTGCCCAAGGGGCAGAAAACAATAAGGGCCATTCCTTGGCTGCTTGGGCGCGACCAAGCAGGGGATAGAACAAAGTGTGCGATACGTCTTGCATGATGGATTTTTCTCCTCACTTATTAGTAATCAACACGGACGAAATACATGCCGCGGCGGAGTTTCACCATCAAGAAAATCAATCGAAAACTAACAGGCAGTTTCGAACGTAACTTCGGATCAAGGTAGTCCAGAAAGTTGAATTCCACGTGTACGCTTTTCACCGTGTCACTCCACTTTTTTGGGGAGTAAGGGTCCTTGACTTTGAACGGCATGGTGGCGGGAGTGCCTTGCTTCACCAACATTCTCTCACTACGGGCAGTCATTTCAGGTGATTCCGCATCATACACCATGCGACTACCTGGGAAGGCTTTCCCGAAAGCATCAATGAGCGCCGCAACATCCTCAATTTCTAGGTAAAAGAATACTCCACCAGCCAGAGCAATCACCCCGTTGGAACCATCCACCTGGGTCAACCATTCATGATTAGTGGCCGAGTAGGGGAGATCTATTTCATTATCAGCCTTGGGCACCCAACGGTGCCGCAACTCAATGACATCCGAAAAGTCCAGGTTATAGATGGTGCAATCATAATCGGCCAAATCCTGGGCAAGAACATCTAGGCCGCAGCCGATATTGACCACGGCCGCGCCGGGGTGCTCTGTTAAGTATTTCTGGGTTTCCTGTACCAGAATAATGTGTCGTAGGCCGTACACCAGTTCGGGAAACCCATTCATAGGTTGGGCGGTCGTGCCTTCCTTTTTGGCGATTTCGGTGTATTGGTGGGCCCAGGGGTCGAGGAATACGTCGGGCCACCGGGTACTAGCTTGAGCTCGACCAAACAATGGATAAAACAGTGTTTGAGAGACGTTGTCCATGATATCTAAGCTTAGTCTAAAATAAGGGCACAGGGAGTGGTCCCTGTGCCCCAAGGTGTGGTTATTCCTGCATGTTATGCGGACATGTGAGCCGAAACACTACCAATAATGATGGCATTAATAATGCGTGGTTTATGGGTTGGTAGTGGTGTTGTCATTGGTTTGGTTGGTGTGGGTGGACATTGCTTTGGTTTGTTCCATGGGTTGGGTGGTTGCGGCGTCGAACTTGGTGGCGCCGACGCTGACGAGCACTGCCACCACGAGGAAGAGAATCCATTGGCCTTGTTTGGCGTAGTCCATTTTGTTGCGACCTTTAGAAAACAGGATCGACAGCAGCCAGAACAGCGCGTACCCCAGGAACCAGAAGAACAGTGCGCTGAGGAGGGACACATTGACTTCCATGAATTTAAAACCCATGAGAATCAATAGTGCCGCGGGCAGGAGTAGGTCGATGCTGCCCATTTGGAAGACCGCGCGGCCGTTGAGCCATGCGGTGAATTTTTTATCGCCGTCCTCATCGTCGTTTCTTTCGGGTCGTAGCTTTGCATATGCCGCGTTGCCCCAAATGATGTGATAACCAAAGGTTAGGAGCAAGAGGACACCGGCGATGGAAAAGAGAACATGGGATATTGTCATTGTGCCTCGTATCTTTGTGATCTATTCGTGATCTAGCCACACAGAATACGCCGAAACCTAGGCAGCGAAAAGCATTGGGGCAATGGTTAACCCCGTCGTCGAAAAGTAGCAAATAACTTAACGACGACGGGGTAGGAAAAACCTATTGAACCTTGGTGGGGTTGGTCACATCAAATCGATATGCTGCCTCAGCGGCCACGGAACGATCAACCTTGCCCTCCAGCGACAACGCATTCAACGCTGCCACCACCACGGATTCTCCATCAATATTGAAGAACCGGCGCGCAGCCGCCCGAGTATCCGAGAACCCAAAACCATCCGCACCCAAAGTGGTGTAGTCACCCGGCACGAACCGCCGAATCTTCTCCTGCAAATCACTAGCGAAGTCACTCACCGCAATATAAGGACCAGGAGCCTGCCTCAACTGCTTGGTAGCAAACGCTTCTTGCCGTTCATTCTCTGGGTGTCGCAGGTTTTCCCGCA
Source organism: Corynebacterium sp. (assembly GCA_030527885.1). Classification (GTDB taxonomy): domain Bacteria; phylum Actinomycetota; class Actinomycetes; order Mycobacteriales; family Mycobacteriaceae; genus Corynebacterium. Next base: position 14,847 of record JAUMZY010000013.1, read on the forward strand.
GCTTATCGTGGCCTTCGCGGGCCAATTCCACCCACGACGTCACTGAGAAGATATTAGCGCCAATGTTGTAATCATCCCGCAGAATATCTCGTGCCCGCAGAGCCTGCTGCATGCCAATACCAGAAGCCAGCAGGGACACCTGATGCTCGCCGACTTCGGCCTTTTCATACAGGTAAATCCCCTTGTGCAGCCCTTCAACGTCCAGGTTCTCTGGCTCAGCTGGTTGGGAAACCGGCTCGTTGTAAATCGTGAGGTAGTACATTACGTTCTCACCCCGGCCGGGGCCATACATGCGGTCAATGCCTTCCCGCAGCAGGTGCGCAATTTCATAGGCAAAAGCTGGGTCGTAGGAAACCACCGCGGGGTTAGTGGCTGCCAGTAGGTGGGAATGCCCATCCATGTGCTGCAAACCTTCACCCGTCAAGGTTGTACGGCCAGCGGTGGCGCCCAGGATGAAGCCGCGGGTCATTTGGTCGCCCGCCGCCCAGAAGCTATCGCCTGTGCGCTGGAACCCAAACATAGAGTAGAAAATGTATAGCGGAATCATGGGTTCGCCATGGGTGGCATACGACGTACCAACAGCGATGAATTCCGCCGTGGAACCCGCCTCATTGATGCCTTCATGTAGGATCTGTCCATCCACCTTCTCAATGTAGGACAGCATCAAATCATGGTCCACAGGTACGTAATTCTGGCCATGCGGGTTGTAAATGCCCATGGTGGGGAACCACGAGTCCATACCAAACGTACGTGCCTCATCCGGAATGATCGGTACGATGCGCTTACCTAGTTCCGGATCTCGCATGAGCTCCTTGAACCCACGCACCACCGCCATGGTGGTGGCCACCTTCTGCTTGCCTGAGCCTTTGCGCAGACCCCGCAACTTATCCAAGTCCGGTACATGCAGTGGGGTGTAATTCACCCGGCGTTCCGGTAGGTAGCCGCCCAGTTCCTTGCGACGCTCCTGCAAGTACTTGATTTCGGGGGAATCCTGGCCGGGGTGGTAATACGGTGGCAAGTAGGGGTTTTCTTCCAACTGTTCGTCAGTGATGGGCACACCCTGCTTATCGCGGAATTTCTTCAGGTCATCCAGCGTGAGTTTCTTCATCTGGTGGGTGGCGTTGCGGCCTTCGAAGTTGTGGCCCAGGCCGTAGCCCTTGATGGTGTGCGCCAGAATCACCGTGGGGCGGTCCTTGGTTTCCAAGGCCCGCTTGTAGGCCGCGTAAATCTTGCGGTAGTCGTGGCCACCGCGGGGCAGCTTCCAGATTTCCTCATCCGTCCAGTTTTCCACCAGCTTGGCGGTGCGGGGATCCCGGCCGAAGAATTCATCCCGAACATACTTGCCATCGTTGGCTTTGAAGGTTTGGAAGTCACCGTCGGGGGTGATGTTCATGAGGTGCACCAACGCACCTTCCTTATCGGCTTCGAACAGTTGATCCCATTCGCGGCCCCAGACCACCTTGATCACCGACCAGCCGGCACCCCGGAAGAAGGACTCCAATTCCTGAATGATCTTGGTGTTACCACGCACCGGACCATCCAACCGCTGCAAGTTACAGTTAATGACGAACGTCAGGTTATCCAAGTTATTGAGGGCAGCGATCTGAATCAGGCCGCGGGATTCCGGCTCATCCATTTCACCGTCACCCAAAAACGCCCACACATGCTGATCCGAGGTATCTTTGATACCCCGGTTGTGAAGATAACGGTTAAAACGTGCCTGGAAGATGGCATCCATGGGGCCCAAGCCCATGGACACGGTTGGAAACTCCCAGAAGTCCTGCATGCCGTGCGGGTGCGGGTACGACGGCAACCCGCCCTGCGGCCGGGACACCTCCTGGCGGAACCCGTCGAGATCATCCTCCGACAACCGGCCCTCTAGGAACGCCCGGGCGTACATGCCGGGGGAGGCATGGCCCTGGAAGAAGACGTGGTCGCCACCACCAGGGTGATCCTTGCCACGGAAAAAATGGTTGAAGCCCACTTCGTACAGTGGGGCGGCGCCGGCGTAGGTGGAAATGTGGCCACCCACCCCAATTTCGGGGCGTTGTGCCCGGTGCACCATCACCGCAGCATTCCAGCGAATCCACCTGCGGTACCGCTTTTCAATTTCTTCATCCCCCGGAAAATCTGGCTCCATAGAGGTGGGGATGGTGTTGACATAGTCGGTGGATGTCATCGGTGGCAGGGCCACCCGTTTGGCTGACGCTCGTTCCAGAAGCCGCAGCATCAGATAGCGGGCACGGTCTGGACTAGATTGCTCTAAAAGTCCATCCAGCGAGTCCAACCATTCCTTGGTCTCCTCTGGGTCTGCGTCATTAAGATATGATGCGACACCATCGCGGATTAACGCAAAATTGGTGTCTTCGGTGCGCTTCCCGGTATTCGGGTCAGCCATTCCACACCTCCATGTAGATAAGTCGTTGAAACGATTAAGCCAAGTCACATTTCCCCGCGCAGGCGGGATGCGTAACGTGGCAACACTCCTTACTTTACGTGGCCGGGGGTAGTTTTTGTAGCGCGATGCTGGATTGCACCCATACGGGCCAACCCCCAACCACAGAAATCCTCACCTAAAAGAGGGTAAAGCTAAAAACAAGAAGTAAAAACCACAAATGCTGATTAAGAATTTACCGAAATTCCAAAAAAATTCTCGGATAAGGTGTAATACCGCAAATATTGCTTGTATCATCATCATTTGATGAACGTTCAAGAATCTGAAGGGAAAAACACCACTCTGCCTACCGCCGCTGGGATCGCCAGTCGTTTTGGCGTAACCGCAGGAATGGTGGTGCAGGAAGTGGGCTGGGACGAAGACTGCGACTCCACGCTCAGTGAAGCCATCGAAGACACCATTGGCTCCGAATTGCTCGACGAAGAAACCGACGACATTTGCGATGTCGTGCTGCTCTGGTGGCGCAGCGATGACGGCGACCTCGTCGATAGCCTCGTTGACGCAGTCCGCCCCCTCACTGACACCGGCCGCGTGTGGCTACTCACACCAGGCACCGGGCAAGCCAACGCCCTAGCCCCCGGCGACATCGCCGAATCCGCCCAAGTCGCCGGCATGGTCCAAACCAAAGCAGAACGCTTCGGCGCCTGGCAGGGCAGCTGCCTCGTACGGCGAGGAAATAAACAATAACCAGCGCTTTTGTAAGAGTTTGGTTTTGCTGTTAATATTTACCTCCGATGCTAACGCAGCGTGCGCGCCTTTAGCTCAGCTGGGAGAGCAGCTGGTTTACACCCAGCAGGTCGGCGGTTCGAGCCCGTCAGGGCGCACAATAACAGTAAGGCGGCGGCCATGTCCATAGGAATCATCCTGGGCATGGCCGCCGACCGCATATGTGGGGATCCCCCCACCGCAATCCACCCCGTGGCACTCTTCGGCCGCACCGCCCACGCATTAGAACAAACATGCTACCGTGATTCGAAAGTCGCCGGCGTCGTGTTCCTCAGCACAGCCGTTATCCCACCCGTGGCCGCAACATACCTGCTCAGCCGCCGTTATCCCACCGCCACGCTGGCCTTCAGTCTCTTCTGCGCCCTCGGCGGCACCACGCTCGAAAAAATCGGCGGCCGCATGGCCACCGCCCTTGACACCCACCAACTCGACGACGCACGGGAACTCATACCCTGGCTATGCTCCCGCGACCCCAACCAGCTCGACGAGCAGGGCATGATCCGCGCCACCGTGGAATCCCTGGCCGAAAACACCTCCGACGCCGCCATCGCACCCCTGTTGTGGGCCACCTGCGGCGCCCCTGGCGTGGTGCTGCACCGCCTCGTCAACACCCTTGACGCTATGGTCGGCTACCAGTCACCGCGCTACCGCAACTTTGGGTGGGCCGCCGCCAAACTTGACGACGCCCTCGCGTACCTCCCCGCCCGCTTCACCGCCCTGAGCCACGTCGGTTACGCCACCACCTGCGGCCGCAGTCGCGCAGCCTGGCGCGCCTGGCTTTTCGACGCCCCCAGCCACCCCAGCCCCAACGCCGGTCCCGTGGAAGCCACCGCCGCCGGTGCTCTAGGCACCACCCTGGGCGGCACCACCATCTACGCCCACGGCACCGAAAACCGCCCTACCTTGGGTAATGGCCCCGCCCCCACCACCGCCACCATCCGGGAAGCCATCACATTATCCCGGTGCACCCAAGTTGTTGCGGGACTAAGCGCAATAGCAGTGACAACGCTGCGCGGGCAGCGTCGAAAAGCACGGAAAAACCAGTTTTCTTAGAATTACGCGGCGTCATTGGGGGAATCCTGCTAAGCTGAGTGAGGATGTATGACGACAGTGACACCAGCAAATTTACTGCAATTAAGCAGCCGGTGCTCGATCCCCGGGAGCGGCTCGTCTACGAATCAGAGCAGCGCATCATCAACTGGCTCAACAGCAATGGCGCCAAATCTGTGCAACGCATCTGCCCCATCACGGAAGCCGAGACCCCCATACCCAGCACCATCCCCGACATCGTTGTCGACGATCGAACCGCTGTGATAAAAACCGTCCACTCCAAAGAATCCATCCCGAAACGCACCGCCTGGGCCGTCCTGCAATCACGCATGCTGATTCTCGACGCCCGCGCCACCGACGGCACCAACCACATGGACGAAGCCGACATGGAAGCCGGAATGCAAGAAGCCGTGCGCGATTACGGGGCAAACCTCGACCTCATCATCACCTTCAACCACGATGCAACCCTCTTGTGGGAGGCCGAACGATGAGCGTGCGCCCGTACATTGAAATACTATCCGGCCCCACAGCCGGCCAGGCGGCGGAAAAAATCGCCGAGATTCTCCACGCCACCAAAGAAACCAACGGCCAAGCTGAATGGTTCCCCCTCACCAGTGAGCACCGGCTCTACATTGTGCCCACGGTGGATAACACCGTGATTGGGTACCAAATCCACTCGCTGACTGATGCCGGCATTGATGCCCTCTACCAGCTCTTTACCACACTGAGCGAGCAAACTGATTGGCGTATTCAACTGGACTGGGATGAATTGGAATACTTGGATCCGGACTTCCCGTACCAATCATTGACTACTCCATAACCATCGGGCACCCTATAACACAAGGAGTCCTCGGCAGCAGCTAGAAGCGATCCTGCTCCCGTTTGGCAAACCGCTCATAATGATTCGGATGCTGATTCCCGTAACGCGAACGCTGCCGAGTAGGGGAGGGGGCCGCATCAACCTGCGCTGGTTCTTCCTGCTGCTTTGCGTGGTCCGATTTGGCGGTTTCGGCGACCGGAGCCGCATCTGTGGGCTCCGGGTCCGTACCAGTTGGGTTCGTACCAGCTGCCCCCGCAGCAGTTGCATCCGTCTGCGCCAGCAACGCCATTTCCGCTTCTTCTTCCCGCAGCCGCCGCCGCTCCTTGGTTTCCGACCAAATGAAATAACAGAAACCCAACGGCGCCATGATGCCAAACGCAATCCACTGGAACCCATAAGACAAATGATTACCCCGATCCAATTTCGGAATCGGAATAAAATGCAATAATCCCGGCTGGCCATCCGAAAGCTGCGCATAATCCTTCGCCAACGAGAGATCTTCTATCTCCCCAACCTGTTCAGTATTAATGCCATACACCTGCTTCGGATCCACATCCGTCCGCGGCGCAGTCTGCGGCTTTTGCTCATCAACCCGGGCATGCGCCACAATCGTCACCGTCCCCGTCGGCGCTGGCGGGATAACCGTTTCCTGCCCCGCCGTCGTCGGCTCAAACCCCCGATTAATCAGAATGACCTCGCCCGACTCCAACCGGAACGGCGTCAACGCCTGCAACGCCGGCGTGGACTCCACCGGCCGCAGCCGCAAAATCACCTCATGATCATTAAGGTACTGCCCCGTGAGGGTGACCCGCATCCACTCCTGACTGTCCTTAATCGCCCCATCCGCCCCATAAATCTCCGAATAAGGTTTCGGATCCACATGGAACGCATCCTCAATGTGATTATTGCGATCAACAATCTTGGCATCTTTATTCAACTGCCACGGGGACAAAATCGTAAAAGCCGCATAGGAAAAGCTCACCACCAGCAAGAACGTTATGATCCACCCCGGCGAAAAAAACACCTTCCAGCCAGTAAGTGTGCTGCGGGATTGTCGTTTCATTAGCGGCGACCTGATTGCTCGCTTAACTGTTCGGTAATCCACGCCACGATGCCCGGCACCGCAGCCTCAATCTGAGTGCGCGTCGTCACAAAATCCGACTTGTAGCCGTAATACGGGTCCTCAACCTCAAGCTTCCCAGCAGCCACCGACTCCGGATCAAAACTACGCAACAACCTAATGCGCTCCGGATCCACCCCAAAATCCGTCACCCACTGCACATGCCGCGAATCCATAGCAATGATGAGATCAGCGGCAGCATGGGAATCATCAAACTGCGCCGCCCGGTGCGAACTACCGTCATACCCAGCGCGCTTCAACTCCATCAAAGCCCGCTTGTCGGCACTCTCACCCACATGCCAACCACCAGTGCCGCACGAATCCACATACACCCGATCGGCCAACCCGGCTTCTTTAATCCCATGGTTAATAATCACATCACCCATGGGGGAGCGGCAGATATTGCCGGTACACACCACGGTGATATGCAATTTACGATTCGTCTGATGCGGAAAAATCCGGGGAGTTGTTGAAGACATTGACAATTCCTTTCAATTCCGTCATGGTGTTGGCCACCCGATACGCTTTTTGCCATTCTTCCGAATTCCCATAGCCCCAAGAAACCAGCACAGTGGGGATCCCAAACTGTTGTGCGCCCTCAACATCATGCGATCGGTCACCAATCATGAGAATATTGGAACGCCCAACTGTAAGATTCATTGAATCTAGCACATACTTAATCACATCAGCTTTGCTAGACCGCGAACCGTACTCCTGCGCACCCGCAATAAAATCAAAATACTGCGCTATGTCAAAATGCTTCAACATGGTGGTAGCAATCGCCTGATTCTTGCTGGTGGCCACGCACAACGTCAGGCCGGCTTCCTTCCACTGCGCCAAGGTTTCCGGCCAATGCGCAAACAAACTCGATTCTAACCAACCGCTGAGATCATAATGTTCCCGGTATAAATCCTTAGCAACCCGAATTTCCGTCGGGTCTAACCCCAATCGGGCAAAAGAATGATCAATAGGGGGGCCAGGAATACTTTGCAGCCAGGCATCATCAGGAATCTCCATGCCCTGCGCCCGCAGGGTAGCAATGAAGGACGAACGAATGCCAGGATAAGAATCAATGAGTGTACCGTCAACGTCAATAAGTAATGTTGCCACGTGCTCAAGTTTGGCATTGATTCCCTACTTCTGTCATCTTTCTCAGCCGCGCAACGCTAGTAAAGTGAAAGATCGTGAACCTGCCAGCCCAGCAACCACCCCGCATTCATGGCGATATTGCAGCCCGCGGCGCAGCCCTCGACTTCGCCGTCAACGTCGCCGCAACCACTCCAAGCTGGCTTATCAACGCTCTCAGCAGCCAACTTTCCCACCTAGCCGCCTACCCCGACGCCACAAAAGTCGCAGAAGTAGAAGCCGCAATTGCCGCCTACCACACCATTCCCCCCGAACATGTGATGTTGCTTGCAGGAGCCGCCGAAGGCTTTGCTTTACTACCCACATTGTCGGTTAACCACCCCACCATCATTCATCCCGGATTCGCTGAACCAGACATCACCTTCACCACCGCCGGGCGCACCGTCCACCGAATAATCCTGCTCGCCCCCTTCCGCACCCTACCCCCCATCAACCACCCCACCGACCTCATCATGATCGGCAACCCCACTAACCCCACCGGGGTGCTCTGGAACCCCACCGACCTAGCGGCACTCGCCCAACCCGGCCGCTTCCTCGTGGTAGACGAAGCCTTCATGGACATTGTGGGGGAAGAACACTCCATCATCCCTCACGTGCCCACCAACCCACAGATCATCGTGCTGCGCAGCCTCACCAAAACCTGGGCGCTCGCCGGCCTGCGCGTCGGCTACATGGTGGCAGACCCCGACACCGTCCTCACACCCCTACGGCAGCGCCGGGCCCACTGGCCGGTGGGCACCCTGCAAATCGCGGCGGCGGAAGCCGTGTTCAACCGGGGCGTGCGGGAGCTGCCGGCCCGCAGGCAGGAGATGCAGGCGCAGCGGGCAGCTATGCTGGCGGCGTTAGGGGACATCAATTGGCTGCCAGTGAGCGAGTCGCATGCGCCGTTTGTGTTGGTGCGGCCGGGGGAGCGCACGCCGGCGCAGGCCAAGGAACTGTACGAGGCGTTGTTGGCCCAGGGCATTGCGCTGCGCCGATGCGATACTTTCCCTGGGTTAGGATGGAACTATTTCCGCCTCGCGGTGCGGAAAACCCCACAGGTAGAATCCCTCATAACTGAGCTAAGGAGCATGTGCTAATGCCAGATAATTCCCCCGTTACCGTCGGCGATGTTGTTCGGGTATTGGATCAGGCCTACCCGCCATATTTGGCAGAGAGCTGGGATAAAGTCGGCCTGATCTGCGGCGACCCGGCGGCAGAGGTGCGTAAGATTGCGCTGGCCTTGGACTGCACCCAGACGGTGGCGGATGCTGCGGTGGCGGCGGGTGCGGATATGCTCATTGTGCATCACCCACTGCTGTTGCGGGGCGTGCACACCGTCGCGGCCAATACGCCCAAGGGCAAGGTTATTCACACACTCATTCGTAACGACGTGGCATTGTTTGCCGCCCACACCAATGCTGATTCTGCACGGCCTGGGGTGAATGATAAATTGGCGGAACTCGTGGGCATTACTGCCGGTAGGCCCATCAAACCCATTCGGTTTGGCCTGGATAAGTGGGGTGTGCAGGTGCCGGTGGCGGATGCGGAAGCCCTGAAAGCAGCGCTGTTTGCCGCTGGCGCTGGGGAGATAGGGGAGTATTCGGAATGCGCGTTCAGCTGGGAAGGGGCGGGGCAGTTTCGGCCGTCGACAAGCGCAAATCCGGTGATTGGAGCGCGCGCAGAGCTTACCCACGTGGCCGAAGCGCGGGTGGAGTTCGTGGCGCCGCGGCGGTTGCGGGAAACCCTCATGGATGTGCTGCGAACCGCACACCCGTACGAAGAAGTGGCATTCGATATTGTTGCCATGGAACCCACCCAACCCTTGGACACGGCGTATGGCCTGGGGCGGGTCGGGGAGCTGCCCGCGCCCATGCGTTTCGCCGACTTCGTTCAGCAGGTAGCCAACGCGCTGCCGGCGACGGAATGGGGCGTGCGGGCCGCTGGCGACCCCGACCAGCTGGTTCGTACCGTTGCCGTGAGTTCCGGCTCGGGCGATAGCTTTCTCGACGCGGTGACGGCGCTCGGGGTGGACGTGTATGTTACCTCTGATCTGCGGCATCACCCCGTTGATGAGCACCTGCGGGCCGGCGGCCCCCTCATCGTTGACACGGCGCACTGGGCTAGCGAATATCCGTGGACTTCGCAGGCTGCTGAGATTGTGCAGGCTGCGCTGCCGCTTATCGACGTCGCAGTGTTGCCGATTCGCACTGATCCGTGGACTATTTCGGCTCACCCCACAACCGGCTAGACTCCAAGGCATGTCTCTTATGAAATTAGACCCAGAGCAACAACAACTCCTTCTCGAATTAGCCACCGCCCAACGCATCCAAGCCACCGGCACCCAACCCCCCGAACCTGAAGAAAAAATCGCCTTACAAACAGCCACCGCCGAACTGGAGAAATACCGCGCTGCCGCCGCATCCGCGCAGCTTGCTGTGGATGACATGGAGTTAGAAATCCTGCGCATCCAGGCCGATGAAACCAAACTGCGGCGCCGCTCGGCAGACGATAAAAAACAACTCACCGCCGCCACCGACCCCGAAAAACGCAAAGATTTAGAAAAAGATCTCTACACCACTAAATCCCGCATCGGCGACCTGCTTAGCGAATTAGCTGAAGCGCACAATGAGATACACGCCTTACGCAACAATGCCGACCTGAACAACCAGCGGGTGAAAGAAGCCGAACAAAAAGTGGCCGCCGCGCAAGCCGTCCTGGACGCCAACCCACCAGTTGACCCCGTGGTTGAACAGCAACAACGCATCGCGTACCTCCGGGAAACCTTGCCGGCCAACATCATCGCGGAATACGATGCCCAGCGGCAAGAAAATTCCGTGGGCGTGGCCTCCTTCAATGGGCGCAGTTGCGGCGGCTGCTTCATGGTGTTGCCGCCGAATGACATCACCGCCATCCGTACGGCAGCCCCGGATGAAGTGCCCCAATGCCCTGACTGCGGCAGCTACCTTGTGCGGGCTTAGTGGGTGGACATCATGAAACTCGTCATTGAAGCCGACGGTGGTTCCCGTGGTAACCCCGGGGTGGCCGGGGCTGGCACCATCATCTACCACGCCGACGGCGCCACTGTGGTGCGCAAACTCGCCTACGTGGTGGGCACCGCAACCAACAACGTGGCGGAATACTATGGGCTGCTCAACGGCCTCAAGGCCGCGCAGGAACTAGGCGCCACAGACCTGGATGTGCGCATGGACTCCAAACTCGTGGTCGAACAAATGTCCGGTAGGTGGAAAATAAAACACCCCGACATGAGGGAACTCGCCCTGGAATGCCAAACCATCATGCTCACCATGAACAAGGTGACGTTCACCTGGATTCCCCGCGCCGACAACGCCGCCGCCGATGCCCTGGCCAACCTCGCCATGGACGCCAATGAGGCCGGTTCCCCCGTTGGTTTCGTCCCCGTCGACGACCCCACCCCACAGCTAAGCGACGACGATGGCATCGCCGCCACCGATGCGGAGAAACCATCACCAACCACATGGTTAGGCACTAACACATCTGCTACGCGCATGTTATTGCTGCGCCACGGCCAAACCGACATGTCCGTGAAACGCCAATACGCCGGCCTCGCCGATCCACCCCTGACCCAACTCGGCAAGTGGCAAGCCAGCCGCGCCGCCCAACGCATCGCCGCCCGGGGCGAACTAGCGGCCATCATCTCGTCGCCGCTTATCCGCTGCCACCAAACCGCCAAAGCAGTAGCCGACCTCATGGAGATGCACGTCATCACCGACCCCGGGCTAGTCGAACTAGATTTCGGACGCTGGGACGGCCTCACCTTCGCCGAAGCCCACGAACAAGACCCCGAACTACATTCACAATGGCTCGCCGACCCTACCGTGCCCACCCCCGGCGGGGAATCCCTCGTGCAAGCACACGAACGGGTCGAAGAAACCCGCAAGAAGCTCCAAGCACAATACGAAGGCCAAACCATCCTGGTGGTCAGCCACGTCACCCCCATCAAATCCATCGTGCGCCAAGCCCTGGGATGCTCCACCAGCATCTTCCACTGCCTGCACCTCGACCTGGCCTCATTCTCCATCGCGGAATTCTATTCCGACGGGCCCACCTGCGTGCGGTTAGTCAACGACACATCGCACCTCAAAACCACCCAAACCATGATAGGCTAAATCCGCAATTGAGCCGACCGGGCGATTGCGGCCACCCGAACCACCACTAGCACGGCGGTAAGCGGGTTGCCGAGGAAAGTCCGGACTCCACAGAGCACGGTGGTTGCTAACAGCAACCCAGGGTAACCTGCGGGAAAGTGCAACAGAAAGTAAACCGCCCGGCCCCCTGGGCCAGGTAAGGGTGAAACGGTGTGGTAAGAGCACACCAGCGAGGTAGGTGACTACCCCGGCTATGTAAACCCCACCCGGAGCAAGGCAAGAATAGTGTACTCGACTACCAAGCCAAGTACGCTTGGGCAAACGCTACTGGGCTGCTCGCCCAAAGTTTGCAGGTAGCCGCTTGAGGCTGTCAGCAATGACACGCCCAGATGGATGATCGCCACCGCACAAAACTGCGGCACAGAATCCGGCTTACAGGTTGGCTCAATTGCACCACCAACACCCAACCCACCTGGTTTGATACCACCAAGCGCCAAGCCGGCGGCGTCGAAAAGCTAAACATGCGAAATTCTGCAACAATAAAGCAGTATGAAACTATACGCAGCCCAGCTGGACTTCCACGCCATCCTGACCGAGTTTCAACTCCACCCCGAATTTTCCTCCGAAGTACTCGCCGACGCTGACGCCGCCACCGACAGATACGCCTCCGAACGCATCGGCGCAACAGACATCAACCTCGTCACCATCGACCCACCCGGCTCCATGGACCTCGACCAAGCAGTCTGCATCGAAGCAGGCGACGGCCAATACATTGTGCACTATGCCATTGCCGACGTCGCGGCCTTCATCATCCCCGGCAGTGCACTGCACGCCGAATCACTCCGCCGTGGGCAAAGCATCTACCTGCCGGACCAAACCATCCGCCTGCACCCACCGCAACTCTCTGAAGGCAAAGCCAGCCTCTTACCAGACCAAACCCGGCCCGCCATCCTCTGGACCATCACCCTTGACAGCCACGGCCAATGGGCGGACTACCGCATCAGCCGCGCCCTCGTGCGGTCCCGCGCCCGCTTCACCTACGAAGAAACCCAAGCCGCCCATGAAGCCGGCACCCTACATCCCGCCATCGCCGCCCTGCCGGAAGTAGGCCAGCTACTACAAACCAGTGCGGTGCGTGCCGACGCCATCACCCTGAACTTCCCTAGCCAAGCCGTGCAACAAACCCCCACCGGACTCTTCGAACTCATAATCGAACCGCGGTTGCCGATGATGGGCTACAACTCCGAAATCTCCCTCCTCGCCGGCAGATGCGCCGGCACCACCATGGCCGAAGCCGGCGTCGGCATCCTCCGCACCCTCGCCGACCTCGAACCCCACACCATCACCCAATTCTGGACCGAAGCCGAACACCTAGGCTTCACCGAACACCCAGAATCTATAGGCGAATTTCTCCGCATCCTCAACGCCAACACACCCCGCGGCATGGCCATTATGCGAGAAGCCCAAAAACTTCTCCGCGGCGCCGAATACCTCAACCTCGCCGACACCACACCCCAAGTCCACGCCGGCGTCATCCACAACAACGGCACCGCCAAACCCGAATACTATTCCCACGTCACCGCTCCACTCCGCCGACTCATCGACCGCTACGCCACAGAAATCGTGCTCAGCCTCCAGGCTGGTTCCGACATTCCCGACTGGGTCACCCAGGACCTACCAACCGTCCTGAACACCATGACCAGCAGCAGCCGACTAGCCGGTACCGTCGGCGCCGCCTGCCTAGACTACTGCGAAGCCGAAGTGCTCAAAACCTACGTGGGCCAACAATTCCCCGCCATCACGGTGCAAACCAACCCCCGACACCACACCACCCGCGTGTTCGTTGATAACCCGCCGGTCTTCGCCGAATGCGACGGCGCCCTAACCGAAGGCGAACGGCACACCATCACCCTGACCGAAGCCGACCCCGCGCGCCGGGCAGTGCGGTTTAGCGCCGGGTGAGCTGGTTGAGCCGGGGGTTGCGTTCTTCGCTGTGCCTTGTCCGTGCGGTAATCGCGTGGTGGCCAAGCCGGAAACCACAGCAGCGCGCCGGGTTAGATCAAGTCTGCTTTAGTGCCGGAGTGCAGCGGCATGACTAACAGCCTATCGTCGCTTAAATCCGCCATGAAATTAGCCGCCTGGGCGGCCGGCACCAACGCCACCACGGCGCTGGAAATGCCACTGTGGGTACTGCGGGCACTGTTGGCGCCACGACTGAGGCAGAGCTTCGCCACGTGATCATCCGCCCCCGTGATGCCATAAAGCGAATCCATGTTCGATTGGGATTCTGTGAGGGGTGGGTACAAAGCAGTGATGTCCCGGCCGCGGATAGTACTGGCGATAACTCGAATGAGGTGCAACTCCGCATCGTGGAACTTCAACCAATTTTCGGCTTCAATGATGCTAGGCAGGTCGGCGCTGCCATGCACTTCATGCTTGGCGCGCAACCAGTCGATCACACGCACCTGGGCGTCCGGGAGGGAGCGAATAGACTCAGCACCAAACGCCCGGGCGGCGTCGTTGATGAAGGTTTGGCGGCGGATAAGTCGCTCCGTATTCGCATCCATGAGCGGCGGGGCAACAAGCACCGCGGTGACCTGTTGGGAATCTAGAATAGGATTAGTGCGCTGCGTGGCTTCAGTAATGGAATAATCAGCGTAATTCACCACGTTAATGACGGTATTCTTACCCCGAAGGGTTGCCAAATAGCGGGCGCGCAGCGGCGGAACACTGTGCGCTTGAACTGCCGCCTGGTAGCACGTGTCGGCGAGTTTCGCGCGGGTGGGTGGGGAGTCAATTTCCTCGGCGTTGTGCGTGAGCGCGAGGGCAGTCGCCACTTCAATGGCGGCATCTTCCCCAAGGCCCACAGCCGGCGGAATATCACTCATGATAGTGATGTCGAAGCCTTTAGCGTCGCGGCTGAGTAGCTGGCGTTGCACCAGCGCACCGATGAGGTGGGCAAGTACTTCAGCTCTGGTATTCGCCGCAGCAGTATCGGATTCAACAGAGGGGTCCACCACGGTGGTTTCCGTAGTTTCAGAGCTATACTCCTGGGCGGCAACATCGTACGTGTATTCGGTTACCTTGATGATGTGATCCGTGCGGGGGCTGATGGCCGCAGCAGCGCGGGCCTGGCAGAAACTCATCATGACGATGCCGCCGGCGTGGTCCGTGTGCTCGCCGATCAGCGACCACGTGGCGGGAGCGGTGGCAACAGCAACCGCAGGCTGCCCGGTGTTGTTCTTGTGGTGGGTACTCACCTCGGCACTGAGGTTGCTGCTGATGATGTCAGGATCCTGACTGGTGGGCCATACCGGCATGATGGTTGCTTTCTTGTGATCGTTGGGGTGGTTGGTTCTTTCACTAATGTAGTAGTAAAACCCGGCGCGGGTCGGTGCGCTTTTCGACGCGCCCAAGTCCCAGCCGCTGCATTTGGTCATCACCGCAGCCAATAACCGCACCATATGGAAGTGTTAAAATTGGTGCACAGTCATATTCTGTGTCTAAGAGAAAGTGATGATCATGCAAGAAGAGGATCTGAAATACTATTACAACGCTGAAACCCACCAAGTGGAACAAGGTAAAGTTTCGGGCTACGACTCCCGCTTGGGCCCCTACGACACGCGGGAAGAAGCCGAACATGCGTTAGAAATCGCGCAGGCCCGCAACCGGGCCGCCGATGCCTATGATGAAAAAGAAAACGACTGGGGCAAGAAGTAACCACCAAGAAGTAGTCTATTCTTCTTATTCCTGTTGCAGTCGCTTGTATGCCCGGGATACTGCACTGAATGCGGCGGGGTAATCCTGCAAAATCTGCCGGCTTAACTCCACTTCAGTTTCGTACAACACCCCATAAATGAAGGTGTTTTCGCCCCGCTGGAATGCTTGATCTGATTTCTTAACCAGTTTCTCCCGGGAGGTTACGCTGTCTTGGAAATCGCCCAGCACTTCCTGTAGGGCTTTGCACGCCTGGTACAACTCGGTGGTGTCTATGTCAGTGGCATCACCGACTGCCTCTGTGGTGTACCGCAGTTTCTTCGTCGCTTTGCGCACGTTGTGGAACTTTTGTTCCTGCTGCGGCCGCAACGCGGAATGCCCATCCCACGCCTTCATGGCTTTCTTGTGGCGCTTGGCCAGCACCTTGAAGCTATCCGCCAAGTGCGACACCAATACGCTTTCCGCCGGGGGAGTGTCCTCTGTTTCAGCCAGCTCGGGGTGGCTGATCAGATCATCCAATTCGTTCAGCAGTTGTAAATACTTGTCGTCGTTGAGCGCCACCACGACACGTTGATGCGCGGCACCATATTCCGCAATCATGCTGTCGTACAACTGTTTGGTGTTTTCCTCGTTGATGATGCCGCTGGGGTGCTGCTCACACAGGTCTTTAAACCGCTCAGCAATCATCTCAGCGTCCCGCGCCACCCCAAGAATCGTCGCTAGTTGCTTCAGCTGTTCCTCCACGTTTTTATGCTGATTACCAGCAAGAATCCCCGCGAAGCTCTGCAAATGGCTCCGCAGCTCCCGGGTGGCAACCCGCATTTGATGAATCGAATCCCACTCATCCTGCCGCACCCGCGGATCGTAAGCCAGCAGCTTATCCCGGTTCCGCTTCAACGCCGCCAACACCCCAGCGGCCGGCGAATTCGGGTCAATGTCCACGCTCGCCGGCTCCGTGGGCAAGTCCGCCCCCAACGCCATCGCCAGTTTCGAAGGGCTTTTCGACGCCGCGGCGCCAGCTTGTTTCAAGGTTGGTGTGGCACATGCGATAAACTTCGCCGGCGTCTCCGGGGTGATCTCTAACTCCCACTCCCGCCAGCTCGTGGGCGTATCCGAAATCAACGACCTAGCAGTGACATGATCATCACAAAACTCCGCAATTACTTCACCGTCAGCATTGCCCAACAGGGTTTCTACCCGCTCATTATCCACCTGCGCAATGGGCACCAATTCTTTACCGCGCGCAATTGAACGCACCATCGAATAGATTTCCGCCGGCACCCCATCACCCCCAACAATGGGGTGATGCACTTCCAGCCGGCCGCCCTTACCAGGGAATTTAATATGCCAACCATCATCACTACCGCCAGTGCGGCGCCGCACCGTCACCTTAGATCGCGTCAAACGCAAATCATCAGTATCAAAATACAACGCTGACAAGTGGTGGGTTCTGGTGGAAACAATTTTCTCCACCTGCGGGATTTCTAACAGATCGGGCACTTCCGTATCGGTGCTGACTGAAAATTTTGCTTCAACTTCCATCTGACTCTTAAGTCCCATAACAAGATTTTAGCAGCGAAAACAACCCTTGTGGGGTGCAGCAGCAACCCAACCCGCCACCGGAAAGCGTCGAAAAGCAAAGGCAGCTATCGTTAATCTTATGGATTCTCAACAAGAATATGTGCTGCGTGCCATCGAAGAAGGCGACATCCGCCTCGTGCGCCTCTGGTTCACCGACATCTTAGGAACCTTAAAATCCGTCGCCGTCGCCCCCGCCGAACTCGAAAGCGCATTCGTCGAAGGCATCGGATTCGACGGCTCCGCCATCGAAGGATTCTCCCGCATCTCCGAATCCGACACCATCGCCATGCCCGACCCCTCCACCTTCCAATTCCTCCCCCTCGGCGTGGGCGACGGCGGCATCAAATCCGCACGCATGTTCTGCGACATCCTCAACCCCGACGGCCAAGCCTTCTACTCCGACCCCCGCCACGTCCTGCGCCGCCAAACCCAAGCTGCCGCCGACGAAGGATTCACCTGCAAAGTCAGCCCAGAAATCGAATTCTACCTTGTAGAAAACCTCAACACCGACGGCCAACCCCCACGCCCCACCGACGACGGCAGCTACTTTGATCAAGCCAGCCGCAGCCTCGCACCCTACTTCCGCCGCGACGCCATGCTCGCCCTCGAAGACATGGGCATCCCCGTGGAATTCTCCCACCACGAAACCGCCCCCGGCCAGCAAGAAATCGACCTCCGGCACGCCGACGCCCTCACCATGGGCGACTCCATCATGACCTTCCGGTACGTCACCAAACTCATTGCGCACCGCAACAACGTCAACGCCACTTTCATGCCCAAACCCTTCACCGACTACGCCGGCTCCGCCATGCACACCCACATGTCCCTCTTCGAAGGCGACATCAACGCCTTCCACGACCCCGACGCCGAATTCAGCCTGTCCCGCACCGGCAAACAATTCATCGCCGGCATCCTCACCCACGCCAACGAAATCTCCGCCATCACCAACCAATGGACCAATTCTTATAAGCGAATCCTCTTCGGCAACGAAGCCCCCACCGCCGCCACCTGGGGCGTTTCCAACCGCTCCGCCATGGTCCGCGTACCCACCTACCGGCTCGGCAAAGCCGAATCCCGCCGCGTCGAAGTCCGCTCCCCAGACTCCGCCTGCAACCCTTACCTAGCACTAGCAGTACTACTCGCCGCCGGGTTGCGCGGCGTTCGCGAAGGCTACGAACTCATCGAACCTGCCGAGGACGACATCGCTGCCCTCACCCGCCGCGAACGCCGCGCCCTCGGCTACGTCGACCTCCCCGCCAGCCTCGACCAAGCCCTCCGCGAAATGGAAAAATCCGACTTCGTCGCCGACATCCTAGGCGAACACGTATTTGAATTTTTCCTCCGCAACAAATGGCGCGAATGGCACGATTACCAAAAACAAATCACACCGTGGGAACTCCACAACAACCTCAGCTTCTAAACTAGTGCACATGACCACACCACGCTCCTCCCGCAAAACCCTCCCCACCACCGGGGCACTCAGCCTCACCAACCCCAGAGCCATCAGCGACCTCACCTGGCTCGGCTGGTGGAACCAAGACAGCGTGGAAATCCTATGGGCACTCTCCGGTGCCTCCGACGCCGACCTCGCACTCAACTCCCTCGTGCGACTCATGCAAACCCTCGACGAACTCCACGGCAACCACACCGACATCGACACAGAAATACGCACCAACCCCGCCTTCCGCGTCCGACTGTTTGCCTTGCTAGGAGCCTCCAGCGTGCTCGGCGACCACCTCATAGCCAACCCCGACACCTGGCGGCTGCTATGTGAGGATGCCCCCAGCAGAGAAGACATGCTGCACGAACTCCTCAGCTGCATCAACGCGGAACCCGCCGAGTACGAACCACCCGCACCCGACACCGCCACGGCAGCATTAAACCAAGTGGGAACATATCGCGCCGGGGTGGCCGCGGAGGAAGATGATGCGGTGCTGAAGCGGGTGTATCGCACGTTACTGATGCGGATAGCCGCCATTGATTTAGCGGGCACGTATCCGGAAAATTCCCGGCGGGTGGGGCAACCAGTGGTGCCGTTTAGTGTGGTGACGGCCCAACTGGCGGACCTGGCAGATGCAGCATTAACGGCGGCGTTAGCGGTGGCGATTCGCAGCGTGTACGGGGACGATCTGGTGGATGCCCAACTGGCGATCATAGCGATGGGCAAGTGTGGGGCGCGGGAGCTCAACTACATTTCCGACGTGGACGTGATTTTTGTGGCGGAGCCTGCAAGCACGAAAATAACGCGCGTGGCCAGCGAATTTATCCGGGTGGGCACGCGGTGTTTCTTCGCTGTGGATGCGGCACTACGCCCAGAGGGAAAGCGCGGTGCGTTAGTGCGCACGCTGGAATCACACGTGACCTACTACCAGCGGTGGGCGGACACGTGGGAGTTCCAAGCGTTGCTGAAACACCGGCCGATGACCGGGTTCATGCCGTTGGGGCAGGCCTACAGTGCGGCAATTTCGCCCATGGTGTGGCAGGCCAGCCAGCGGGATTCGTTCGTGTCCGACGTGCAGGCCATGCGGCGGCGGGTGCTGGAGAACGTGCCGGATAACATGAAGCAGCGGGAGCTGAAACTCGGGGAGGGTGGCCTGCGGGATGTGGAATTTGCGGTGCAATTATTGCAGCTGGTGCACGGCCGATATGACGAGTCGCTGCGTACATTGGCGACGGTGGATGCGCTGGCGGCGCTCATTGATTCTGGCTACGTGGGGCGGGAAGATGGCGCAAATTTGATCGAATCGTACGAATTTCTCCGGCTGTTAGAACATCGGCTGCAATTGCATAAGGTGAAACGCACCCACACGCTGCCGGCGAATTCTGATTACCAAGCGCTGCGGTGGTTGGCGCATGCGGCTGGATTCCGTGGCCAGATGTCGCGTTCCAGCGTGGATCAAATGCTGGAAGAGCTGCGGAAAGTCCGGTTAAGTATCTCCTCGCTGCATAATAAATTGTTCTATCGACCGCTGTTGGATTCGGTGGTGAATCTTAGCGTTGACACCATTAAGCTGTCGGCGGATGGGGCGAAGGAACAATTGCGCGCATTGGGATATTTGTACCCCGACCGCGCATTCGAACATTTGACCGCCTTGGCGGCGGGGGCTAACCGGAAAGCCAAAATCCAGGCGATGCTGCTGCCCACCCTCATGGAATGGTTGTCCATGACGGCGGATCCGGATGCGGGCTTGCTGAACTACCGGAAGCTAGCAGACGCGGCGTTTGACCGCATCTGGTTCCTGCGGTTACTCCGCGACGAAGGCATAGTGGGGAAGCGGCTGATGCGGATCCTGGGTAATTCGCCCTTCGCGTCGTCGCTGATCATTGCGGCCCCGGATGTGGTGAAGCAGCTGGGCGACGGGGCAACCGGGCCGAAGCTCCTGGAAACCAAAGCCGATACTGTGTCCACGTCGTTGGTGCGGGCGGCGTCGCGGCACGACGATCCGGATAAGGCCATCGCGGTGGCGCGGTCGTTGCGGCGCACGGAATTGGCGCGTATCGCATCCGCCGACCTGCTGGATCTCATGACGGTGCAGGAAGTGTGCCGGAGTTTGTCCCTCGTGTGGGACGCCGTGCTGGAAGCAGCATTGCGGGCGGAAATCAGCGCGTCGCTCACCGCAGAGAACTTAACGACGCCGCCCGCCGAGATCGCAGTGATTGGCATGGGCCGCCTGGGTGGGGCGGAATTGGGCTACGGTTCGGATGCGGATGTGATGTTCGTGTGCGAGCCAGCCGATGGGGTGTCGGATAACGACGCCGTGCGGTGGGCCATTGGCATATGTGATCGAATGCGGAAACGCCTGGCGAAGCCTTCGGGTGACCCACCCTTGGATGTGGATCTGGGGTTGCGCCCCGAAGGCCGATCGGGCGCTGTGGTGCGCACATTGGAATCCTACCGGCAGTATTACGAGCGGTGGGGTGAAACCTGGGAGATTCAAGCACTGCTGCGGGCCGTATGGATCGCAGGTTCGAAAGACCTAGGGGAGCGGTTCATCACCATGATTGATACATTCCGCTACCCGGATGGGGGCGTGGGGGATAAAACCATCCGGGAAGTGCGCCGCATGAAGGCCCGGGTGGATAACGAACGCCTACCGCGTGGCGCCGACCGCAACACGCACACCAAACTGGGGCGCGGGGCACTGACGGACATCGAATGGACAGCGCAGCTGCTCACATTGATGCATGCGGATGCCATTCCCGAGCTGAAAACCCCCTCCACGCTGAAAGTGTTGGAAGTAGTGGCGCAGCACCAATTGGTGGAGCCGGATAAAGTACAGATGCTCATTGACGCCTGGTTGATGGCAACTCTGGCACGTAACGCCATCGTGTTGGTTCGGGGCAAGCGCATTGATCAATTGCCGCAACCCGGGCCCCAGCTGGCGCAAGTGGCGGGTGCGGCCGGGTGGAAGCCTGAGGATTCTCAGGAATTTTTAGAGGATTACCTGCGGCTCACCCGCAAGGCGCGCAACGTGGTGGATGAGGTCTTCTGGGGCGAAGTGATATCCGATCATGATGATTATTAATGCCCCGGAATGTGCGCCGCGGGACATGGTTGACACGTGGCGCTTCCATCGGGTGAGTACCGGATGATCTGATCGGATAAGGGCAGGTCAATGCATTAGGGTGACTGATAAATCAACCGATTGGATGATGTTAGGTATTCCTTGCCTTAATAGGATTTTGTGTAGTAAGAATAACTGAGTTAACGCACTCGCTACTCACATCATCAAGGAGAACCCCATGACGCTTGCAGTCCAGCCCCTATCTGTGGAACTTAAGAGCTCTACCCGCGTAGCCCACGAGCGCGCCGAGCACTCTACTTTTATGTCCGACCTGCTTGAAGGCAAGCTCGACGCCCAAGCCTTCATTGCGCTGCAACAACAATCCTGGCTCATGTACTCCGCCTTGGAAGAAGCCGTTGCTGCGGTGCGGGAAACCGGGTTCGCCGCTGACCTGCTGGATCCAGTGCTGGACCGCAAGGCTTCCCTGGAGGCTGACCTGGAACTGCTCACTGGTGCTGATTGGGAAGGCAAAATCATTGCGTTGCCCGCCACCCTGGATTACGTGGCCCGCCTGAACGACATCGCCGCAACCGCCGATGGTGCGCGGCTGGTGGCTCACCACTACGTGCGTTACCTAGGTGACCTGTCCGGCGGCCAGGTTATTGCCCGCATGGTGCAGCGCCACTACGGTGTGGCGCCGGAAGCTTTGAGCTTCTACCGCTTCGATGGCATCCAGAAGCTCAAGCCCTACAAAGATAACTACCGGGCTAGCCTGGACGCATTGGAACTGTCCGATGCACAGCGGGCACAACTGTTGGATGAGGCCGCTGACGCCTTCATTTTCAACCACAACATGTTCGCCGATTTGGGCAAGCACGTCTAAACAAGCACGTTTAAAACTAGGTGGTTTTGCGCGGGTCAGGCTGGTGCTCTGACCCGTTTCGCATGTTTATGGTGGGCTATCAGGGTAAAAACCAGGGGATACCCCGATGCCAGGACGCCCAAATCACTCTAAGCTAGGTGGAACAATAACAAAACTACTACCAGAAGGATTGTGATCGTTATGGCACTTAGCTTCTCCATTGATCTATCAGGAGCCACCTTTGAGGAGCTCTCCACGTTCGTCGAAGCCCTCCACACCGCAGGCATGAAGAGCAATGCGGTGCTTAAGCTCGACGGCAGCAAGCTCGTCGCCACCGTGGAACCTGGCTCCACCGTCAGCGAACCAGAGCGCAGCAGTGCTTCCCGCGTGTCCTACCCGGATGTGTTCCCCGGTTTCGGCGGCAGCATGGACTTCATGAAGTTCGGCGATGCCGCCTTGGATTCCCTGATTGAGGCATTGAAGTACCGTCGCGGCCGTTAAAAACCAGTGGTCGTCTTTTTAGGGCAGCGGCATAGTGATCTGTGCCGCTGCTTTACTTATGAAAATGCAGTAATACCCCCGTGGGGCGCTATGGTAGAAGCCATGCGTTATATTTCCACCCGCGACGAATCGCGCACTGAAACCAACTTTAGCGATATCTTACTGGGCGGCCTCGCCCCCGACGGCGGCCTGTACTTACCGGCGGAATACCCACAGATTAGCGGCGATACATTAAATAGGTGGCGCAAGCTGCTGGGGGAGCAAGGCTACCCCGCGCTCGCCGCAGAAGTCTTACAGCTCTTTATCGACGACATCCCCGCCGCCGACCTCAACGACATTGCCCACCGGGCCTACACCTTCCCCAAATTCGCCCATGCCGAAATTGTGCCCGTCACCCCCCTGGAGGACGGCCTCTACATTGGGCACCTCTCCGAAGGCCCCACCGCCGCCTTCAAGGACATTGCCATGCAGCTGCTGGGGGAGTTCTTTGAATACGAGCTACGGCGCCGGGGCGAAACCCTCAATATTTTAGGCGCAACCTCCGGGGATACCGGTTCCGCAGCGGAATACGCCATGCGCGGCCGCCCCGGCATCAAAGTGTTCATGCTGACGCCTGCCGGCCGCATGACTCCCTTCCAGCAGGCACAAATGTTCGGTTTGGATGACCCCAACATCTTCAACATTTCCCTCGAAGGAGTGTTCGATGATTGCCAGGACGTGGTGAAGGCCGTATCCGCCGACGCCGACTTTAAGCGCGAACACCACATTGGGGCGGTCAACTCCATCAACTGGGCTCGCCTCGTGGCGCAGGTGGTGTACTACATTTCTTGCTACCTGCGGGTAACCGACTCCAACGAGCAGAAAGTGTCGTTCAGTGTTCCCACCGGCAACTTCGGTGACATCTGCGCGGGCCACGTCGCAAAGCAAATGGGCGTGCCCATCGACCGCCTCATTGTTGCCACCAACGAAAATGACGTGCTGGACGAATTCTTCCGCACTGGCGTCTACCGCGTGCGCTCTTCCGCAGACACGTTCGAAACATCGTCGCCGTCGATGGACATCTCCCGCGCCTCAAACTTCGAACGTTTCATCTTCGATCTGCTCGGCCGCGACGCCGCCCGCGTCGCCGACTTGTTCGGCACCCAGGTTCCCCAAGGGGGCTTCTCGCTTGCCGACGACCCCAGCTTCACCCAAACCAGCAGCACGTACGGGTTCCTCTCCGGATTCTCCACCCACACTGATCGCGTAGCAACCATCCGGGACTGCTACGAACGCCTCGGCATCATGATCGACCCACATACCGCTGACGGTGTGAAAGTCGCCCGAGACATGCGCGACCAAGTAGACACTCCCATTGTGTGTTTGGAAACTGCGCTGCCTGTGAAATTCGCTGACATTATCACCGAAGCCACCGGCCAGCAACCCGATCTGCCCGAACGATTTGCCGCCATCATGCAGGCAGAACGCCACGTCACAGACCTGCCCAATGACGCCACTGTGGTTAAAGACTTCATCGCGGCAAACGGTTAAACTAAAAAACGCACCACGTCGACAAGCAACAAGAAAGGCACACACCATGGCCCACGAACGCACAGCACCTGCGGAATACTTCAACGAATTCGACCCGGAGAAAATGGCAAAACAGTTGGCTGAACAACTAGCTGCCAAGAAAGCCGCCGAGGCCGAAGCAGACAAGGAAGCCGAGTAATGCCCATCCCTGATTTCATTATCAAACTGCGGAAAAAGATCGGCACGGATGAACTCTGGCTGCCTGGGGTTACCGCTGTGATTATTCGGGACGTGCCCGAAGGAGCGCCGATCACGGCGGTGCCTGAAGTGCTGTTGGTGAAGCGGTCTGATAATGGTGATTGGACTCCCGTCACGGGCATTGCCGACCCCGGCGAAGACCCCCACCAAACGGCTGTTCGAGAAGCTAAAGAAGAAGTCGGCCTGGACGTGCAAGTAGAAGCCCTGCTAGGCGTTGGTGCCGTGGGGCCGGTCACCTACTCCAACGGCGACAATGCCCGCTACATGGATACTGCTGTGCGATGCAGCGTCATCGGTGACAGTGATGAACCCGTTATCAGCGATGATGAAAACACTGAGGCAGGCTGGTTCTCTATCATGCACATGCCCCCGATGAACCCCAGGTTCCGGCTCATCGTCGGCGACGCCGTGGCGCAACTGCGCCGCCCCGAAGGATTCCGCCCCCGCATGGGCTACGTCAAACGAGACCGAACGCGCTAACGCTAGTGGGATAAGGAATTTTTGCCCTGCCATGACTGCGATCATGGTGGGGTTTTCATATTTTTTACCATTGGTGGCTGTGCGGGGGAGTGAGATCATGTGCTACGTTAGTTGCATGCACATGAATGTAGTTTCGGTAGGGGAGTGAGCAGCATGGCGTTACCAGGTGGATCATGGTCATTGATCGTCGCTGCTGTCACTGATATTGAGGCGCGTTTAGGTAAATGGCTCGTTGCTCAACATGGCGTGGGGCTCACGGAATATCGCGCAATCATGCAGTTGGCAGAAGCCCCAGAACGTGAACTGCGCATCACTGAACTTGCCGAGCGAGTGGGCCTGAATCAGAGTTCCGCCACGCGATTGGTGGGCCGCTTAGAATCCAAAGATCTTGCTTTTCGGGATACCTGCCCTGATGACGGTCGAGGAGTGTACGCCGTTATTACGGACAAAGGTGTATCGCTGGTGCAGGATTTATCGGAGTCATACACCGAGAAACTCACCGATCTGTTGAATGCTTACACCAAGCATGGTTCAGGGCCGGATTCCCAAGCAATTCGGTCGGCATTTCACCACCTGGGTGATATGATCTCTTAAAGGTCTGCTCGTTGCCGGCCTTATATTTTTTATCCAAATACATGCATGTGCATGCATTATTTATGGGTGTGTTGTCCATAACCACAACAACCAACTGAAAGGAACACCATGTAATGGCTCTATCTCACCATCGCAACCATTTTCGAAATCACCGTGGGCATCGCCGCCGGTAAAGCCCAAGGCTTCCGAAACATCCCCTGGACCATCGCCACCCTGGCAAGCGGCGCCGCAGCCACATTCTTTCTCAGCCGTGCCCTCCTCACCTTTGACGTCGGTGTCGGCTACGCACTATGGACGGCTCTCGCTGGCGTCGGCATCGTCATCATCGGAGCTATCTTCCTCAAACAACAGCTCACCTGGAAAAACTCCTAGGAATCGCAGTCATTATCATCGGCGTCGTAGGCCTCAACCTCACCGAAACTGCCTAATCACCAACCCCAACCAAAGCAACAGGGAACACAATGACAACACACACTAACCACCAGAAAACCACCGCACGATCCTGGACAGCACTCCTTATCGCAGGAATATTCGAAATTGGATACGCACTTAGCGTCAACGGCAGCCAAGGCTTCACCAACCTCACATGGTCAATCATCGCCATCATTTTTTTCCTCGGAACCCTCTTTTTCCTCAGCGTGGCACTCAAACACATTGATGTAGGCATCGGCTACGCAATGTGGGCAGGTATCGGCGCAACCGGCGCAGCCCTCTTCGGCCCCGTTTTCTTCACAGAAACCTTCACCCTGAACAAAGCCCTATGGCTTGCTCTCATCATCGCTGGCGTCATCTGGCTCAAACTCGCAGACAGTGAAAAACTTGCCGCTTGATACATACACCAAGAGGATACTTTAGGCGTCGAAAAGCAAGCAACCAGCCCACAACAGCGGCACTGAAATACGTGTTACGCGCCAATTCCAGCGGCTAGGAGCACTCACGTGCTTCGGCCGCTGAGTCTTTTCGAAGCCCCCAACCCCACTCCCCAAATAGGTCTAACTGAGCAAAAATTTTATAATAACTAGAGACAAGCACCCCAACAGCTTGTAGGGTCATCTTTCATGAGATGCCTAACTCTTACACCCAAAACTTATCGCACAAGAACCAACATAACCATAACAATTACCACTCTTTTCCTCCTCGCAAGCACCATCATCCCTGCAGCGGCCACCAGCGTCGACATCGCTGCCGCACCAGCCCATACTCAAATCACCCTTATCAAAGACAACGGCGAAATAACCGAAACCCCTGGCGCCCACGAATCCCAACCATCACTTTCCATCTCAAAAATCTACTTAGGCTACTGGGTGTTACAACACGGCGCAGTGGAAGACAAAGCCCTCGTGTATGAAATGATCCGCAGCTCCCACGACGGCATCCCCTCCAACCTCGATAGGAAATACAACCGGGCCATCCCCGACACCATCAACCAATTCGGCCTGAAGGAAACCCACTATCGCGGCCGCTGGGGCAACATCACCACCAGCGTCCACGACATGGCTAAATTCATCCAAGCCACCCGCCGCGACCCAATTGCTCGCCCCATGATCGACGGCATGCGCAACCCCGCCGCCACAGCCGCCGATGGCTGCCCACAAAACTTCGGCACCGCCACTCTCCCCGGCATCGAGGGCACCAAATTCGGCTGGTCGGACAAACGCGACATTCACGCCACCGTCAGCTTCGGCTCAAACTATGTGGTAGCAGCCCACACGCACGGGCCGGCGCAACTGCATACCGACGACGTCCGCCGCGCTATCCACACCGACACAGCCGCGCCGGGTGTGCAGGAAATCCAGATTGGCAGCTCCATCATTCCGGTGGCCTCTGGGACAGAGCTGAAGACCCGTACTCGGTGCACGAAGACGGAGCAATTCTGGCGGGGTGTTCCGGACAACGCAGTTATTCCGCGGTATGTGCTGGATTTGATTCCTGTGTGTTAACGTGAGCTGAAACGAGTCGCAAATCAGTGCGACAGTCAAGCCCAAGGACACACCAGAGTTGCAGTTACCACTCCATCCCTTAGCGGTGCATATCCCCATTGTTATTGTGCCGCTGGTAGCTGTTGGATTAATCCTGTGGGTGCTTGTGCCCAAGCTAGGGCAGTGGCTGCAATACTGGCTCATGGGATTTGGATTGATTGGGTTTCTTGGCACGTATTGGTCCAAAGTGACAGGCGAAACCATGCTCAAAGAAATTGGGTTGAGCGTGGAACACCCAGGTTCCGTTGCGCAGCACATGTTTTGGGGCAACGCCATGGTGGCGGTATCTCTCGCCCTGTTTTTCAGCACAGTGTTGATGTGGTGGGTTAGCCTCACCACGCGGTCGTTTTGGTACGTGACATTATCGCAAATTTTATGTGTGCTCGTGGGGGTTGGGGCGATTTTGGTCACCACTATCACTGGTCACGCTGGTGCACAGTTAGTTTGGGGCTAGCATACTTATCGATGCTTGACTATATTGTTCCTATGAATGCAGTCTTGATCGCCGTTCTGGTGATGCTCATCCTCTCTGTAGTGCGGGTGCACGTTGTTATATCCCTGTTCATTGGCGCCCTCGTTGGTGGGCTGCTCAGTGGCATCGGACTCGATGCCACTATGATGGCTTTCCAAGATGGTTTATCCAACGGGGCGAAAATTGCCCTGAGCTACGCGCTGCTTGGTGCGTTTGCCATGGCTGTGGCTAGCTCCGGTCTGCCCGCTGCCTTGGCCAATTGGATCATGCAGAAGATCGGCAACACCGACGAATCGACAAATAAAAGAGCAGTCCTTATTACCAAATGGCTTATGATGGTTGGCATCCTGGCGATGTCCATCATGAGCCAAAATCTTATCCCCGTGCACATCGCCTTCATTCCACTGATTATTCCGCCGTTGTTGGGCGTGATGAATAAACTCAAAATTGATCGTCGGCTTATTGCCTGCATCATGACCTTTGGCCTGGTCACCACCTACATGTGGATTCCTGTGGGTTTTGGTTCCATCTTCCTTAACGAAATCCTATTGGGCAATATTGAAAAAGCCGGGCTGGATGTGTCTGGCATCAACATCATGCAGGTCATGTCGATTCCCGCCCTGGGTATGATCGCCGGCCTCATCATCGCTGTGGTTTTCTCCTACCGCAAACCACGAGTGTATGAAGATCGCCCCATTGAAGGCACTGCTGGCACTAAGTCGGAGGAAGTCTCCCGCTATAAAATCATCGTGGCCATTGTTGCTATTCTTGCCACCTTCGTGGTGCAAGTGGTAATGCAGGCCATGGATTCCAAAGCGGATTCCCTACTCATCGGTGCGCTCGTCGGGTTGGCAATTTTCATGGCAACCGGTGCCGTGAACTGGAAAGAAGCAGATGATGTATTCACCTCCGGCATGAAAATGATGGCCCTGATTGGCTTCATCATGATCACCGCACAAGGTTTCGCTGCTGTCATGACCGCTACCGGGCACGTTGACACCCTGGTTAATACTTCGGCGAATCTTTTCGGTGATAACAAAGCCATGGGTGCCCTGGCTATGCTAGTGGTGGGACTCATTATCACCATGGGTATTGGTTCGTCGTTCTCTACACTGCCGATCATCGCCACAATTCACGTGCCCCTGTGCCTAGCGTTGGGTTTTAGCCCCGCAGCCACCGTGGCAATCATCGGTGCTGCTGGTGCGCTTGGTGATGCCGGGTCACCCGCCTCAGACTCCACCTTGGGTCCCACCGCCGGCCTTAATGCTGATGGACAACATGACCACATCCGTGATTCCGTGATTCCCACCTTCTTGCATTACAACCTGCCGTTAGTGGTATCCGGGTGGATTGCCGCCATGGTGTTATAGGCAGTGTTAGTTGATGCAGCGCGGCCCATTGCCGCCAGCATCAATGGTAGGGGAGGCGTTGTCCTCTCCCATGGCTTGGCCCTCTTGACCAACCACATTCGAAGCAGACGTGGAGGTTCCTCCAGAACTTTCAGTTCCCTCGGAATCGGCAGGGGCGGCAGCGGTCGGCCCGTCATAATCGGCAGCTGCAACCACGATGATGGTGTTGTCGTCAAGCTCAGCACGAGCAACTACGGGTAAACCCAGTTCCTGCCCAATGGCAACAGCATTTTCATCGGTCTTGCTTGCAGCCATGACCTGCGACTGATCGTACAGGCCCGGCTCGGCATTGCCCGTCTCTGCTACCTCATAATTAGCCTTCTTCAACACACCAGCTATGCCTGTTGCAAGGCCTGTGGTGCCGGACGCATTCAACACTGTGATGTGTGCGGTTGATTTCGATTCGGTTTGGGTTTCTGAAGGGCGCTTAAGTTCTAACGCGCTGTCGCCCAAAAGTTGATTGAAGAACTCATGCACCTGCTCCGGGTTGACCGTCACCACGGATTCCCCATTATCGCCGACACCATCAATAGAGGTCACGGGGATAGTACTGAATTTCACGTTGCCGCCGGTCAGGTTCGACATCTGCACTGCCAACTGGGAGAGATCCCAACTGCTATCCAACGTGAGGGAGCGTTTGGCGGCATCCTGCAACTTGGAAAACGAATCCCCTTGCAGCATGTTTGTCGAAAGTATCTTCGATACGAGTGAGGCCATGTACGCCTGTTGCCGCACAATCCGATCCAAGTCACCCCGCGGCAACCCATGCCGCTGCCGTACGAACGCTAAGCCCTGGCTACCGTTGAGAGTTTGCCGCCCCGCCGGGAAATTCGCCCCGGAATACTCATCCTCAACCGCATTATTCAGGCACACTTCCACACCACCCACAGCATCCGTGAGCAGCACAAACCCCACCAAACCCACCTCAGCGTAGTGGTCCACACTAATGCCCGTGAGATCCGAAATGGCCGTGATTAAACCGGACTGGCCTGCCGTTTTGGCCTCTTTCTCCACCTCCGGGCTATCGGCCTCCCCGGATTCCAACAACCGGGTTTTCTCCGCAGCCTTGTGCCCCGAGTACACTGCATTGATCTTCGTATTTCCCAACGTATCGTCATGAATATACGTATCCCGAGGAATGGAAATCGCCGTTGCCGACGTACCATCGTTGGGAATCCTAATCAGCATGATCGTGTCAGTGTTATCCGCCTCCTCATCCCCCGCATGCAAGAGTTCTATCTCCTCCGGGGTCAGCGGATTGCCCTCCGCATCCGTGCGGGAATCATTGCCCACCAGCAGAATATCAACAGCGCCATCAGCGGCGTCACCTTTGAGCTTCAAATCCGGGGGCTTAGGCCCGAACCCGGAAATAACAAAATACCCCACCCCAGAAACCACCAGCATGATGGCGGCAAGCAGCGCAAGAAAAGCCTTGACCACAGGCGGCCCTTGCTGTCTAATGCTGGGGCCGAAATTGGGCGGGGCTTGGGGCTGCTGATGATGGGGCGTAGCACTCATACTGCTTCTAGGGTAGTCAATGAACCCAAGCTAGACCACGAGCTATACCTAGTGTCATGGGAAAAATGTGGGGGAATGAAGGTAGGAGAGGAGCTAAAGCGGGCTGCTTGGGCTGTGTGTCAGAGCATGCTAAATCACGTCGCCTACCATTCATGCCTACGCATCATTCATTGTTGAGGCCTTCAGCAATCCGCACTGTCTCAACCGCAATTCGCGTTACTTTCGCAATCAAATCTACGATATAGCGTGGATTACCAACTTCATCAGCCCAGTCATTTGGGTCGTTGATAATTCCGGATGCTTTATCTTTCTTGATCTGATAACGATCAATTAACCATGCTATCGCCAAGCGCGATCCCAACATGTACTGCTCAGCTTCCGCCGGAATGTCTCGGATTGTAATGTGCTTGTTGTAGATCAGTGTTGTTGTATCATTGATATTTTTTCCAGTCTCTGGGTCTTTGATTTTTGCCCATTTCATCTTGGTGACTTTCCACGTATCTTGCTTTTCGACGTCTACAGTGGGCTTCATATCCAGAGTCACTGGCCAAGGCTCTATATCCTCATAGTTGAGATGCAGATCCATTAGTTTTTGACCAGCTGTCGCTAACTGATCGAAGCGTGCTTGGTTAGTTGGGGTTTCAATATGCGGTAGCATTTTCTTCAAATCTTCTACATATTTTTCCCGATATTCGGTGTCATGTAGCTGCCCATAAACGAAATAGAAAATATCATCCTTGGTAATATTTTTGCCAAGTTTTCCTTGGTAGATCGCTAGAATTTCATCAGTGATGTTATCAACACGGCGATACCTGTCTTTGATCTCACCCTCATGACCTGGCTTTGCGGATGCCTGGTTTTCTGCACTATAAAAGTCCAGTTCGCCTTCATTGGCCTTTACTGGTTCCCAGGTCCAGCGGGCGAAGAATTGAGCAGCATCCATAAACAAACCTAAATTGGGAATCTGGTTTGTCCCTAGTACTGGGATGCTTGGTGTTTTTCGGACACTGTTGTAGGTCCTCGTGGTCAAGCGGTTTGGCGCATCATGTACTCCTGTTCAACTTCAATGTGGTGTGCGATATCCCAGGAAAGAATGCAGCCATGGTGGGGGAAGCATTGTTTGCTGCATGGTTTGCATTAATGGGTTAACCCGACTGTCTTTGTAGCACATGTGGTGTTTACGTGCGGTAGTGTTTAGGCGACACTGGGATGCATAAATGATTTTTTATAGGTCTTTATAAGCGATTTAGCGGGGGTGAAGCTTATCAATCGCATTTTCGGATAAGTGCGGGCTAATAATGGTCTAAGACGTACTGGTAGTATGATATGTTTTCCTTAAAAGTGCTGTTCAGGGTATATCGCTTAGGTGTTCTATTGATACCCCCGTACTATTGGTAGGGGGTATACGCTGCGGTGATGCGTGTTGTAGAGTCGCGGATATTGGTGTTGCACATCAAAGTACGTTCTCTAATTTTTTAGGAGTTAAGTCATGAAGTCGAAACTTCGTTATATGACGCGGGGGGGGCGCTGATTCTGGCTGCTGGCCTCACCTTGGGTGCTGCTCCGGTAGCGTCTGCTGCTGGTGCCAGGGTAGATCTTGATGTGGTGACGAAGGTCGTGACCGCGTATCAGGATTTGTTGGATTCGCATTGGACTGATGCGGGTTGTTCGCTGTCTAATTGTGTGAATGCTAGTAGTTCCGTGTTTGCCTCATCGGGGAGTAACGGGTCACAGCGGGGATCAAGCTTTGGGGGATCTTCGAAGAAGAAGCAGAAGAATCCCGGGGAGAACCCGAAATTCACCACAGAAGAAGCAAGCCTGTTGGATCTGCGCGATTTTATGAAAAAGACTGGTTTGCCGATTACCTCGGCAAAGAGCGAGATTCATGTTGCGAAAGCTGACATGACTGCGGAGGGGAAAGTCACCGTATCTGTTAATGTTGGTACGACAAAGACCTACGACGATGTAGAGAATCTGCCTAGTTATGTGGTGGATACGCATACGATGACGCTGGCTCCCAATCGGGAGAATCTGTTTGCTGTGGTAGAAGATACTGTTGACCCGTGGCCGGTGGAAGATCATTCGGTGGGGGAGTTGGAGAATGCTCCTACGGATCCGCCTGTTGAGACCCCGTTTGAAGCGCTTCTTGGCCACAAGGAAGGTCAAGCTCGTCAGGTAGCTCATTCTACGGATGCGACGTTTTCGTTACCGGTTTCTCGGCAACAAGATGATCCTGCTGCGGGCATGCATTTTGTTGCGGATGACGATTACAAACAACCGAAACCTGATGTGAAGAAGATGGTTGATTATGCTTTGGACTGGACTAGTGAAGCTAAGCAACCCCCAGAGAAAAAGGAAGATGTTATTAACTTTCTGTACCCCAACCATGATGGTTCGAATTGCGCGAATTTTGCTTCGCAAGCTTTAGATGCAGGAGGCTGGAAGCACAAATGGAGTCGTTCTCGGGGGGATGCTAACGCTTGGAATCCGGGTGTGCTTGGGCAGGGAGCAAGCTACACATGGACTCTGGCGCGAGATTTGTACACGTATGTACAGCATCATGGTACTTATAAGCCTGTAACTATTGACTACGAACATGAACAGGCACGGCCAGGTGATCTGATTTTTACAGATTGGGATAACGGTAAAGAGAATGGGATGGGCCACCCTGATAAGGTGATTGATCATGTGATGGTCGTGACTGGAACAGCAACATTGAAAGAAGCTTTTGAATTTCCTAATGATGAGCCGAAAGGGCCTGAGGATAAGCTGTTGTTTACAGGACCGGTTACGAGAGTTTCAAGAATTTCTCAGAAGTCCCCTAATCGGCATAACCGGCCAATTACTGAAACGTACCGCATTTTACGGACGAAATACCATGCTGATCCAGCACAAATGAGGTGGTTTGGTCTGAGTCTATAGGGTCAAAGAATGACTTGTGTAATTGATACATGGTGGTGTGGCACGATGCGCTTTTAGGAGTGGATGGTTGCTGCACCGCCTTGTGTTGATCGTAATTATTATAGGGTTGTTGATGATGCGTGATCGAAAGATGATCTGTCTTGTGTCCTTTCTTCTCATCATTGTGTTCGGGGTGGTTAGTGTAACCA
>JAUMZY010000014.1 GCA_030527885.1 Corynebacterium sp.
TTCCGAGCGTAAGCCGGACTATCGCTGCCAGTCGAGCAGGTTCACGCCGGTTTTTTCCAACTCGTCCAACAGGTCTTTAGCCCCGTAGGTAACGGCGTAGTGGAATTCGTCGTCAGTGATCAGTAGCAGCTCTAGCATCAACGTCCAACGGTCGTCCTCAATCACCTGCGGCACCGATGCGCCCCATACTTCCGGGGAGACGAAAAGGCCATGTTTGACCGTGAGGTGCTCCGGCAGCGCGGCCATGCCGATGCCCGGAACGAGGCTTTCCGGTTGCGCGTGGATTGTGCCTTCCGCCCGGATGAGTGTTTGCACCGTGGCGTTCACAGCGTTCATCGCATCGCTTATCGACGCCTCCGTGATGGTGAAAAATTCACAGCGGACATCTAGCCCACCCGACTCCAATCCAGTATCAACCGCGTTGAAGCCGGCGGTAGAGCACAACGATACGTTTTCATCCGTTTCGAAGGTGGCCAGGATGGTGGGGAAACCACCTTCATCCTGTTTGGCTTCGTGCAGGCTCATGTCCCCGTCGAAAAGGCCATCAAGCCAGGCTGCTGTTTCGTTAACGTCCATCTACTGCTTTCTCTGCGGCTGCTTTCAGGACGCAGGTGGCCACGCCATCCATGGCGATTTCCAGCTCTTCGGTGGGCGGCAAGGAGGGTGCTAGGCGAATGTTGCGGTCGTTGGGGTCCTGCTTCAGTGGGAAGGAGGAACCAGCGCCGGTCAGCACAATGCCGGCTTCTTTGGCCAATTCCACCACCCGCGACGCGGTGCCATCCACCACGTCCAGGGAGATGAAATAGCCGCCTTCTGGTTTGGTCCATGTGGCAACACCGTATTCACCTAGGCGGTCCTGCAGAATGGTGAGCACCCGCTCGAACTTGGGGGCCAGGGAACCAGCGTGCTTGCGCATGAGGGCCTTCAGGCCTTCGACGTCGCCGAAGTACTGGGCGTGTGCCAGTTGGTTGATCTTGTTGGGGCCAATGCCGCGCACACCGGCGTATTTGGCGTACCAGTCCAGGTTTTCCTTGGAGGAGGCGAAGAAGGACACCCCGGAACCGGCGTGGGTGACTTTCGACGTGGAGGACATGAACCAGAAGCGGTTCGGATGACCGGCTTCCGCAGCGAACTCCAGCACATTGTGCACAACTGGGAATTCATCGGTGAGGGTGTGCAGCGCGTAGGCGTTATCCCACACGATGCGGAAGTCTTTAGCAGCCGTATCGAGGGCTGCCAGTTCCCTACAGGTCTTCTCTGAGAAGGTAACACCCGTGGGGTTGCCGAACACCGGCACGGTCCACATGCCCTTCACCGCTGGGTCTTTCACCAGTTCCTTCACAACATCCAGGTCCGGGCCTTCATCAGTCATGGGAACGTGGATCATGTCGAAGCCGAAGAGTTCCGTGATGGAGAAGTGCCGGTCGTAGCCTGGTACTGGGCACAACCATTTGACGGTTTCTTCCTGCGACCATGGCTTATCGGAATCGTTTGTGCCAAACATGTACGCCAAGGAAATCAAGTCAAACATGATGTTGAGGCTGGAAGCATCAGCGGCAATCACATTCTGGACGGGCAGGCCGAGGGCTGCCGCCCAGATTTCCCGAATGTCTTTGATGCCGGTCAGGCCACCGTAGTTGCGGCAGTCCGTGCCGTCGGCAGCTTTGTAGTTGCCTTCTCCTGGGAGGGAAAGCAGGGCGTTGGAGAAATCCAATTGCTCGGCAGAAGGCTTACCGCGGGTGAGGTCAAGCTTGAGATTTCGGCCCTTGAGTTCTTCATACTTAGCGTTGATTTCTTTGGTGAAAGCTGCGATGCGGTCAGCATCATAATCAAGCAGAGTCACAGTGATCTACCTTCCAGGAAAAGTGCGGGTTAGATGAGGTATTTTGCCTCTCTACAAACTTTAGCGATATCCCACAGTTTTCGCTGCCCCCAGAAAAATTTAAGGGACTTCACACACCCGCCAGAGCCCGCTGACCCTTGCTGCATTCCTGCCCTGGGGGAGTTCACGGGATAAACGCCATGCGAAGTCCTGCCCACGACTTTAGCCCAAAACCTTGACCAACCCCAACTATGGAGGTGCAAACGGGGGCTTTTCGTGGGGGAAGCCGGGAAATTTGGAAGTTTATTTGTTTTTTGGGTAAAGTGTCCGTGGTACGCAGGTTTCTGATGCATGTTTTTCCTGCGTTGCGCTGGAGGATTCGACTAGCGGCCTATGTCACACGCCTGGAACGCGTGCGGGGCTAACGCCCCTCGTGGGTTCAAATCCCACATCCTCCGCTTTTGGAAAACCCCAGTTCAAGACTAGAATTGGGGTTTTTACTAGCTTTTCGACGCCCCACGTTCCCCCTTCCGCAACGTGGATGGTGGCGCGACAGCGGCGTCGAAAAGCAAGCAGTAGAACTTGCGCCACATGGGGTTGACCTACCCCCTTGGTTTAAAGCGCCGCAATCCTGGCGTACATCTTCTGAAATACACGATGATCAGCATAATTCGGGTGCCGCATTGATAGCTGTGAGGCGAATTCTATGACGCGGCTCGTGATGGACTCAAAATTGAGGTCAATGCCAGCCTGCTCCGCTATTGCATCCATGAACACCCGTGTGGATCGCCCATTACCTTCCCGAAATGGATGCGCATAATTGAGTGTGGAATGGATTTGGGCGAGCATTGTTATTTTGTCTTCCATACTCAAATTTGGGGCTTCTTCAAGGAGGTAGCTAACAAAAGTCTGCGCTTCGGCCACCATGTCGGGAATGTCTTCATGGTGGCAAAAAACACTTACTCCCTCCGGGTGGAATGGATTGTCCTTACCCATATCAACGTTGCGAAACTCCCCAGCCCATTCGTAGCAATCCTGGAAAAGGTGAAAATGAATCGCCTTCACATGATCAACCAACAGGCCCTGGCGAAAATCCAATTCGGGTAATGCTGCGACCCGGGTGAGAGTGTAAATTTTTCCATAGCTAACCAGGCTTCTGGGCTGGTAATACCCATCTTTATTCCGTAAAACGTTTGTCCCTGAATGCAGATAGGCGTTCCATCGTTCTTCTTCGGTATCCGTCATGATTCCTGCTGCTCTGCTTTATACCGACGGGCTTTTTCTTTAACTTCTGCTATCGCCTCTTCTTCAGTCATAAGCCCCAAAGTAATTTGGACCATCCGGTCAATGTTGATATCAGTGAGAGGCATTCCCGCCATGGCCCAGGATGCTGCACCATTCCGCAATTTCCTTTTTTGCCGAGGTGTAAGACGCTCATCGTCAAAATTTAGCAACATGTTATAGCCTTCCTTGTGCTTGTCAGCAGCAGTTTCCTGGCAGCAGCATGGGCTGGTGGCTGCTTTCTTTTGCTCTGAATTTATCGTGAATATGTAGTGTCACATCTTTGCTGTCACTGGTGTGGCCAATATAGTGTGGCCAACGGTGTTGCCACCATGGCAATTACCCTAATCCCGCTCTACGATCGGCTTTGCGATTTTGGCATACAGTTCTTCAACCGGATGATAATGAACATGACCGCGCTGACTCATTGACGATTGTGCGGCAGAAATTATTTCTTCCTTCGTAATCAACCCGAAATCCAGCTCAATGCCAACATATTCCGCCATTGCCTCCATAAGCACCCGTGTAGACCGCCCATTCCCCTCCCGAAATGGGTGGGCAAAATCTAGCACAGCATGGAACCGGGCAAGTAGCGTTATCTTCTCTTCCGTGCTCAAACTCGAAGCCTCTTGAACCAGACGATCATTGAGAGTCTGCAAATCTGTCAGCACGTAGGGGATCCGGTCGTGGTCGCAAAAGAAATTGAAACCCTCCAGGTGGAATGGATTATTCTTCCCCATATCAACGTTGCGGAACTTACCAGCCCACCCATAACAGTCTTGAAAAAGATAGAAATGAATGGCCTTCATATTGTTCAGCACTGAGTTTTGTTGAACATCCAGGTCTGGTAACGTCGCAGCCCGATTAAGGGTGTAATCCTGCTCTGCAGCTGCCCATGCATCGCCATCAGTAATGTCTTTTTTATTTCGTAGAACGTGGGTTCCCTCATATAGGTACGCATTCCACCGTTGTTGTTGACTCTGTACCACTTCGTTACCTATCAGGATTCTTGCTGCTTAGCTTGATTTTTATGGACTTGGGCATCAACCTCTGCGGTGGCTTCTTCCGGGGTGATGAGCCCAAGCGTAAGCCTGACCATCCGGTCAATATTGACGTTGGTAGGGGGCATATTCTCTACCGTCCACGATGCCGCGATGTTCCGCAGCCGCCGCTTTTGCCTGGCGGTGAGGCGTTCGTCGTCGAAATTTAACAACATACTGTCATATCCTTTTACACTCATCAGCAGTATTGCTTGGTGCCCTGACCAGCCACACAGCCATAGGCGATCTAGATAATCATGTGTCAAACAACATGATTTTTGCAGGCTCTGGTTCCGGGGTTCTCGGCACCGATAGTTATACCGATAGTTATGCTGCAATTTTGGCGTATAGCTCTTCAAAAGGCAGGGGCTTGAAGCCCTCAGGTTGGGCCATGGACTTTTGGGAAACAGCGATCATTTCATCGCCGTCAATCAGCCCGAAGTTGAGGTCAATACCAACGTGTTCAGCTATTTCCTCCATGAAGGCGCGTGTGAAGCGCCCGTTGCCTTCGCGGAATGGGTGCGCAAAATTTAAGGCGGCGTGGAGCTGGGCCAGCATCTTTATTTTCGCTTCTGCGCTCAAGCTAGGGGCTTGTTCAACGAGGGCATCACTGATTTTTTGCGCTTTCGACAGCTCGTCGGGGATTTTGTCGTAGTCGCAGAAGAAGCCGAAAAGCCCAGGATGGAACGGATTGCTCTTGCCCATATCAACATTGCGAAACTCCCCGGCCCATTCGTAGCAGTCTTGGAAGAGATAGAAATGAACAGCCTTGAGATTTTCAACTAATGAGCCTGGGCGGAAATCCAACTCCGGCAGTGTGGCAAATCGGCTACTGGTATAGTCTCGTTCTTTCCCGTGCCATGTTGCTTTATAGCGAATGTCCTTTTTATTCCGTAGAACGGCTGAGTCCTCATACAGGTAGGCGCTCCACCGCTTTTCTTCATCATCTGTCATGATTCTTGCTACCTTGCTTTGTGCTAACGGATTTCGGCGTCAATCTCTGCCACGGCTTCTTCTGGTGTCATGAGCCCTAGAGTGAGCCGGACCATCCGGTCCCGGTTGCGAGCTGTGAGAGGCATGTCCTCTATGGCCCAGGATGCCGCGCCGCTTCGCAGCCGCCGTTTTTGCCGGGGAGTGAGCCGCTCATCATTGAAATCTAACAACACGCAATAGTCTCCTTTTCGCTCGTCAATAGCACAGACCAATGGTTGTTTTGTCCTATAAATTTTACCATAGATACGTAATCCCCTACCGTAAAAATAATGGCGACACCAGGGCATTTTTCGGCTGGTAGGGTACTAACCTACTAAAGATTGCGCATTGATTTTTGGGAGATATTGTCCATCATGTTCTTCTGAATCAAACTGAAGTCAAGCTGAACGCCAACATGCCTGGCTGTTGCATCCATGAACGTTTGCGTGGATCGCCCGTTACCACTGCGGAATGGGTGCGCGTAGTTTAGTGCGGCATGGATCTTGGCGAGCATTGTTGTTTTCTCGTCCATGTTCAAGCTCACGGCACCTGCAATGAGTTGATCGTAGATGCGTTGCAGATCTGCCAGCACGCCGGGAATTTTTTCATAGTCACAAAAGAAGTTGAATCCTTCAGGGTGGAATGGGTTGTCCTCCCCCATCTCAACATTCCGGAACTCACCGGCCCACTCGTAGCAATCTTGGAAGAGGTGAAAATGAATGGCCTTGAGGTTATCCGCCGCCGAACTTTGGTAAAAATCTAGCTTCGGCAATGTTGCAGCCCGGACGCTGGTATAGGCCCTTTCCTGCGCGCGCCACGTTTCCGGATCGGTGATGCCGTCTTTGTTCCGTAACACATTTGTGCCTTCATACAGGTAAGCAGCCCACCGCTGATGCTGGATCCGC
This sequence comes from Corynebacterium sp., assembly GCA_030527885.1. GTDB lineage: Bacteria > Actinomycetota > Actinomycetes > Mycobacteriales > Mycobacteriaceae > Corynebacterium. The sequence goes on from JAUMZY010000014.1 coordinate 6,021, forward strand.
GCCTTTTCCTCCATCCATCATGGTTCTTGTTCCTCTTCCCTGGACTGCCGAATTTGGGCCTCGATCTCTGCTATGGCCTCTTCCTCAGTGATAATCCCCAACATAGTCCTGACCACCCGATCAATCTCTACATCGGTAGGGCGCATTCCTGATATCGCCCAAGACGCTATATTGTTTCGCAACTGCCATTTCTGCTCAGCTGTGAGACGCTCATCATCAGCATTTAACAACATATTATGCTCTTCCTTTTGCTATTCAACAGCAGCTTCATGATAACAATATAGAACTATGGTTGGTTTCTGCTATGAATTTTATCATACAAGCAAAAGCAGATCGCAGCTTTTCGACGCCCCCACGTCCCCGGTTTCCCGTCGTCAAGCATGGCAACTTAGTCAACAATAACGAGGCCCGACAATATCAGTGATGCAGCTGCCATCGTCCTTATCTACCCCTCTGGTGCCTCTGTCATCTCTTTCCTGGGACTCCTGAATGTCATTGGCGGTGCTGTAAACAGCAGCATCGGTTCGGGGCTCCTCGTGGGGTAAATCTATTGCTAATAGATTTACCAGTAATGCCGACATGAGGACCCTAAACATAACTTTGTGCAGATAGTGCGATAGCTTTTCCATGCTTTCAGTATGCCGTATTCATAATCCTGAAGAATGGGTTGACGCAATCATGGTGCACCCAATACCCCCACGAAAATCAGCATTTCTAACCTCTATTGAAAATATCTTCTGCACTATTGGCATAGCATGCGGCAGGCAGGTCTGGCCAACATCAACGGCGCAGACGTCTCGAAACCGTAACCATTTACCACATTTATTGCACGGTATATTCTGGCGGATATTTTTTCATTAAGCGCGGCAATCTACGGGGTTAGCATTTCACCCACAACCGGGGTATGGGGAAATTATTTTGGGGTTTCTTGTGGTTAATCCTAGTAGCGCCTACATAATGCTTTGCGTGGCCAAAAATCAGTAGCAAAGCATAATGATTTCAATATGCGCTAACAACAGTTATTTTTGCGTGTAGTTTCTGCGGTAAACACTGCATATAGCGTGCGTCATATCCACTTCAGGCATCTATTTAGAATGCAAAAAGTATGAAATATATGGCCAGCAGCACCCGCATCCAGCAGCATGCCAACCAATGCGATATCAACCCATGGTAATTGGTGCGGCCGCAACGCGGCGGCTAGGTGCCCCCGCCGGCACAAAATGCGCCAACAGCCCGAAGCTCAGCAAGTAACTTCGGGCCAATCAGCACCAAACATTCCGGCGCCACTCCCCCACATTGAAACTTGATGCTTTTGGTTAAAACCACACCGAAGGCTTCCCCTTTTCAGGTGTGGCAACCAAATAACATATCAGGTTTTCATGTGAGTTTGAGGCGTGCTTTGCGGTGCTCGTCGAAAAGCTGCCGCCTGCTATCAGTCATCGCTAGCAAGCTCGATACCAGCACCGAGTTCATCAAGCCGGTCGATCGTGGAATATTCTCGAAGAATGTTTTTGGAGCCAGGCGTAAGCGCTTCGCCAGGACATAGCCCAAGTTCTTTTCGCACATAAGCTAAGGTCTTGGCATTAGATCGGACATGATCAGCCAGCACAATCCGGTGCTCAGACTTGAGGTTGTTATCAGTCACAAATCTGTAGTACTCCTGGGCGAGCATGGTTAGCCCTGGGTTGACGTTATCGGGCCAATCAACGCTGATCTCCATGTCATTTGTGAGCAATAATTTCCCATGTTTATCCCAGTCAATATCAACCCAGAACCGCACCACCCATTTATTCGTCTTTGGGTCGAGCCCGTAGGATTCCAGCCGCTTAACCCACTGGTTCTCTGATGTCACGCCCTTATCAACCAGCAGTTTTACATCTTCTAAATCCCACCCGGCATTGAGAAGTGTCTGCCGAATGTTAATTTGCAGCATGAATAATCTTGCGTATGTTTGCGTTACGGTGAAAACTCTTGCCATGATTCTCCCTCGATTTCGTTGTTGATGTGTCGTGGTACTACTCGTGCTTTAGGATCAGCTTTTGCTACTGATCCGGTGGCACAATCTACGTGTAGGATTCCAGCGGTTGAACATATTGGCCTTCTGGTGCCATCTACCAAAACAGCCATGAGCTCTTCCGCTGAGGCGTAGCAGGTTCTGTCCATGATTGCCCCGCAATGCTGTTGTCAGTGTGTTGCGACAGCACATGTGCTTTAGCGTCAGCTTCGCTATAGTCTTGCATCAAGTCTTCCTCTTCAAGGAGAACCTCAATGGCTTGCCGTAGCTGCTGCTCAGTGATGGAAGACTGGGTATCAATTCCATGAATCCGTGCGTGCTTGATGACGCTCCTGTAATCATCGTTCGCCATGATGCTCAGTAGTGCCTGATCCTCAGCCCGCTGCGCTGCATCCACGAAGAACGCCACAGACTTATCTTCGTGGTCCCTGGCAATTTGTTCGAGGCGCTTAACCGAAATGCTGCGCAGCCGCCGCTGCAGGATCTGGGCAACATCTTCCGGACTGCTGTCCCAAAAGAATGTTCGGGTTCTGCCAGGTCGCAGCAGTGGGGCGTACAGTTTTTTCAGATCATTGGCGGTAATGAAGATGCATGGCGCATAGTTGCCGCCGGTTTTTGGTCGGCTGGCCTCATCGCAAATGTGCATCAACTCGCCGAATACCAGCTGCCGGTTCTCGGTGCTTTGGACCAGTTCACCCCAGTCGCCCAACCCGGCATCTAGGTCGTTGATAACCAATGCGGCTGCCATGTGTTGTTCCAAACGCATTTTGTTCTGCAACTCGGTATACACCTGCCGCACCAACTTGGCTGGCTCGTTGGCACGATCACTTTCCAGATCAGAGCTGCTCAACGACTTGACAGTGATATTTAATTGTCGCAGTGATTCTGCAAGTTGGAAAGTTTTTCCGGTTCCGGCGGGACCGTGGATTGCCAGGATTGTCGCGGTCCCTTCGGCGCGTAACTTGTTGCTGTTACGCAACACATGCAGCTTCACTTCGTTAAAGAAGTAATCGGAAATGTAGGGATTAGTTTTCGTTAAAGTAGCCTGTCTGGCGGGCATAGTCCATCATACTTTCGATTTGGTTGAAGAATTCACGGGGCGCTTGACCGCGATGTAGCTCGCCGTCTTGCCACTGTACGGTTTCTTCCAGATTTTCGGGGGAATCGTCATGCGCATCTAGAAGCAGTGTTGGCTGCATATCCGGTTCTGGGTATCCGTTCCCTTGTGGGGCTTCTTGGATTTCCAGTTCCGAATCCACCCAGGGCTGCGGTTCCGATGCGGGAATGTTCTCTGTTGAATTTTCATCATCGGGGTACAGCTTAGTTTCGAGATCTGGATCCACCCAGGGAGTTGGGGCATTATCCCCACTCGCTTCTACCTCGGGGTTTTGCTCTTCCGTCTCATCCGGCATCATTGCTGTTGGCTCGACGGTGAGCTCGGGATCCACCCAGGGCTGTGGTGAATCATTGTCCAAAATCTTTGTTTCGTCGATTTCCGTTGGCTCCAGCTCACTGGTTACTTCCGCGTCAATTGCTGGTGGCTCTTGGTTATTGTCCACGATCCTGTCTCCGTATCATCATTGAAGTCGCTTACATACCCTCATTTGCCGAGGCAAACGGGGAAAATCATTTTGTGGGAATTTCAGTCACGTCCGAAACTGCTGCGTGACTGGTGTCAAAATTTATGAGATGAACAGTCAAAAGCTGTATTACAGCTCTTGGGAGACAACGTTATTCGTTGCGATAGGGACGCCACTCTTCAGTGTGCTGAAGTGGCAGTGGCCCCAGTGTAACCAGGCCCCCCACAAGGCTGCAAGCCCCACACCAAGGCAGAGAAACTGCTTTCCACTTGCAGCTTTTCTGCTAAATGCTGCTGGAGCTGGGCTTTTGCCAAGCCACACAAAGAGCATGACGACCACCTCTAAACACTTAACTTTCCACCCTAATTTAGGGGTGCTTTTAGCTTTTCCGCGTTCACTGCTCGGTGCTCATTATTTCCCACGTCGTAGCTTTCATGGCGACCTTCATGCAGGGGTATATTTCGATAGGTTTTATGGTTTTATCTGGTCAGAAGATTTTATATGTAGTAAACTTTAGTTAATACTTAAGCAATCAAAATGACCAGATTGAGCAGTTCCAAAACCAATAAAATATAACGGTTTTGTTTCGATAAGTGCTGATAGAGCACAGTAACTTAACTGACCAACCCACCGTTACGGTAATCACCAGCACATATTTTCCATAATAAAAAATCCAACAGAAAACAGGTGATCACGATGCAGACTCTGACACAATGAGACCGACAAACCAAACTGGCATGGGCATCATTCTTGCTCTCTGTCGTCACTATCCTCGTGCCACAAGCCCTGCGGGCATGGCTCCCAGAGTTCCAAATGATGTACTTCATGCTCACCATCCCCATGGGAATCATCTCTGCATTCATTGCCCGCTCCGTCAAGAAATGGCCACTCATCGTATTAGCGCTGGTAGTAGACTTCTTCCCGACTCTCATCCCCATGATCGTGAGCATCCCCTTTGTCTACTACCAACTATTCATGAGCTAACCCACTCGCGCATACTCGCGAGGTGAATCACAATGAAAGTGAAAAATATTCGGGAGTGAGACTGTCGGGCGGTTTCCGCCAGGAAGCTGGATTGTTTAACTAACGGCGGCAGGGGGCGTCGAAAAGCTAGGCGAGATGCCACAACTACCTTTACAGTGGCTCTTATGCCCAATAATGAATTTGGTGACTTCCAAACGCCGCTGCCGTTGGCCCGGCGCTGCCTGGAAGTGTTGGGGTTGCCGCGACATGAAGCGGTGCGGGTGTTGGAGCCCACGTGCGGCACGGGCACGTTTTTGCGGGCCGCGCAGGAGCATAACCCCAGTTCAGAGCGGTTTGGGTTGGAGATCAATGCGGAGTATGCGGCGACGGCGCAACAATATGGCACGGTGCTGCAGGCGGATGCGTTTTCTTACCAGTTCACGGATGTTCCTTGGCGGGGTGCGGCGCCGTTGTTTGTGGTTGGTAATCCCCCGTGGGTGACGGCTGCGGAGTTGCGGCGGTTGGGGTCGCAGAATGTGCCGCAGAAGGTGAATTTCAAGGGGGCGCGGGGTATTGATGCGCTGCTGGGCTCGTCGAATTTTGATGTGTGTGAGTATATTATCCGGAAAATCGTGACTGAGTTTGCAGGCGAAAACATGCGATTGGGTATGTTGTGTAAAACTCATGTGGCGCGGAATATTCTGGCGGAATGCTATCGCGCAAAGATTCCCATAACGCATGCTACATTGTACCCAATTGATGCGTATTATTGGTTTGATGCCAGGGTTGATGCATGCTGGTTTACGCTCAACATAGACCCGCAAACAGCAGCTGATTACACCCTCAGCATCCGGGCGGATCTCTTCGATGGGGCGGAAACGCTAGTGCGGCGCAGCGGCATCATTAATGGTACTTTGGTGGCCGACATTAATGCCTATTCTCCGCTACAGGCGGCGGATGGGGCCTGCCCTTACACGTGGCGTTCCGGCCTGAAGCATGATGCCGTCAAGGTTTTTGAATTTCAGGCGCGCCCCAACATAGAGCCGGATTACGTCTTTCCGCTGCTCAAAAGCACCGACATATTTCACGGCCAGCAGAAAACCACCCGCCGGTGGATCCTGGTGCCGCAGAAAACCTTCGGCGAGGACACCGCCCACCTGCGGCGCACCGCCCCGAAGACGTGGCGGTATCTCCTGAAAAACGCCACCATCCTCGATGGCCGCAAGTCATCTATTTACCGGAATCAGCCGCGGTTTTCCGTCTTTGGGCATGGGGATTACACGTTTGCGCCGCTGAAGGTTGGTTGTTCTGGCATTCACAAGGAACCCCGGTTTCAGCTGGTCACGCCCATAGATGGCAAACCTGTTGTCCTGAACGACACTTGCTACTTCCTGCCGTTCGACAACAGCACTCATGCCGCCATCGTGACCGCGATTCTGCGCAGCCCGGAGTGCCAAGCCTTCATTAATTCCTTGGCGTTCTGGGATTCCAAGCGGCCCATCACGAAGAAGCTTCTGTCCCGCATCAACCTGTTCGCACTTCCGTGCGATAGATCCGCCGTGGTGGTTGCGGCTGCGGCGATTGCCGCCGAGGCTGGGGTCCCATTTGATCAGGCCGAAGCCCTAAACTTCTACTCTTAGCTTTTCGACGCCACCCGGGGTGTCTCTCTACTGATGAAGCCTCCACAGTCGCCTTTCTTTACGCCTTGTGATGGGGTGTTTGTGGTTGCTCGGATGCGGTAAACTTTTTCGTTTCCGATGATGCGATTTTCTACCAGGCATGTTGCAGAAGGAGCTGGGGACCGTTGGGCGTCGAAAAGCAAGTGCCTAAGCCCCCGGCCACACGTAGGGTTCGCGGGGAACGTCGGCGGGCTGGAACTGCTGCAAAAGTTCTGCCGGAGTGTCTGCCTGGTAGCCGAGTGAAGCGGCGATGTGGGGAAACACGTTGGTCATTTCCCGGAAGGTTACGGCGCCGTCGCGCTTGGCCAGGCGCTTGCCGGCGCTGTTGAGCACCAGCGGCACGTGCACGTATTCCGGCACCGTAACCCCCAGCAGGTGCGCTAGGTAGGCTTGGCGGGGTGCGGAAGAGAGGAGATCATCGCCGCGAACGACCTGTTCAATGCCCTGGTGGGCATCATCGACCACCACTGCTAGGTTATAGGCCCAATCGGGGTCAGTGCCGCCGCGCCGCAGGATCATGTCATCCACGTCCCCGGTCACCTCGCCGGCGTAGAAGTCGTGGATGGTCCATTGGGATGCTTCCGAGCGCAGCCGCAGCGCGGGCACTCTGCCTTGGCCCAACAGTTCGGCGCGTTTGGCTACTCGTTCGGCTTCGGTGAGGTTGCGGCAGGTGCCGGGGTATTGCCCGGGAATGCTGTGCGGGGCACGGGCGGCTTCCTGAATGTCTTTGCGGGAGCAGTAGCATTCATAGTGCGGGAGTTTTATTAACGCCGCAGCGTAGTCTTCAAATCTGCTGGATTGGTAGAGGACGTCACCGTCCCAGTCGAGGCCGAGGGCGGCGAGATCCGCCAGCTGGCGGGTGGCGGATTCTTCGGAGGAGCGCCCGGTGTCGATGTCTTCCACCCGCATGTAGAAGGCCCTATTGGTTGTGCGGGCAAACAGCCAGGCGAGGACGGCGGTGCGCAGGTTGCCAAAGTGCAGATCGCCGCTGGGGCTGGGCGCATATCGGCCTGCGCCTACAAACTTTGTCATGGCTTATATCCTAGGCTCTTCGGTCTGGGCGCATCCGACCCCAACAGTAGACGCTGAACCTATTACATTATTTATGTTTGTCCGCATTATGTTTACAATGCTTGCTATGTCTTCGTATATTCCTGTGCAAAAATCGGCCTATCCGGTGTTGTTGACGCTGTTCACCGCGATCTTCTTGTTGTCTAATATTGTGTCTACCAAAGGCGTACAGTTGGGACCGCTAGTGACTGATGGGGCGTTCTTCTTGTTTCCAGCAGCATATGTCATCGGCGATGTGATTAGTGAATGTTATGGATTTCGGGCAGCACGACGGGCAGTGTGGACAGGATTCTGCACCATGCTGCTCACGGTAGCGACGTTTTATATTGCCATTGCGTTGCCAGCTGCATCATTTTATGAAGGCCAAGAGGCTTTCGCCGCCACCCTCGGATTGGTGCCGCAGATTGTGGCAGCTTCCTTGTGCGGTTACGCCACCGGCCAACTGCTTAATGCGTGGTTGTTGACGTGGATGAAGGACCGGTTGGGGGAACGTGGTTTGTGGAAACGCCTGTTGGGTTCCACGATTCTGGGCGAGTTTGGCGACACCCTGATTTTCTGCCTGATTGCCGCCCCTGTGATTGGGATTTCCACCGTGAGCGACACGGTGAATTACGTGGTCGTGGGTTTCGTATGGAAAACCCTAGTTGAGGCGGCAGTTATGCCAGTGACGTATCAGGTGATTCGGTGGATTAAGAACCAGGAACTCGGTCAGTCCGTTGAAGAGCTTCAGGCCACTGAAATTCAGGAGCCTGAAGGCCCATAGTAACGCCCTAAGAATTCCCGCTTGTAGTCCTCGTAGTAACCACCTTCAATGGCGGCACGGATGTTGTCGACCAGTCGCACGATGAAGCTAACGTTGTGGATGGTGCAGAGCGTAGCGCCCAGGAATTCTTTGGCTTTGAACAGGTGGTGGATGTAGGCGCGCGTGTAATTCTCGGAAACATAGCCACCAAATTCCGCATCTACCGGGGAAAAGTCCCGCTTGAACCGGGCGGCCGTGAGATTCACGCGGCCATCCAACGTGTAGGCGCCGCCGCGTCGCCCCAATCGGGTGGGGGCCACGCAGTCAAATGTGTCCGCCCCCGCCTCAATGGCGCGGAAAAGGTCATCCGGCTCCGAGATGCCCAGCAGGTGCCGGGGTTTGGTGGCGGGCAGTTCATCGCACACCCAGCCGACGATGGTGCCGAGGTTTTCTTTCTCCAGGGCGCCGCCGATGCCGAAACCGCCGAAGCCGCGTCTGCCTTCTGCCTCAGCTTGGTTAGAGAGTTCGATGAGTCCGCGCGTTGCTTTTCGACGCAGGTCTTCATACTGTGCACCTTGAACCACACCCCACAGCGATTGGAGGGGTTTACCTGCGCGTTCGTTGGTGAGGCGATCGTGTTCGTCCAGGCAGCGTTTGGCCCACCGGTGGGTGCGTTCCACGGAGGCTTCTTGGTATTCGCGAGTGTCGGCCAGCACGGTCAATTCGTCGAAAGCAAACATGATGTCAGCGCCAAGTTGGTGCTGGATCTGCATGGAAATTTCCGGGGTGAAGCGGTGCCGGGAGCCGTCGATGACGCTGCGGAAGTTCACGCCGTCTTCGTCCACAAGAGCGTAGCGGTCTTTCTTATTGGTGCGGACCACGGGTTCTTGGGAAACGTGGTCCATCATGAGGACTTTCTTGTGGCCCACGCCGAGGCTCATGACCTGGAAGCCGCCGGAGTCAGTGTAGGTGGGTTTGTTCCAGTTTTGGAAGGCAGCCACGCCACCGGCGGTGTCGACGATGTCGGGGCCGGGCTGGAGATACAGGTGATAAGCATTGGCGAGGATGGCTTGGGCCCCAGTCTCGTTGATTTGTTCCGGGGTGAGAGTTTTCACGGTGGCTTTGGTGCCCACCGGAATGAAAGCCGGGGTGTGGATGTCCCCGTGCGGGGTGTGGATGACGCCGGTGCGGCCGTTGTCGGTGCCTTCGAGTTCCACGCCTACGCTAAAACTTATATCTACCATGGGCAATAGTGTACAAGCTTCGGGGCTGGGGATTGAATTCGAAGGCGCGTTCCAGGCCGCCGCTGGGGGCGTCGAAAAGCACATCGGAATCGAATATGTTTTCGCCCGGCTGGGTTGGGTGTCCTGGGGTGTTGCTAGCATCATGACCATGACGACGGAAGTTTTTCAGCCCACCATTGGTGCGGAGTTTGCCCAGTACAAGGATGTGCTGGAGCGAAATGCACGGCGCACCATCGAGATACAGCTCAAGGGTGTGCCGGTTGATGGCGGTGATATTCCTGCGGCCGTGGCGGCGAATCCCGCTGGCAGCCGGGTGGGCGGCCCGGCGCTGGTCACGGCTGATTATCCCTGGCCGGTGGCGCCGGATGGCGCACATATGTTCCATTTGGCGCAATTTAACTTGACGGAGTTGCCGCCGCTGGCGGGTTATCCGGATTCGGGTGTGCTGCAATTTTTTGCGGCGGCGGATGATACGTACGGATTGGACTACCAGGAAGCGGGGTCACGGGTGCGGCTGATACCTGCGGCCCAGGTGGATTCCGGCCACTTGGAGTGGCATAACCACGAACATGAGTACGAAGAATCCCCCATCACTGGTGGGTATTTCGAGGTCACCGGGCAACTGTATGATCAGCTGCCGCTGTCCCCTGATAAGGAACTTAAGGGGTTGCATGATTCCCTGCCCACGGATTATGACGAACCGGGTTTTAATGCGCTGTGGGATTTCCTGCTGAATTTACCCACGACTGTCCTGGGGCCAGGGTGGGCGTTTTTCACCCAGTGGGATCCCCGCCCTGATGATTCTGACCTGCAATTATTGTTCCATTTGGATACGTTCTCGGATAATGGGGTGGAGGTTATGTTTGGTGATGTGGGTGTGGTGAATTTCTTCATCACACCGACGGATTTGGCAAACCAGCATTTCGAAAACACCTTCTACCATTGGGATTGTTACTGATGAGCGATTTTGCCCCGGATTATCGCCTGCTGGGCGACATGTATGAGGATGACTACTTACCCAATTTCCTGGTGGATAAGATCAAGGCGGAAATCACGAAAATGGTGGCCGTGCTGGAATCAGAAGTAACTGACGTGCAGGTTATCCAAACTCACGTGGATGCGATGACTGGGGCGATTAATGCCCTGGAGTCGGAGTTCGATGAGCACAATAGTGAGATTGAGACGGTGGCTCGGGATTCCATCGCGGAGTCCGTGGATTTCGTGCTGCACACCCATGGTGTCGATATTGATATTGAGGAGGCACTCAGGCAGCGGGATTGGTAGTGCTTGCTTATCGCCGCCCCCAGGTTGGTTTGGCTGATGGTAGTGGTGGGGTGTGGGCTTTTCCTACCGTGGTAGGAGGAGAATTCGGACTGCTGAGCGGAAGCTTTTATGCATGCTGCCGGCAAGACTGGCGGTATGAATGATTTTATGCGGCAACCATCAGCGTTAGAGCTGGTGGGGATTAGTGTTGCTTTTGGCAAACGGCAGGTTTTGCATGATGTTTCGTTGACGGCACGGGTGGGACGTATTCACGCCCTGTTGGGCCGTAATGGTGCAGGTAAATCAACTGCGTTTAAGGCTGCTTTGGGTTTAGTGCCGGTGGCGGCTGGGCAGGTGCGGGTTTTGGGGCGCCCATTGAATACCGCGGTGTTGAAAGATGTTGGGGTGTCTATCAATGGGCCGGCACTGTATGGGCAGTTGTCGGCACGGGATAACGTGCGGGTGCATCAGCTGGCGTTGGGGTTACCTAAACGTGATGTTGATCGAGTGTTGCGGGTAGTTGGTTTGGGTGATGTGGGCCGGAAGAAGGCTCGGACGTTTTCCACTGGGATGAAAGGGCGGTTGGCATTGGCGTGTGCACTGCTGGGCACCCCGCAGGTTTTGTTGTTGGATGAACCGCAGAATGGGTTGGATCCGCAGGGGGTGACTGATTTACGTCGGTTGTTGCGGGAATTTGTGGATTCTGGCCGGTCGGTGCTGATCAGTTCGCATCAGTTGGCGGAGGTGGCGCGGATTGCTGATGATGTGACAGTTATTCATGATGGTCGGACGGTGTTTTCTGGGACGGCGGATGATTTCGCGCCGGGTGGGGATTTGGAAGCACAGTTTTTCCATGCGACGGGTGGGCTGTCATGAACAGTATGTTTCGTTATCAGTTGCAGGCTGAGTTGGTGAGATTAAAGAATTCTGCTTCAGTGTGGTTTTCGTGCGTAGACTTGGTGTTTGGAGTATTGACCATTGTGCTTTCAGCAGAGGCACGAACGGCAGGGTTTGAATCTGCTAGTTTCTCGTGGCAGGTGATCTATTTCACCGGGTTGGCTGGGCCGTTGATGATGGTATTGGCGGCGTTATCTGAGATTCGGGATCGTATGGCACGGAATGGGGGTGTGCAGTGGCGGGGTTTGGATATGCGGATGGTGCAATTGGCACGGTTGTTCGGGGTGGTGCTTGTGTCGGCGATGTTTCAGATTTGTAGTTTTGGGTCGGTGGTGTTGTTTGCTGAAGCGCTGCTGGCCAAGGCCGTTGTGGGGGCGGGTTTTAGTTGGGTTGGTAGTTTGGGCATTCTGGGGGTTGGGGCATTGTTGGCCCGACGGTTTGGTCTGGTTGGTGCGCTGGTTGGCGGCGTAGTGTGGCAGATTGTTGGTATGGGGTGTGTGGAATCGTGGTGGTGGTTTCTGTGCCCGCCGGCGTGGTCGATTCGGATTCTGTTGGATCCGATTGGGGTGAATGCTAACGGCACCCCGATTTCACCGGATAACCCAGTGCTGGCAGAGCCGGAGGTTTATGGTTTGGTGTTGTGTGCAGCCTTGGGTGTGGGCATGTTTGCGCTGGTCAGTACAACTGCGACATGGTTGGAGACAACCCCACCGCAGTCGATACATGCGAGACAAGTGACCGGAACGAACGTGGATTCTTTTGCAATTGGTGAGGCGGTGGGCGTCGATAAGCGACAGCCTGTTGCATACCCATTGCGATCAATTATGTTGACACAGCGAGGCGCGGGGGTTATTCCGCTGATTCTTGTGACGCTTGGGGTGTTGGCTGGTCTCGCTGTTGTGTACGGGGCGGGGTTGGCGGCGGAGTTGTTTACGTTTTTCGTTTTCCGCTTGGGGTGGGTTTGTTGCCGCTGTTGACGTGGCATCGTTATCGCCCTGCGCATGTTCTTCTTTATGTGCATAATTCGCGGTCGTTTGGGATGTATGTGGTTGGGCATTATGCCTGTTTGATGGTGATTGTTGTGGTGTTTGGGGCTTTCTTATTGGCTCGTGGTGCTGATGTGCTGTTGGTGCTACCGAAGGTGGCGTTATGGTTGTTGGTGGGAACAGCGCTCATAAATGTAGCTCTTGTTTTGGTGGTGCGGTTTGGTGTGAGAGCAAATGCGGTAGTGACCATTGTGTTAACAATCATGTCGGTGATGTTGGGTGGGGATGCGTTGGCGGATACGTTCTTGTGGTTATTTATTGGCCGTTCCGGCGTGTCCAGACATCGGTGAGACTGGTGGGCGGTTAGGTGTGGCAGTGGTTGCCAGTGTGGTTTTCTGTGTGATTAGTGCCGTTGCTTTGTGCAGTGGGATAAGAAGTGTGCGGAAGCAGGCGTAAATCATGAAGATATTCGTTGTGGTGTGTGGGGCATTATTGGCCGCTGGCTGCACTACTCCATATGTACAGTCGCTGCGGGGCGGGATCCCGGGAGTCTCATTCTGCCTATTGATGCCACCACTGGACAGTGTGATCACAACACGGTTGTTCGAGAGGGATTGCATATTCGGGTTTATGGACAGCCTGGTGACCATGTGTCATACAGGGCTTTTACTGCTGGTCGAGAGTTGTATCAAGGCGAATTGGTGGAATCGGGAACGTTGGTGCGGCAGGTTGATGTGCCAGCTGAAACAAGGAAAATCGTGCTGCAGGCAAGCGGAGAGGTAGGAGCAACCTCTGAATGTTATCTTGCATGGTGAAAAATGTCGTATCTAAGCAGTACATCACGGCGATGGTTACAACAGTACTGGCCAGTTCTCACTTAGTTGATATGGTGATGCACCCCACCCTGTTGAATCTCATCCGGGCGGTATTGGCTATATTGTTGGTCGCAACAACGTTTTATGTAGAGCGTCCCACTATGTGGGGTGGGTTCCTGGTGTTGTTGCTTCTGGGTGCGATGCAGATTGTCACCGTTGTGAATTTGCCGGAGAATCCTGGGTATTCTCCACTGTTTTTGTTGGCGCCATGGGTGTTGTATCGTGCGGCGCGTAATCTTCAGATTCCGTTGCGAAAAACCTGGTTGTTGGCGGGTTTTGCTGCGGTGGGGTCGTATTCTTCGCCGCTCATGTGGCGGATTGCCATGTACCCGTTTGGGTATGGTTTGAAACGCATCACTGGTATGGATGTTGTGGTCATGTTGGCGATACATTGGCTGCTCATCATGGTTGTGGTGCTGTGGGGCATGTATCTCAGAGCGCGAGAAAGGGCAGCCGAGCAGGAGAAACAGCGCATTCGTGACGAGGAACGCGCATTGATCGCTATTGAGATTCACGATATTCTCGCGCATTTATTAGCGCTGATCCGGATGCAGGCATCCGCGGGGTTGTATGCCCCGACGCAGGCAGAGGCCGCATTGTCGACGATTCAGAAGGTGGCGGGAGAAGGCATAGCTGATGTGCGGATACTCAGTGCGGGGTTCTGAGGTTACCACTAATAGTGGTGGTCTTTCGGATGTCATTCATCAATTTACTGCTGGTGGGATGACTATTGATGCGGATGTTGCAGATGTTTCCCAGCTAACACCATCGTTAAGACTGGCTGCGCACCGGGTGTTAACGGAAACATTGACGAATGCCGCTAAGCATCAGGATCATCCGCATGTTACTGTTCGTGTTCAGGTTGGGGCTGCGCTGGTCATTGATGTTGTTTCAACGGGCAGGTTAATCAGTGGGGCTACGGGAAATAATATTGGGCTTGAGAGTTTAGCAGAACAATGTGTGGCGCTTGGTGGTAGTTTCGATTTTGCATTGCATGAGGATGCTGCTGTCACTCATGCCACCATTCCTATGCGGACATAAATGAGCATTACAATTTTTATTGCTGATGATCAGGTGCTTTTGGCTTCTGCATTGGCTACCATTCTTAGTTCGCAAGCTGATTTGGAGGTTGTTGCGACGGGCAGCACGGGTCAGTCTGCGGTAGATTATGCAGCGCGGGTTGATGTGATTATCCTTGATGTTCGCATGCCGGGCATGGATGGGGTTGTAGCCCTGCGACGCATAAAATCGCTGGATAATCTGCCTAAAGTGATCATGTTGACCACGTTTAATTCTCCTAGTGCGGTGGAGGAGGCCATTATTGCAGGGGCTGATGGTTTTCTGTTGAAGGATGCGGATCCAGAGTATTTGATCAGTGCAGTGCGGTCAGTGGCGCGGGGTGAATCTGTGCTATCGGCTGGGGTGACGAGTCAAGTTTTGGAGTCATGGCGGCATTCCCTCACGGCTGCTGGTCCTCCGCTGCCGGCTCATGTGCAGCAGGGTTTGTCGTTGTTGACGCCCCGGGAGTCGAGTGTTTTGCAGCTGGTGGCTCGAGGATTGTCTAATCAGGAAATTGCCGATGAGTTGTATATTTCGCAGACGACGGTGCAGAGTCACATCAGTAGTTTGTTATCAAAGTTGAACGCCCGCGATCGCATCGCGCTTATCATTCTGGCGCGGGAGGCGGGCGTCGATAAGCGTGGCTAATGTTATTGGGCTCGGATGACCATTTCGGCTGCTTGGTTGGCGATGAGTTCGGGTTCGGTGGCGGGAATGGTGTGAGCGGATTTAGTGGCGGGCACCCACCTGCCAGTGCGGACGTTCCTGGCTAAGCGTTGGTGCGATTCCACCAGTGGTTGCCGGAATTTGGCGAGTAATGTGGGCACTTTCATGCCGGTAATCACGCACACATCCACCCCATCCAGGGGCAATGGTTGTGTTCTTAACCATTCCAATTCGGAGACAAAGACGTCTGCCTCGGCGGCGGATTCGTTCAGGGCGTCGGTGGAGGAGCTGCCGGCGATGGCGGCGGCCCGGATGGGTTTGGGGAGCCCATCACCCATGGCGCCGAGCACCCATTTGGCGATCTTTAATTTGTCCAGTAATCGCAGGGCAATGGGGGTAACAGCACACACCATTTTCACAATTTTGTTCGAATATAGATCGGCATCCTCGGCGCTGTGGTCCACCAACACGATACCGTCGATGGGGCGGCCGTGGGCGACTCTGCGAGCAGCGTTGAACAGGGCGAGCGTGCCACCCCAGCTGTGCCCCACCAAGAATACCTTTTGGGGCACGAAGGAGTTGATGACATCGTCCAGGTCGTCGGACATTCTGGCTAGAGTGCGGGGTTGAGGATCGGGGTCGCTGCCGCCCATGCCCGCCCGGTTGTAGGCAACAATTTGGGCATCTGGCAGTTGGTCGGCGATGAGTTTTTGCACGGTGCCCCAGCAGAAGCCATTAGCGGCTAGTCCGGCGTCCAGCACCACGAGATTGGGGCCGCTGCCTCGCACCATGGCCCGTAAATGGCGGCCGTCAGCAGTGGTGATAAGTCGGTCCTCGCCCATGATGCCCTGACCCATAAGTTTTTGTTTCTGCTTCGTTCTCATGGCTACGAGACTACCCCCATTTACCCCCTAGATGAGTTGCAGCCTTAGCGCAAAGCAACAGAATCAGACATTGCGGGGTGGGTGCGCTGCGCTTTTCGACGAACCATGTCCAGGCCACACTGTACAGTAAAGCGCATGAACAATGCAGAGACAGCAGAAACAGTATTGAAGCCACAACTTGATGAGAAATGCGCACCCTACAAGGCTGCGCTGGCGGCACAGGCCCGCCGGGTAGTGGCGTTGCACCTGACCGGAGTGCCGGTGGCAAAAGACTTCTCCGGCATTCCGCCGGAAGCCGCAGCCGCCCCTGCGGGCAGCCGCATTGGCGGGCCAGCGCTGGTCACGGACAATTATCCGTGGCCGGTCGATGCCGACGACCACCCGATGACACACCTGGCACAGCTCAACCTGGCAGAACTGCCGCAACTCGGCGGCTACCCGGATTCAGGTTTGCTGCAATTCTTCATTGCGGATGATGATGCCTTGGGTTTCAATTACGAAGAAAAGCCCAACTATCGGGGATTTGTGGTGCGGTTGATTCCCACAGCAGAGTTAACTGCCGGCACGATCGCGGTGACCCCCACCACGGATGATTACCCGTTTGACGGTGGGTTTTTCACGGTGACGGGGCAGCTGTATGACCAGCTGCCCAACCCGAGCGATCACAAGTTCGAACAGGCCGGCCTGCCACTGTCCTGGCTGGACGAAGACCCAGACGTGGAACACTGCTGCGGGGTGCTGCATGATGAGCTGCCCGCCACCATCCTGGGGCCGGGATGGGCGAAGTTCACCCAAGACGACCCCCGGGAAGAAGACACCGACCTGCAACTGTTGTTCCAACTGGATTGGGAGAACCACCATGGTGTGCAGGTGATGTTTGGGGACGCCGGGGTGGCGAACTTCTTCATCACCCCCACAGACCTAGCAACCCAGAATTTCGATAACGTGTTCTACAGCTGGGACTGCTGCTAGCTGCTAAACCACCATTGAGGCGCTAAGCACTGGTGGGTTTCCAGTGCCGCCCGGTGCTGGCCGCTTCGAGGGCTTCCTCAATTTCTTGTTCCAGCTTCGAACCCTCAATGTCGAGCTGCGGCAGAATCTTATCCAACCACCGGGGCATCCACCAGGTTGCCCGACCACAGAGGAACATGGCCGCTGGTACAAAGGCCATGCGGATGAAGAATGCGTCGAAAAAGACGCCCGCACCCAGAGCAAACCCGAAGATTTTAATGAACGGAATGGGCTGCCCAATGAACGCCACGAACACCGCAATCATGATCAGCGCAGCAGCCGTCACCACGCGCGCGCCCTGGGCGAAACCGTGGATGATGGATGCCTCCGTGCCGTTGTATTCACCCTCGCCTTCGCCGTGCGCATGGGTGAAGTGCTCCCGCATCGCGGACACCAAAAACACCTGGTAGTCCATGGCCAGGCCGAAACACACGCCGATCAAGAAGATCGGCATGAACGCAATGATCGGCCCCGAGGTGCCCACAACACCCCACAGGCCTTCCTGCCAGAACAACACCGTCACACCAAACGCCGCCCCGACGGACAGCAGGAAGCCCACCCCAGCGATCAGCGGCACCAAAATACTGCGGAAAATAATCAACAGCAGCACAATGGCGAGGCCCACCACGATGGACAGATACAGCGGCAGGGCATTAGCCAGGCGGTTTACCACGTCTTGCTGCACCGGCACCAACCCTGTGATGCCGGAATCCACCCCGGTGGCTGCAATGACCTCTTCCTCCTTGATGCGCAGGGAAGAAATCAGCTCGTTCGTGCCGGGGTCAATATTGGCCAGTTCCGGGGTGAGCACCAACTTGGCGGCATACCCATCGTCCGATGCCGCAATGATCTGCACGTGCTTCACTCCCTGCGTGTTGTCAAATTTCGAAATCACGTACATGTACGACGCAAATGCTGCGGCTTTCTTCCGGTCGAAAGTTTGTGCCTCTGGGGAATCCGGCGGGGGCTCCTGAAACCGAATCAACGGTTGCAACACTTCTGAATCGGGGTTCACGTTGTGGGCGTCGATCACGACGAGGAATTGAGCGTCCGCGCCGGGACCGAAGCCTTCGTATAGTAGTTCTGCTTGTTTGCGCTGGGTGGTTTCCTTCGGGGATTGCCCATCCGACGGCAGGGATAGTTGCAGGTTTGCGGCAGGAATGGTGAGTGCGCCTAAGCCAAAAACCACCACCGCCACGATGAGCGACGGCATTTTGTGCACGAGTTTCACCCAGCGCTCCCCCATGGGGTTCACCCGCGGGCGGTGGGTGATGAATTTGATTTCGCCTTTGAATACCCGTGGCCCCAACGCCCCTAAAACCGCAGGCAGCAGCGTTATAGACA
Organism: Corynebacterium sp.; assembly: GCA_030527885.1. GTDB lineage: Bacteria > Actinomycetota > Actinomycetes > Mycobacteriales > Mycobacteriaceae > Corynebacterium. The sequence continues at coordinate 24,299 of JAUMZY010000014.1, forward strand.
CCAACACCGCGATGGCCACGGTGAAGGCCGCCCCCAGGCCCATGTACGTGAGGAACGTAATATCTGCCACGTACAGCGCCACCAGGGCCACGATCACCGTCAGGCCTGCGAACACCACTGCGGATCCGGCGGTGCCGATGGCCACGCCCACGGCTTCTTCGCGTTTCACTCGGGATAATTCGTGCCGATAGCGGAAGAGGATAAACAGGGCGTAGTCCACGCCCACCGCTAGGCCCAGCATGACTGCCAGCACTGGCGTGATGGTGTGCAGTGGCGCCCAAACGGTGGCCAAACTAATGGATAGCGAACCAACACCCACGCTCATGATCGCCACAATCAGCGGCATGCCTGATGCCACCAGGGAGCCAAACGTAAAGATCAGAATGATAGCGGCGACCGCCAGGCCGATGATTTCGGAGGTTTCCTCCACCCGGATGGGATCACCGTAGCCGGCACCGCCGGCCTCTACTTCCAGGCCATCGGCCCGCCCCAAATCCATGGCGTCCGCCACCACTTGGCGCTGCTTGGTGCTCACATCGTCAGCTGTGGGTACATCCACCGAAAAGCTGGTGAACCCAATGCGCCCGTCTTCGCTGATCATGCTGAGGTTTTCAGCATCCTTCTTGGCATTTTCCTCCGGCAACCCCTGCCCCACGGAGGTATCAATGATGAGTTGTTGCAGCTCGGGGTTCTTCGTCACTGGGTTACCGAACCGCTGACCAGGTATTAAGCCCTCAAAGTTATCTTCGATGTGCTTGATGACTTTATCAATGGCCGCACTGTTTTTCGGGTCATCGAGCCGCTCCCCTTCCGGGGCTTTGAACGCAATGGTGATGCCAGCTTCCATAGCTGGGTTTTTCTCGTTAGGAAAGTTCTTTTGCAGCAGGTGGGTGGCACCTTGGGCTTTCGTGCCGCTGATGGAGAAAATGTTGTTGTAATTACCGCCCAAAGCAATGGAAGTACCACCGATGGCAGCCAGCAGTATCAGCCAGGCTACAATCACAACCCATTTTGCCCGGTAGCAAAAACGCCCCAAGCGGTATAGCAGTTTCGCCACGCTTTAAGTGCCCTTTCCATAGAGATATCCACCCATGCTACAACTCACCATGAATGAAATCACAAAACCTTGGCGCGGCATTACCCACAAAGATTCAGCCAAATATAACAACCAGGTTACGGGAAAATGGGCACGCGGCCACTCACGATAAGCATCACCACCGCAGCCCCAACCCACCAGCAGCGGTGACACAAGTCATACAAATTGTGCTATCGCCACCCACGGACGCGGGCAGCCGCTTGTCGACGCACCCTGCTTACCGTTAGTCACCCACCAGCCGGATCTTGCCCAATTGTTTTTCACACACCGTAGCGCCCCCAGTTTGCTTTGCCCGCACCGCAGGCAGCGAGCTACAACCCCAGCCGTTGAACTCCACAAGGAGCGACTGGCCGTCACCCCGGGCATGCCGAATAGCCCGGTAGTACGCCAAGACATCCAGAGCCTCTCGGCAGGAGATTTCCCCACTCTCCAACTTCACCCCAGGTTCACCAGTTAAAGCACCGCAGGTTTCGCCAATCTGCGCCAGCTTGTTATAGTCCACCTCTAGCCCAGAATCCGAGTTACTTTTTTGGGCCGCCGTGGTAGGAGCAGCTTTCGGCTTCGGAGTGGTAGAAGGGCCGGTGGTGGATACGCGCCCATCCTTACCCGAAATAATCAGGGACTTATCCCCCACGGTGCATTTCATATGACTATCGTCAGGAATAGCACAAGTAACATCCTGATAGACCACTTGCTGCCCCGGCACGAGATAGCCAGACGGATTGCGCAGCCTCTCATACACCCCACGGCTGACCCCCTTCGTGGAGATGATCACCGCACTCGGACTCTCTTGGGCAGTAGTTTTGGCTCGGTCATCTACCGGATCATCAGTGCAGGTCACCTCCTGCTTGATGAACTTGCAGTTCCCAGCAACCTTGTCATCAATAACATAGCGCATGAAGTGCACATCATCTTTGTAGACAAATTTTTCCGGTTCTACGTCATACAACGCAGCAGTTGACTCTGCGGTTGGACTAGCTGCACTGCTGGCACCAGTGATGGAAATAAGCCCATCGGTGCCAGATATGTTGAAGGACGCATCTCCCGCAGCGCATTCCAGGTGGGTCTCATCGGGGATAGCGCAGGTAAACCCCTGGTAGGAAACCTTCTACCCACTTATGAGGGCGGCAGGAGAGTCGGATGAATTTTTCAAAGCCCAATACTTGACACCCTTCGCAGAGACATCAACCGCGTTAGGGCGAGTGCCAGGCACGGGATAATCAGACCCAAGATCGGGCACATCATCCGCAGGTTTACCAGTGCATGTCACACCACCCTTGTAAAATGAGCAATCCCCAGAGATCTTGTCATTGATAACATAACGCATGCTATAGATACCGTATCCGGAGGCAAATTTTTCCGGGTCTACCTCCTTTAGCTCAGCGGTAGTGCTAGTGGTCGCGGCAGCGTCAGACGTCGATAAGCTAGCAGCATCAGGGGCGGATTCACCTGACCCGCAGGCGGCCAGCAGCAACGCAGACACGAAAATAGTAGCAAGTGTGGTGGGCTTCATGATCTTCATGTACCTCAATGTTTTGACACAGAAACACTTTTTAGGGATGTTGCTATCTTGCAATCGTTGTTCCCGTTGCGGGGTTTTCGCACACATTCGTTGCGCCTGTTTGTTGCGACTGCGCGGCCGTCGGAGAGCTGCAACCCCAATCGCCAAACGTCATGAATAGGCTATTGCCGCCGCCTTTTTGCTTCGCCTCTGCGACGTACTGCCCCATCACCGCCAAGGCTTCCTTGCACGACACTCGACCTTTGCGCACTTCAATCACTTCACCCGTATCACCTGTGCATGTTGAACCGGCCTCGCTCTCCACATCAGCACTTGGGGTGCTGGTTTGCGGCGCCTCCGTCACCTCCGGCAGGGGGAGCGCCGGGCCCGTGGTGCTAATGAGCCCGTCGGGGCCGGCGATGGTGAAGGATGTTTCACCCACGGAACACGTAAGGCGGGATTCATCCGGCATGGCACAAGTCACCTGCTCATAGGCCATTTGTTGCCCCGCTTTGAGTGCTGCGGGTGCTGGCGGCACGCCTTCAAACACCCCGTAGGAATAGCCTTCCTGGGATATGCTGACCGCGCCAGGGCGGCCGGTGAATGGTGCTGATTCCGGGCCTAAATCCGGCACGTCAGCAGCAGGTTCCCCGGTACACGTGACCTCATCCTCATCAAAGACACACGTTCCGTGCTTATCACCGCTCAGGGTGTAGTCCATGATGTAGCTGCCACCATTGAAGAGGAATGTATCCGGGTTGACGGACTGCAGAGCCCGCGTCGTCGTGGTGGCAGTGGTCGTTGTGGTAGTGGTAGCAACATCGCTCGTCGATAAGCTGCTTGATGTAGTTTCGTTGGCGCATGCTGTGAGCAGCACCAGTGATAGCAGCATGGTTGCGCTGGTTTTTAGCTTCACGACGTCTCCTTTTAGCAGTGATAATATTTTGCCTCTTTAAAGATAAGCTAAAAGTTTTGTCTTGTGAATAGATTGTACCACCAGACTATCCCTCACCAACCTACATTATCTATATGTTGGAAAGATAACCAGATTCAATCCATGATGTAAGGGTTTTCATGACACGAACACCAATAGTGTAATTGCAATCCGACTAATAGTGCGTCACAATCAGAACAGCTGTGGTAGACGTAGTGATCTCTACTGCGTACAGCGACGCCATGGACATAAGGCAAATAATAGCCGTATGAGAAAATACCACAATGCCAATGGTCATCCCCCTCAAGGCTACACCAGCAATTCCCACCACTTAACTTGTCCACACCCACACGCTCCCCAGTAACTAGTAGGCAGACAGGCCGCCAGGAATGAGAGTGTCCAACATGCAGAAGATCCCGAGAATAGTGCCAGCCTGCAACAGTCCCGAGGGGCAATGATGTCAATCTTTCCACGATAACAAGGAAGGTCACGCTCAAGTTCAGCCCCACTGTCCCTGAAGCCAACACTTAGCCAGAAAGATTGCCATGCAAAGATATGATCATAGCGGCATCAATAAGCAGTGAGTGGGTGATACATCCCATCGCCCTACCCCCTCCTTCACATCATGGTCGTTCAATAACCTCATAGGGAAAACTTTTACCCCATACACCCACTGTGTAAAAGATCATATGTTTTATCATATTAGTACCATAATGCAATAGTTCCAGAGAATATAGCAAATGTTCCGCAAATAGAAGTCAAAATAAACAACAAATGTCGAGGTATATACAGTATAAATGTAACATATAACCCAAACATAAAACATTGAAAAGAGGTTGGGGAGATGCCTACTTTGATGAAGTTCCTTAAGATTCAACGTGTATTGCACATCACCCAGACAAGTGCCCTTACCGCGCCTGATAGCCTAACAGAATAAATTGTTTACATTTCAAACACCCAAGGGATACTTCGCATACCATAATGGTAGCGTCTTTCAAATTCCCCGGTTTTTAAGCAAAGAATAACGTATAGCAAGAGGTCTACTTGGATCACTTCTCAAAACCTTTGACAAGAACGATACAGGTGGTGTAGAAAAAATCCCTCATGCTGCCGTCATGCCAGGATTCTCTTGCAATCTCAAATGTTCTTATTGCTATCAATGGGATGAGACTGGAACCCACAAACCTTCATTACCAAGAACCACTCAAATCAGCCCTAAAAACCTAGCCAACTTAATCTCAAATTATTTCAACACTGATAAGATTGATCTCGCTTTTTAGGAGGAGAACCTTTCCTCTACCTTGACTATATTGATGCATTATGCCAAGAGATGAGATCCATCTTGTCAGTAAACGAAGTGATGTTAGTCTCCAATGGAACACTGCTGAATGAAAAAATGATCTCTAGACTAGAGAGTATTCAACCTCAGAAGATTCAAATTAGCATTGATGGGGATCGTAAAAACCATGATCAATTTCGTAGTTTCAAAACTGGTTCAGGAAGTTACGACCAGATCTTTGAGAATTTGCAGGCTTTCTCTCAAATCTTCTCATCCATCTCACTCAGAGCTAATGTTACCCCAGACAATGTAACAACACTCAATCATCTCATTGAGGATCTCTCAAAAAATATTTTGATGTCGCAGGAACAATTCTCTTTGATGTTCTGTCCCATTGAATCCATCCCATCTTTTTCCTTAGAAAGAAAAACCTGGAGTTCATTTCTTGATGGAATGACAGAGGCAATCAAATATGCTGTTGAATCAGGCTTTAAGGTTGTACCACAAAGCCATATCAATGGATGCTCCACCTGTGCCAACCCGGAATCAAGTGATGGTCTCGTAATAACAACCAATGGGCTATTGTATAGCTGCTGGGACAGCGCTGGCCAAACCAACATGGAAATTGGAAGGCTTTCTGAGGGATACGACAAAGAGCTAGTCCAGAAAAACTGGGTTTCCTGCGGATATAATGGCGATTTATCTCTTACTCAACGGCAGGAATTACTACGTGCAAACCTCATCGGTATTTTTTCTTGATAAAGTGAGCACCTTCGCCTGTAGGATCGCAGTAGGTACCGGCCGGGGCTGGTTAGTGACAGAACTGATTGTGCGACTGCTACTTAGCATCTACCCGGCACTGACTGTGTTGGCAATTCAATTCCTAGGCTCACACGATGGCCCATCAGTGCGCACATTGATTCTGGTCAGCCTGGTTTTCGGCCTAGCTGGGGCGTTGCAGCAGATCAGTTATGCGCTTGGCCGCCGAGTAGCAACCTGCATGGAAGCACATGTGGCCACGGAACTCAGCCGTACCCTGGCGACCGCCCCACCGGCGTGGCTTAGGGATCCCAGCAACGCCGCGCTGATCCGAGCCGCCCGGCACACCAGCATTGAAGGCCAAACCTCATCACTTTACCAGGCTGCCTGCAATATCGTGGCCGCGCTGATAGTGGCTGTATCCTTGGCATCCTCTCTGTGGCCTATCAGCAAAGCCGCAGCCGTATGCAGTGTGTTTGCCGCGTTGCCGATGGTCGCCAGTTACATGTGGGTGGGGAAAAAGGAAGCGAAGTTGTGGCCGATTACCACCGAGAAGCAACGCCGCGCCTTGTATCTGGAGGATCAGCTAAGCCTGCCCCGTACGTCTACGGAATTGGCATTGTTGAAGGCTGGACTGCGGTTTGCCAACCTGGTGGCGGAGCAGCGCAGCCAGTGGCGGCGGTTGAAACTACAATTAGAAGCCCAATCCATGATGGGCTACCTGATCAGCGGGGTGGCCACCACGATCATCATTGGGGCGACGCTATTTCTGTTGTCGGCGCCGGGGAATACGCTGGATATTGCGGCCGGCATTGTTGGATTCTTGTCCAGCATTACTGCTTTGGGCGGGGTGGGGTTCCAGATTGGGGAGTTGACCACGACCCGCCCGGCGGTGCGGCAGTTGCGAACGCTGCTCACTGATACGCCCCCAGCATTGCCGCCGGAGCCGCGCCGCGAGTGGCAGAAATTATCGGTGTCGCACCTGAGCGTTACGTACCCGGCAGCAACGGCGCCGGCGGTGCGGGATGTGTCGTTCACCGCTGAGCGGGGCACCATCACGGCGATTGTGGGGGCAAATGGTTCCGGGAAGACCACGATCATCAACGCCATCGTGGATGCACTCCCATTTGAAGGGGAGATCTGGCTTGATGCCGAACGCATCCAGCATTCCATGTTGCTGGGGGTGCAGTTGCAAAGCTTTGGCACGTTTGAGGTGACGGTTCGGGATTTCCTCTGCCTGAACACAACATTCACGGACGAAGAAGTGTTCGAAGCTTTGCGGCACAGCAATGCGCAGGATTTCGTGCGGCAACTCCCCCACGGTCTCGACACGCAACTCGGTGAGCAGTGGGGTGGCGTGGATTTATCCGGCGGGCAGTGGCAGCGGTTATCGCTTGCGCGGCTATTCCTCCACGATTACCCCGTGTGGCTTCTCGACGAGCCCACCTCCGCCGTCGACGCCTACACCGAGGAGCAGCTGTTTAGCACATTGAAGCAGGCCAAGGCCACCAAAATCATCGTGGTGATCACCCACCGCGCTTCTGTGCTGCAGGATGTGGATAACATCATTGTGCTGGAGCACGGCCAGATCGTTGAGCAGGGCACTTTTACAGAATTATGCACGAAGCAGGGGCCGTTCGCCCGGTTGTTCCGCAACCAGATTCAGCCCTAGAGGTGCTCTGATAGGCCCTCCCACGATAATCACAACGCATATATATTGGGGCATGAACCACATCCGACCAATCTTGCGAGGGTTTACATGTCCCCATCCCCCACCATCAAGCTGCACAACGGCGTCGAAATGCCCCTGCTGGGGTTCGGTGTCTTCCAAATGACCAATGCGGAAGCCGAACAAAGTGTTCTCGATGCCCTGCACACCGGCTACCGGCTCATTGACACAGCCGCCGCCTACCAAAACGAAGAAGCCGTTGGCCGCGCCATCAAACACAGTGGTGTCCCCCGCGAAGACATCTTCGTCACCACGAAACTGTGGATCTCAAACGCTACTTACGACAGGGCTAAAGTGGCATTTCAGCGTTCCCTAGACAACCTGGGCTTGGACTACCTCGACCTATATCTCATCCACCAACCCTTCAACGACGTGTACGGGGCCTGGCGGGCCATGGAGGAACTCTATGCAGAAGGGAAAATCCGTGCCATTGGAGTGTCCAATTTCGACAGCGCCCGGCTGGCTGATTTTGCCCTGCACCACAAGATCACCCCCATGGTGAACCAGATCGAAACCCACCCCTTCACGCAACAAATCGAAGCCCATGACACCATGGAAAAATACCATGTTGTTCATGAAGCCTGGGCTCCTTTTGCCGAAGGGAAGAATGATATCTTCACCAACCCGGTGCTCAGCGCCATTGGCCAGAAGTACAGCAAAACCGTGGGCCAGGTGGTGCTGCGGTGGAGCATTCAGCGCGACATCGTGGCAATCCCCAAATCAGTCCGCAAGAAACGAATCGAAGAGAATTTCGATATCTTTGATTTCGAATTGGATGCTGACGACATGGCTAAAATCGCCACGCTCGACACCGGCAGCCCGCTGATTGCCAACCACAACAGCGCCCAGATGGTAGAGTTCCTCCACCAGTGGAGCCTGTAACCCAAACACCCTAATCCCCATCAGTGGCGGCAGTCGGTGTTAACCCACGCCACTGCCACCACACCACACAGAACACCCCCACGGCAATCATCAACCAAGCGGCCGCCAACCCACCATAACCAATGCGTGCGACCGTAAAACCGGCCAGCAAACTCACCACACCCGCAGCAACATTAATGCTCATGTCCAGGATGCTTTGCACCACAAGCTTATCGACACCAGGCACCAGGGTGCTGGCCATGGTGGAGGAGACCACCATGCCGAACGACCACCCCACACCAACCCCAAACAACCCAAAGGCAAAAACCACCACGTTGCTACTGCCAACCGCCAACCCCAGGATGGACGCGGCATAAATTCCCGCCCCACCCCCAACGTCATCCAAACAGACGTTCGCTTCAGGAGGTGTCCTACCAAGGGCGAAACCGCATACATTCCCAACAGGTGCCCCGTGATAATCATCCCAGCTATCCCCGGGGTGGTGATCTCTGCGGTTTTCAGCGGCGCCATCTTCATGAGACAAATCATGGCCGTGTGGGAGAAACCAGCCACCAGCAGCGTCAATCGCACAATGGGGTTGCACAATAGAACGCGCCGGGCTCTGCCCTGCGACGTGCCAGCGGCAACAGCAGCCGGGGCAACAGAAACAACAGTCACCGGCAGCGCCACCAGCGCGAGGGCCGCCAGCAGGCACAACCCCGCCACAGCCAAGAATGACAAGGCAAGCGGCCGAGCAACATGAACCGCAAGCATCCCAAAGATATTCGGCCCAAAGAGCGAGCCGAACGTAGAGGCCCAAAGCACCCAAGCGATGGCGGTGGCCGAACTGCGGTCATCTGTTGCCAGCTCAGCGGCGGCAAATCGGGCCGCCAGGGATCCCACGGTGGCCCCGCCGAGGCAAAACAGGCCGAGGAAAATCAAGGCGACCGATGCGGTGGCGGATGGTCTGGCCACCCAGGTGGCGCAGGCGCAGAAGAATCCACCCAACCCCGCCAGCATAAAGGCTGCTTGCAGGGATAGTTTTCGCCCGTACCTGCGGGCCAGCACAGAAATGGGAATGGTGAGCGTGCTGGCACCTAAAATTGTTGTGGCCTGCGCCAAACCACCCAGTGCGGTGCGGCCGGTAATTCCGACGATAGATAATGAAGCAATCGTGAGGTTCAGCCCCACTGCGCCAGAAACCAGCACCTGCGCGATGAAAAGTACACGCACAGGGCTGGTTTTTTGAAACATCACCCCACAGATTGTAGCCCTACTACTACATTCTGCTGTATTGGGGTTGTCGTTAGTTTGCGTAGGCGGCGAAGTATGCCTTCTTGATGGCTACGCCCTCGACGTCGGGCAGCTTGTCACCAGGATTGCCGACTTCGCCCATTTGTGCGTACCATACTGCGCCGGTGGTTTTAATACCGGTTGACCCCATGTCCCGCGGCAAGCTCACAACATGCTTCTTGGTAGTGCCAGTGCAGTTATAGGTGCTGATTCGTCCGTCAGTTGCGGTTCCACCAGCACCACCTTGGCGCACGGTGCATTTGGTGCCATCTTCTAGTTCGATTTTCCAGGGCCGGGCCTTAGACGCCGTGAAGCTTTTCGTCACCTCTGCTAGCGGATACTTGTAGAGTTCCCGCACTTCCGGATCCCGGGCGCAATACACCCACAAAGCACCCCGCTCTGTGGTTTTATAGCAGACCGGGTAGGACTCGAATGTAGGTCCGCATTGCACGATGCCATCGTCTTCCGACAGCCGCAGGTCGGAGGAACAGATAACCGCAGCTGCACGACTGTTCTGTTTCACGGTGAAGCCAGGCTGCACCTTACCGTCACGACTCACCGCACGGTAGTACACCCGTTCGGTTTTGGTGAGTTGTGTGGGACAGTTCGGCACATAGCGTTGCTGGTCCACGTCCACCTGTTTTTCTTCTGACTGTGACTGAGCTGGGGGTTACCGAACTAGAGGATACCGCCTGTGCTTCAACCTGGAAGACAATCGTCACCGCACCGATGAGCACCACGGTGAGCATTGCACTAATGAGGTTTTTCCCAATGAGATTTCCCATGTGACACCACTTTCATTGCTACTTGTGATCTTAAATCCAAGAATATGCAATAATTTTTATGTGTTATATGACATATCTAATTAGTTTTGAACTTATCGACGCCGCACGTTGCCCACATGGGTGCGTCGACAAGCAACCCCTCGCTAGTCCGCATAAGCAGCGAAGTATGCCTTCTTGATGGGCACATACTCTGGTGGGGGAAGTTGATCACCAGGATTGCCGACTTCGCCCATTTGTGCGTACCACACTTTGTCGACGGTTTTAATGCCGTCTGGGTAAGCATCCTGCGGCAAAGCCACAACTTGTTTCTCCCCATCCCGGCAATAGTAAGTATTCACCCTGCCATCGGCTGCGGTACCACCAGCACCACCGAAGCGCACTAGGCACTTGGTGCCGTCTTCTAGTTCGATTTTCCAGGGCGTTGCTTTGGCCTCAGTTTTAGAGTTTTCCTTAACCTCAGCTCCTGTGATCTCTGTGAGCTCCTGCTTTTCCGGATCAGAGGCACAATAAACCTGCTTGATTTTCTGTTCCGCAACCGTGTAACAAGCAATGTAGGACTGAGCGCTAGCGCCACATTGCACAATGCCATCATCTTCCGACAGCTTCAAGCTAGTGGAACAAGAAAAGACATACTCACTGTCATCTTGCTTCACGGTGAAACCAGGCTGCACCTTGCCATCACGACTCACCGCACGGTAGTACACCAGTTTGGTTTCTTCCAGCTTTGTGTCTTGCTGTTTCTTTTGCACCCCCTTCAGGTTCAGCGTTGTCTCAGCCCAAGTCCCGCCAAGGGGTGTGGCTTTTACTACTTCCGCGTATTGCAGAGCTTTTCCGCTAATTGCCAAAGTAGCAACCGCTGATTCTAACTCTGGGTTCTCACTGGCCGCTTGTAGCGAGCACGAGCGAATGGCTCGCATGGTAGTATTGATTCCTTTTTCTGAATCAGTACTCACTATCTTTCCAGGGCATTCTAATATGTCTTGAAAAACTTTTTCCGCCGCTTCCGGTTCAGTGGCAGCTAATTCCTGCCCCAAAATCAACGCTAGGGCTTCGTGCTCATTATAATTTCCGATCCCGAAATCCAATGTTTTAGCAAAATCATCCAGTTTACTGAAATCAAAAACTGCGGTTTGACCAGGGGAAAGAAATATTTTCCGCGACTCACTCGTAAGCCAATAGTTAGATTCAGCCCAGGGGTTACTACTCTGCTTTCGCTTGCGCTTATCATAATCCGTGCTCAACTCGGCCACAAAGGTGTCACTCTCTGGGGACACGTTGTCCACAAATACAAAGTTTGGTTTAGCGCCCCAATGCAGTATCAGTGGGAAATTACGGTTATTCGCAATCTTTACTTCTAAAAAGTCTGGCTTACCTTTGATAATTCCGGCGCACCACAGCAACACACTGTGCTCATTGTTAGGTTCCGGTAGGGTGTCTGCATCGACCCATTCAGGCAGACCTTTATTACATTCTGTCTGTTGAGGTGTAAAAAACACCTGGGAGTTTGGGGCCCTATAAAATACTTCCCCCAGACCTTTGGTGGAATTAGCCACCACATCCGAACTAGGTTTAAAAATCCGTTTCCTGGACTCCCATTTGTCGGCAACGGAATCAAGCAGACTTTGGGAGCCGCCGATCACATCCATGCACAATGCGACTTTAGGTATTTCGGCCGTCAAGGTTTTCCGCTCTTCTGAAAGGGTGGAATCCGCAGGTAGCCATATCCGTTCCTCGTCATCATAGCAAGCAAAACTAGCACTAAGCTTTTCGGGCAACGCTCGCGCATAGGTTCGGGTGAGTTTCACCATTCCGATCAACGGATCCCTCGTTTCCACCCGCACAGGAGTAGTGAAAATACTATCGCGCAATCCAGTGGATAAACTTTTCAATGCAATACCATCAAGACCCTCGACAGACAGGGAAACCTCATTATTAACATTATCGGGCAGTTCAGCACTCAGGTAGCCAGTAGAAACCCGCGTTTCACCCGCGACCTTGGTCTCATCTGGATTGACTGTACCGCTGAAAAAAACTCCGCATTTCACCCCCAAAAACAAAGAGCACAGCGATAACGAGCACTACCGCTAACACTATGTTGATGATGCTCTTCTTGACAAAATTTTTATTAAGAATCATCTTTATGGTCCATGACCTTTCGGCGCCGCCAGGTAATTTATCGCCGGGTAACTTATTCTGCATAATCCGCGTAATACACTTTCTTCACGGCTATCCGAGCTGGTTCAGAAAGCTCATCATATTACACGCCCAGATCACCAACCAGCGCGTACATTACATTGTCCTCGACATACAAACCTGTATTTGTTGGACTATCAGGCAGCGTCATCACAGCGCGGACCCCCTCACAACCATAATGGGCTTCCCTGCCATCATCTGCGGTCCCCCACGAACCACCAATACGAACGGCACATTTAGTACCGTCGGCCAGTTCTAACATCCACGGCCGAGTTTCCGACCCTCTACTTAGATGAATGTCCACCTCAGATATTTCCGTCAATGTTGTTTCTTCTGGATCCCGCGCACAATATACTGTGCTGATTTTATTGAGATCAGCGTAACAAGCTGCGTACCCCGATTCCCCCAGTCCGCACTGTAAAATCCCACTTTCCTTGGACACTTTACTGCCGAAACAATCAGTCGCCGGCTCCCATTCTCCGGGTTCCCCATATTCTTCCGAAGGTTCCTTGTACCTAGCCTCCAATACGCCAGGCTTCACATCAAACCCCGGCTGCACCTCACCTATGCGGTTGACTGGTCGGAAGTATATTTCTTCAGGCATTGAGCTGTTGCCAGACCCCAAAGCCGGTGCAGCGGTTTCTGCGGATCTATGCGGAAATGCTTTTCCCTCACGAGGTTTCTACCGACCGCAAACCCTGCGATGAGCAGCACCGCCACAACAGCGAGAAGCACTATAGTCTTGTTATTAACTTTTCTCATAAGCATCCATCTTCACAAACTACATATGGGAAAAATAGCCACCTGAGCTCTTCCAGACCCAGGCAGCTAACCACCATGTCAACCATCACGCAGGAGCAGTGGAATAGGCTTTTGTGATGACTACCTTTGCAGCCACTTCCCCCATCTGTATGTACCAAATCTTGCCAGAGGCATCAACATTGGTTATCGTAGCGCACCTTTTGGCAGCATTTCTGCTTCTTTTTGCTCATGGAAGTATTAGCAATCATACTGTTATACACAGCGGCTGATCTCCGCTTTTACCCAATCCCCAACCCCCACCAATTGCAGCACCTTTGTTACATTTAGCACAATGAAGCTTCACGTCGATGCGCCCACCAGTCACAGACGCACGCGAAGGCGTCGATAAGCAAGCAGATGCGTATCGACGCCGCCGTTACTTACATGCACTAGCCGCGTGATGGCAGCGCAGTCGTGGCGAGGTATTGCAGCGCCTTCCTATCAATGGGCGCCGTGGCGAAAATCGAATCAATCTTCGAATCGGCGCGCAGCTCATCGCCCAAGCACGACTTGAGCGTATCGGCCGCAGCATTCGCGTTTGCCGCATCCGCCGTGTCGCCTGAGTTTAAGACGCACTGGAACATGGTGGTGACCTTGTCTTTGTCCACATTGGCGGCCAAGAGCTTTTGCGCCAGCACAAAGCCCTGTTCATCCACGGGACGCGCGGAACCGAAGGTGAGTTCCACCTTTTCCTGTGCGTTCTGCGGCTGGGTGAATCGGATCACCTTGGTCATGTTCGGCGCAACGAAGGTTTCGGATTCATGCTTCAGGTTGTACTGTTGGATCTGCATGTCCGTGAGGTAGGCAGACAAATATGTGTTCGTACCCTCCTGGGTGACGTTGGCCGGTGGCGCATTCCACTGCACCCGCAGCGGGAAGCCCAGGTTATTGGCCATGCGCACCTCCAGAACGTTCGGGTCATTCGAGCTAGTACCCACACACCACTGCACGGGATCAGATTCCGTCAGCGCAGCTTTAACCACATCAGAGCCCGCCCAAGCTGGGACTTCGCCCTTGCACTCTGGTTGCACGGTGCCGGTTTCCACCCGGGAGATTGCCCCGGTGTAGGCCACATCCGTGAGGTTCTGGGGCGAATCCGCGGCCAGCTCTGAACTTGGCTTCACCATGGTTTTCGCATCCCGCCAACTTTGCGACACCGAATCAATCACCGTCTGCGGCCCCGTGACCAGATCGGTATACACATACGGCTGGTCAACCTCTGCGGTTAGAGTTTCGCGGTCCGCAGAAAGCTCAGATTGTGCCGGCAACCAGGCCTGCCGACCCTTGTCGTAGTAGGCGAAGGTGGCCACCGCACCTGCTGGCAGCGCTTCGGCATACGTGCGGGTGAGTTTAATCTTCCCGGCCAGTGGCTTCTCTGCTGTCAATGCCACCGGGGCGGTGAAAATAGTATCGTTGAGGCCATTCAAGAGAAGACTCACCGCCTTGGGGTCAAGGTTGTCCGTCGACATGGCGAGCTTATTTCCCGAATCATTCAGCAATTGCGCACTGTGGAGGCCTGACGAAACCGTCTCGCCTCCTGCGGTTTGCGCGGAACTGGACCTAGCTGAACTGGTCCCGGAGGCCGTGACACCAGTGCTGGATGTTGTGCCACTTGCCCACGCTGCGGTGCTGCTCGCCTGGGCGGTTCCGCTGGCCGCAGCTCGATCCTTGGCATTGTGATCACCGTAAAACAGGTCTCTGAAAAACAGGACCACCACGATGAACAGCAAAATTCCCACCAGGATCACCGGGAATCTTTTTTGGAAGGTGTTTTCCATCTATGTATCACTTTCGCAATAGTAGTTTTGCAGGCAGCGGGTTATCAGTCCTGCTGCTTTGCGTTTTGGTAGCGTTGTTAGCTTTTCGACGCCCTACGTCGCAACCAATCAGGGTTAGCGCTGAAGCCACCGTGATCTGCATGCCGCGCAGGCTGGTGACATAATTTCGCCAATGCGCACGGATCTACCAATATTTTTTATTTTATCCACAGTCTAAAAAGGTGTTAGCTTAGCTCACTCCAGTCCTACCATCTCAGAATTAATTACTCATTAAAATAATCATTATCACGAGTCGACCAGCTTTTACAACTATTTCGAAATATCTTTTATTGGTACAAAATCTGCTATTCACAAAGTCGCATTTAACAGCGCATTATCGCCACGAAATGGCCATTAAATCAAACGAAATAAAATAGCATCCAACCTGCTGCAAAATGCCGGATGGCGAATTTAGCTTCATTTAGCCGCACATAATTTGTAGCGTAAATGCTAGCCGTCATAGCTAGGCCACCAGCAGCCACGGCACACATTAAATGCACACCTTTACCACCCATCCCTTTATATAGCCTTAAGATATCTTACCCCCATATTAACCCCTATTCCCACATAACCAAATAATAGCATTAATGGATATTCACCCCTATTCAAGGTTGGTTATTTGCGCATCTCTAGTTCACCCTCCTCAATCATGCGCGCAAATATTCACCCGATTACACTACCCAACAAATAATCACTTATACGATTTGCCGACAAGTGATTAACACATTATTCACTCTGGAAAAGTTACCGACCAGCACACTCAAATCCCCCGAAACCCGCAGGCATGGAAGCCGGTGGCTAGCACCCCCCTGTTCGACACACCGCTTAGCCAGCTCACTCTTGGCACTTTTATAAAATAAATAATCGAAAAACTTTCAATAATTATACGTAATTTGCACCCTGATTACCGAGAAATAAAACCACATAAATATATTTTGACTCTGATATAGGATACTATTTGATCAAAAATTTTCGCACTTTAAAATCCGGCCCTGTCCGCCATTTTCAACCGGTGCATTTTGCCGCATAATGCCCCAGGAACCACGGGAGAAAGCTCAAACCCTACGCCCAGAACCTAAAACATTAACCAAAGAAAAGCAAAAACTTACTATAGTTGCGTGGTTACTGCGGCAAGGACAGGGGCGACCGCATCGCATGAACTACAGCAAGGATGGGGCTGGCTGGGCCGGATAAATCATCCTCCGCGCAGAAGAAGGACAAAAAGGTAAATCCCACCACACATAAGCATGGTGGGTTTTGCAGAAAAGCAATGGTGATGATGCCCTTAGCAGACACAGCGGGAAACCCGGAGCATTGGTAAGTCCCGCTGCCAGTGCGCTAGTTTACTGACCATGCTCCGACTTCTTCCGGTCAACCGCCATGCTGGGTGGTAAAAACCAAGACGCAGCCGGGGATGCATATCCGTGCGCTTTACTGGTTTAGGTCCAGTGGTAAGCAGCGTAGTGTGCGACGCAGATGGGCACGAGCGTAGGCTCCGGCAACTGCTCATCCGCGTTACCGAGCACACCAACTTGGGCATACATGATGTCACTTTCGGTCTTGATACCAGCATTGAATGCGTCACCGGGACGAGTCAGCACCACAGTCTTTGCTCCCTCACAGTGGTAGGTTCCCACGCGACCGTCGGCCCCGCTCCCCCAGGCGCCGCCCAGGCGAATGATGCATTTCGTGCCGTTTTCCAGCTCAATCTTCCACGGCTGCAACGTCAGACCGGATGAATCATCCGGATCAATCTGCACACCATCGAACTGGTAGAGCTTTTTCCTCCGGGTCGCGGGCACAGTACACACGGTTGGACATCTGCGCATTTGTGAAGCAGACCGGCAGGTAATCCGCGCTACTGCCGCACTGCACGACATCCTCGTTCAGGGACAACTTCTCAATGATGTAGCAATGTGACAATTGCAGTGGCGCATTCGTGACCACTTCGATACCGGGGCGAATATTGCCGGAATGGTCCACGGCATTAAACGTGGCTATTGCAGTTTCGGTGATATCACTGGGGGTGCAGGTACTGGGGTTGAGGGCTTGGGTTGTGGCTTTGCCAGAATAGTTACCCGACGAGCTTCAATAGGTTATGCTAATCCAGAAGTGTATAGCATCATGTACCAACTAATTCCTGCGGCATCAAGAGCGGCATCAACATTGTCATAAGCTATTGGCAGAGCGGTCACAATGCAGTCTTTTACCGCTACAACGGAAGTATCGCTTTCTGAATAATTAGGAGGCACCTCTACGATCTCTTGCACTCAAGCTTTATCATGCATACTTACGCTTTACAAGCACTTCACGGCATATTTTTCCAAGACGATACTTTTCGGCCACAGTTTCGCAACCAACCCCAGCAGTAGCTAGTTTGCTGTGAAGTGTTCAGCATGGTTTTGCATTATTGGCGCAACAGAGGCACGGCAGCCCAGGTTAACGCTACTGCTTTTCGACGCCCGGACGTCGCCCCGAATATTGCAGCCAGAAACCCCCACCACACATAAGTGTGATGGGGGTCACATAAAAAGCGGTGGCGGCGGGATTTGAACCCGCGGTTGGGGGTTACCCAACACTCGCTTTCGAGGCGAGCACCTTCGGCCGCTCGGACACGCCACCGGGAAAAATCCTATGCGATCAAGCCCATGCAGGCAAATTATGCACGTGAAACGGATAGATCAGGGCATGGGGGTGTACGCTAGTTTTCGAGAGTTAAATAAAAACGTGTGCCTAAAATACCTGCTTTACTTAACTCATTTCGCCAATGAACTTGAACGTACCAACGCAGACACGCTTCGTCACCCGCCACACGGCTTTGATGGGCTTCTTCACTGCCTCTAGGACCACAACTACTATATTGCGCATCTTTTCAAGTGTAATGCGCAAAAAAGGTGGGCCACTCGCGGGCCCACCCTATTCATCGAATAGCTAGTCCTTCTTAAAGGATCCGATAACTTTGTTCACGCCATCTTTCACGCGCTCTGTGGCTTCAGATTTCACTTGCTCTGCTTTACCTTGGTCTTCCAGGTTTTCATCGCCAGTTATCTTGCCAACTGCCTCTTGGGCTTTGCCTTTGATCTTGTCGAATTCGCTCATGTAGATCTCCTCACAATATGATCGGGTACGAATTACCCCCCACCCTACCCCAAAACTCACATATACGCCGTCACACAATTCATAATTTAACGGTGATATTTAAAGAATTCACCTAGTTGTGCTGCGCATTCGTCGGCAAGCACCCCGCCAATAACTTCCGGTGAATGTAATACTTGTGGGTCGCGCACCACGTCGAAAACGGAACCACAAGCCCCGGTTTTGGGCTCATAGGCCCCGAAAATGAGGGTACCGATGCGTGCCCCCACCAAAGCGCCAGCGCACATGCTGCACGGCTCTAGGGTGACGGCGATGGTGCAATCGGTCAGCCGCCAGCCGTCGCCGTGGTTGCGTACGGCTTCCCGGATGGCGAGGATCTCCGCGTGTGCGGTGGGGTCACCGTCGGCTTCGCGCCGGTTGCAGCCCTGCCCCAGCACCCGCCCATCGGGGCTAAACACCACTGCCCCCACAGGCACATCATCCGGTGGGGTTTCCGCAGCCACAGCCAAGGCCTGGCGCATTTTCGCTTCGGCTGCGGTCAGGTAACCGGGGCGTCGTAAAGCTCGTCGTAAAGCAGCTGCCATTAGTCCAGCTGGGCGGCTTTATTGAGGGCATCGTCGAAGCCTAATTCTTCGGCCAGCCGCTGCAATTGCTCGGAGGCCCACCATTCGGATTCGTCGACGATGACGCTGAGCACTTGCTCGCTCACGCCTAGATCGGCGAGGATGTCGAAATCACCTTCTGGCCAGCCCTCGGTGTCCGCGAAGTCTTCTTCGGCAATGTCGGGAACGTCTACGTTCAGTTCTTCCAGTATGGCGGCGGCGAAGTCATCGACGGCCCCCATGGAGGCATCAGAGAGGAATAGTTTTACCCCACTGGGGGTAGGGCGGACGATCACAAAATATTCATCGTCCACGCACAATAACGCAAATGCTGCGGATTCAGCACGCAAGTTACGCACCGCTTTCACCGCTGTATCTACGGTAGAAAAGTCATCCTGGAATGCCGAAACATCCCAATCGGATCCAACACGTGCCACAGTTACTGCAAAATTACGTTCCATATCGAATAACCGTAGTCGTTCTGTGACACACTTGTCAGGTGAGCATTAATGAAATTTCCCGCCCCGTGTGCATCATCGGTCTGGGGTTGATTGGTGGCTCCCTGCTGCGAGCCCTTGCCCGAGAAAAAATTGCTGTCTATGGTTACAATCGTTCGCCCTCGGCTGCCAGTACCGCCCGCAATGAGGGTTTTGATGTGAGTAATAACCTCCTCGAAACCCTCCAGCGGGCGGAAACTGACAACGCCCTCATTGTGTTGGCCACCCCCATGCCGGCCATTGCTGGCCTGCTGGACGATATGAAAGAACATGCCCCTTCCTGCGGTTTCACCGATGTGGTGAGCGTGAAGGGGGAAGTGTACAAGTTGGTGCAGGAACACGGCATGGCTGATCGCTATGTTGGTGGGCACCCCATGGCGGGCACTACGCATTCCGGGTGGTCTGCCTCGCAGGCAGATTTATTCCACCGCAGCGTGTGGGTGATTACGTTCGATCATGCTATCGACGGCAAGCCGGATCGCGCATGGCTGAAGCTATGGGTAGATGTGGTGCACATGGCCAGCCGAGTTGGTGCCGAGGTCATCCCGGCGCGGGCGAAGCAACATGATGCGGCGGTGGCGCGGGTGAGCCATTTGCCGCATTTGTTGGCTGAGACGTTGGCGATCGTTGGTGATAATGGTGGTGCATTGTCGTTGTCGCTGGCTGCGGGTAGTTTCCGCGATGGTACGCGGGTTGCTAGTAGTGCGCCGTCGCTGGTGCGGGCTATGTGTGAAACGAATCATGTGGCGTTGTTGAAGGCGCTTGATGAGGCCTTGAGTTTGCTGAATGATACTCGGGATCATTTGTTGATGGAGAATCCGTCGTTGGAAGAGTTGGTGGACAATGGGCATCGCTCACGTATTCGATTTGAGGCGCGTTCTGGGTTGAATAAGGAGCAGTCAGTGAGTCCGCAGCCGATTTCTAATCGGCCGGTGTTTCGGTTGCATCCGGGTGGGCCGCAGTGGGTTAATCAGTTGATTCAGGCGGAGAATACTGGGGCAAGAATCGAAGTGCTGTAGCGCTTCTTTGTTGCTTTTCGACGGGCACCGTTTTAGGTCAGTTGCCAAAGAGTTGGGCGAGATCGGTGGCGGTGCCGCGGAAGGCGTTGACGTCGATTTCATGCCCAGCTACGGCTGCTTGGGAGGAGAATTGCCAGAGTTGGGTGAGTACGCCGCCGTAGCTGTGCCACCCGGCGCTGCCGGCGCGTTGGTAGATGTCGGCGGCGTAGCCTTGTTGGGGTTCGGCGTAGTGGGAGGACCATAGGGGTGGGAGGCCGACGAGGTTGGGGGTGCCGACTTGTTGCCAGTACCAGCGGGGTAGGTAGGTGAGGATGACGCGGTGGCCGTGAGCTTCGATGGTGTCTTTGATGGCGAGCCAGTGGGCGGGGTCGGTGCCGGAGTTGGTTTCGATGTCGAGGCAGGTGGGTACGGTGGGGTCGTTGATGGTGGCGGTGAGGGCGGTGGCGTGTGCTTGGGGGCTGGTTTCCGAATGTACGTACGCATAGGCGGCGGTGTGGAGGCCGGCGGCGCGGGCTTGGGTTACGTGGTGCGCACAGTAGGGGTCTTGCCAGGTGCCTTCGGTGGCCTTGATGATAGCGAATCTGAAGCCTTCGGCTTTGATGGTGTGGCAGTTGATATTCGGTTGGTGGTTGGAGATGTCGACGCCGTAGTGGATCGGTGGGTTGCTTTGTTCAGGGGTGGGGGCTGGGGCGGTGCCGAGCCAGGGCACGGGGTCGATTTGGGAGCCGGCGCGCCATTCCAGGGGGTGGACTTCGAAGTGCAGGTGTGGGGCGTATCCGCCGTTGGTGTTGGGGTCGGGGTTGATGTGGGCGATGCGTTGTCCAGCGTGTACCCACTCCCCTACGGTTACTTCGCCGACGACGCTGCCGTACACGGTGGTGCCGCTGCCGGCTTCGGTGGGGTGGTCGACGACAACCCAGCCGGCTGGTGCGGGCCCGCCGAAGCCACGGGCGGCGCCGGCGTACACGACGGTGCCGGCTTGGGCTGCGTACACGGGTTGGTTTCCGGATCCGCCGGCTTTGCCGAAGTCCACACCGTAATAGGTTTTTCCATTATCGGGGCCGAAGCCGTGGGTGATGTAGCAGTCGTCGGGCACAGGTTTGAAGCGTGCGGGCATGGGGTTCCTTTGGTTGGGCGAGCTGTGCCCACATGCTACCGAAATAACCCCAGGCAGCTGTTAGCTTTTCTGCTGGCTTTTCGACGCCGCCCAGCCCGCCACGTACCATAAGGCAGCAGCACCCAGCGGAATGATGACGCAGCTCAGCAGGATGATGCTCATGCGATTATCTTGCTGCCAGTGCCAATCGTCGGTTGGCTGGATTCCCAACAGCTTCACCTGGTCGTATATCACTGCGGTGAGGGTGCCCATGAGGGTCAGGATGATCGCGTAACAGGACCAAATGCGAGGCAGTGATCGGGGTGGAATTCCGGCATCCTGTAGCCGCTGGCTCCACAGCAGTATGTATGGGATGGATAGCAAAAACCACATGATGAGCGCTAGGAACGCCCCCTGTGTGATGGTGGAAGAATGGTGTTGTCCTACTATCAGATTGGCATCGGGAAGGGCGTATGTGGTGAAGAGGTGAATTGATAAGATGATTGCGCCCGATGGGATTGGGTCTCGTCGTATCAATTCTGTGGCTATTCTGGCTGCTGGTGGCCGCTTGATCAGCGTGGTGCTGATGAGCAGAAACAGGATGCTCAAGTACAGTCCGCCGAGCCTCATAATGCCGATAATCCATTCGACACCAGTCCCGATATTATTGTTCTGCCCGACCGCCGGGTGCGTCCAGTGGAACACCTGGCGGTCCAGCAGTTCAAGGCCCAGCGACATGGCGACCAGCAGCAGGTCAGGCCGCACTCCGCGTCTGCGCCATGCGGACAGGGGCAGTATGATCAGGGGGCTGAACGCGGCGGCTGAGGTGTACAACACCCCAAGGGCCGACAGGGGATTATGCAATGCGGTTGCTAGGCGCCCTGCGGCATCGAACACCCAATCGACAATCTTTGGGCTTGCTTGTCGATGTTCCACAGCCCGCTCCTCCGCCACATTGCTGGTTATAGCGTGCGCATGTTCACCAGGTGCAGTATTGGTTCCGCCGGCCAGCAGGATCATGGTGACGTAGAGGACGCCCAGAATCAGTAGTGGGTACTTGTGTAGGCGTCGAAAAGCGGTAGTCATGGGCATTAATTACTTTCTTAAGCTGCGATGATAAGCCACAGTTTAAGTTATGTGCCGAAAGCCTCACCCCTCATTTGTAAGACTTGCCGCATGATCTTCGCGTGGGCATGCGAAAATCCCAGCCCATTGATGTGATGAGCTAGGGGATGACATTGTCATAATTCCTTGGACTTAGCTATTTTTATTTATTGTATTATTAATTTTATTAACGCTTACGCCAAACAGCTCACTCAGTGCACGAATGGTAAATATTCGAGGAGCCCATTCTCGAAGGGCCCTAATTTCTGCTTCATCAGTTTCAAAGCGTTCATAATGATCTACCCACATAAGGCGTGCCAATCGTTGTGCAGCCATGGGTAATGGCAATCGCTCCATACCAGTAGAAATTTTGACACGTTTCATGTCATTGGCTGTGGTACGAATACCTGAGCCAGACATTCCGGCAGAAAGCATTCCCAGATTCTTCAAATCAGCTTTATCATCAATAACGCCTTCAAGCATGTCGGCCCACATAGCAATGCGTTGATCTAGGTGGGGAAGATCCACTTTTATCGTATGGTCAAAACGCCGCCAAACAGCAGGATCTAATAAGTCTGGATGATTGGTGGCCGCAATCAATATAGTGCTGGGATCCATAGCATCAATATTCTGTAGCAGAGCAATAACAACGCGCTGCAGCTCTCCGACTTCTTGTGCATCCGCACGGTTTTTCGCTAATGCATCAATCTCGTCTAAGAAGAGCACACTTGGGTTACCATCAACATGTTCGAAAAGAGTCCGGATATTTTTACTGGTTTGGCCAAGCAATGATGACATCATTGCATCACTACGGGCAATGATGAGTGGCAGACCAAGTTCCTGCGCGATGAGCCGTGCAATGCTTGTTTTACCGGTACCAGGTGGGCCATAGATCAATAACCGGTTAGCGGCAGCAATACCTTCACTGACCCATTTTTCACGCTGCTTGACTGCATTGAGAAACTCGGCGATTTTTATTTCTGTATACCGATGCAAAATAAGATGTTCACTACCCAATTCATCAGGGAATTTGATATCGGCAATATTCAGATTTCCTTCTGAATCCTTGGGTAGCGCGTAGGAGCTTGCAATAGCATTTTCCGGCATCTTTGCTAATGTTCGGCGCAGTAACCGAGCTTGACGAAGCTGCCCTTCAGTTTCCAATTTATCGGCTAGCAGATTTCCATATAACATTGCTTTTCCAGGATTATGCATAATCGCCGCATCAAGGATTCTAGAAACTTCAGACACATGTTCCATAGGTTCCCCACATCCAATTAACTCGTCTCATATCCCAAATTCTATAGCTGATACAGACACAAAGTAACCCATTTTTGCAATTTTGTAACCCAATATTGGGTTATTGTTCTGAAATTAGATGTACTAAACACTTTGTTCTGTACATCTCGATAAACATGCGAAAACCCCAGGCCATAACCATGCATGACCTGGGGTAAAAAGTGCGCCCGGAGGGATTCGAACCCCCAACCTTCTGA